>DATDGN010000028.1:0-20155 GCA_036522095.1 Candidatus Cybelea sp. | reverse complement strand
GTTCCCTGCATGCCGAGGGACGCCGAGCGCGCGCCGTGCTGGACGGCGCGCGCGACTGCGTGGCCGCAGCGCTCGGCGCCAAGCGCGGCGAGATCGTCTTCACCGGCAGCGGAACCGAGTCGGACAACCAGGCAATACTAGGAGTCGCTCGGGCGTTTCGGCGACCTGCGCACGTCATCGCCAGCGCGATCGAGCATCATGCGGTACTCGCCGCGCTCGAGCAACTAAAAAGCGAGGGATTCGATACGACGCTGCTGCGCGTCGAATCCGACGGAACGGTACGGCCGGAGACGTTTGCGCAGGCGCTGCGCTCCGACACATTGCTCGCGTCGATAATGTACGTTAACAATGAGATCGGCACCGTGCAGCCGATAACGGACCTCGCGCGCATCGCGCGCCAGCGCGGTGTCCTCTTCCATTGCGATGCAATTCAAGCGCCCAGCTGGCTGCCGATTGACGTACGCGAGCTGGGCGTGGATCTGCTCTCGCTTTCGGCGCATAAGTTCGGTGGGCCGAAGGGCGTCGGCGTGCTCTACGTGCGCGACGGCACCGCCGTGACGCCGCTCGTTCACGGCGGCGGCCAGGAGTCGGGCCGGCGCGCCGGCACCGAAAACGTCGCGGGCGCCGCCGGATTGGCCGCCGCGCTGGAGTTGGCCGCGGCCGAGCGCGCCGAGAAGGGACCGCGGGTCGCCGCGCTGCGCGAACGCCTCGAAGAGGGCATCTGCTCGACCGTGCCAGACGTGCGCGTCAACGGAGCCGCGGGGCCGAGGTCGGCCAACATCGCCAACGTGAGCTTCGCGAGTGTCGATTCCGACGCGCTGCTCATCGCCCTGGACCTCGCCGGGATTGCGGTCTCGGCGGGCAGCGCCTGTACCTCCGGCACCCTCGAGCCGAGCCACGTCCTGGGCGCCCTCGCCCTCGACCCGGCCTGGACCGAGGGAGCGATCCGGTTCTCACTGGGGTCGGCGACGACGCCCATGGAAGTCGAACGGACCATCGCGGTCTTACCGGGGTTGATCGGGCGGCTCCGGGGGAATGGGTAGACTCGAGACGAACCGCGCGCGGCTGGAGGCAAAAGCTTGAGCAGTACCGAGTGGGGGAGCCTGATTCTCGACGTATTCGCCGGAGTCGGCGCCCTGTTGGTTGGGATCGGTGTCCTCGTCGGGATGCTGGCGCTGGCGAAGACGCTGCGCCGCCTGCGGGTGACGCTGGACGAGGTCGACCGGCAACTGGAGAACGTCAGCGCGCCCGTGCGCAGCACGCTGGCGCACGTCGACGGCGTGACGAAGTCCCTGGAGGATACCGCCGGTTCGCTCTCGCGGACGGCCGACCTGACCAAGAGCGCCGTCGTGCCGGCCATCGTGAACGTCGGTGCGACCCTCGGTGGCGTGACCGCGGGTTTACGGCGTTTGCTTACGGGAACAGATAAGAGAAGCTAGGGAGTAGTTAGCATGGGTAAGGGTAATGGCGGAGGCGGAGGATTCTTCGCCGGTTTTCTTATCGGTGCCGTCGTTGGCGGTGCCGCGGCAGTCCTGCTCGCGCAGGAAGAGACTCGCGATCGTCTCGCCGGCAAGGCGCGCGAGGCGAGCAACTTTGCGATGGGTGCAACGGACGACTTGAGAGGAAAGGTTAGCGATGTCACGTCGCAATGGCAGTCGAGCGTATCCGAGCTCTACGAGCGAGGACGGCAAGTCGTCGAGAGTGCCCGAGCCAATATCGACGCCGCCGTCGCCGAAGGCCGCGCGACGGCGGAGCAGACCGCCGACGACCTCCAACGGAAAGCCGAGGAGTAGCAAGTTGGACATCAAGGTAAACGTACGCGAAGTGCCGGGTGATTGTTATGTCGTCGATCTGAGCGGTGAGATCGACGTCTACACGTCGCCGAAGGTCAAGGACGCGATCGGGGACTTGATAGACCGCGGCGTGTATCACCTGATCATCAATCTCGAAAAGGTGCGGTACATCGATTCGACCGGCCTGGGCGTGTTGATCGGCGGTCTCAAGCGCGTCCGCGAGCATGGAGGCTCGGTTAACCTGGTCTGCACCAACCCTCAGATCAAGAAAATCTTCGACATCACGGGACTGGTCAAGATCTTCGGCATCTTCGATAGCGAGAATTCCGCGATGAAAGCCCTGGTATGAATCAGCCCGTCCAGCATGCGATTCCGGAGCTCGTCGAGCTGCGGATTCCGGCGCGGCCCGAATGGGTCGCGCTTGCGCGTCTGGCGGCCGCCACCGTGGCGAACCGGTTGAGTTTCTCGATCGAAGAGATCGAGGACGTGAAGCTGGCCGTCGCCGAGGCGTGCACGGCCGTGATCCAACACGAGAGTCACGGCGAGTTCATCCAGTTGACCTGCGAGGCTCTGTCCGACTCCCTTCGCGTGCGCGTGCACGACAGCGGCCGGCACGGCGTCGAGGCAGCGGACGGCCGGAGCATGGATTTCGACGAGGCTCGCATCGCCGGGCTCGGCGTCTTTCTCATTCGGACTCTGATGGATGAGGTGAGCTACGACGTGCACCCGCAATTGGGGACCGACTTGCTGATGGTGAAGAGGTTAGCCGCACACTGACCGAACGCGACGACGCGCGCCCCGACCGAGAGCGGACGCGCGCGCTCTTTAAGAAGCTCATCCGCACTCGCCGGCGGCACTCCGAGCGGCCGGAACCCCCCGATTCCGAGTACGACCGCGTGCGCGACGAGCTCATCGTCGTGCATCTCAATTTGGTTCGGTTCCTCGCGGTACGGTTCGCGAATCGCGGCGAGCCGCTCGACGACTTGGTGCAAGTCGGCACGGTCGGGCTGCTCAAGGCCATCGATCGCTTCGACCTGGAGCGCGGCGTCGAGTTCACGACCTACGCCACGCCGACGATCGTCGGCGAGATCAAGCGCTACTTTCGGGATAAAGGCTGGGCCGTCAAGGTGCCGCGGCGCCTGCAAGAGCTCAACCTCGCAGTCAATCGCGCGAGCGACAAGCTGGCGATCGAGCTCGGGCGCAGCCCCACGGTGGCGGAACTGGCCGCGCACTTGAACGCCGGCGAAGACGAGATCCTCGAGGCGCAGGAACTCGGCCAGGCCTACAACCTCCTGTCGCTGGATAGCGAGGTCTCGGGCGAGGCCGACAAAAAGTCGCAGACCCTCGCGGATACCGTCGGCGTTTCCGACGCCGGACTCGAGCTGCTCGAAGACCGCGCCAACCTCGAGCGCGCGTTCCGCGTGCTCACCGGACGCGAGCGCGTCATCATCTACCTGCGCTTCTACGAATCGGTCTCGCAAACGGAAATCGCCAAGCGCCTCAACGTATCCCAGATGCACGTCTCCCGCCTGCAGGCAAAAGCTTTGGAGAAACTGCGCGCCGTTCTCGCCGAATAGCGCGCCTGCGACGAAGGTCGCCGCGCGCGACGTGATGCCGAGGAAGCTCCGACCGACGAGCGGAGCCATGGAGGGCGGGAGCGAGGAGGCGGAGCAGCAGGAGCGGAGCCCGGATGGCGGAGCGACGAGCGGTTCCGAAGCGTCATGTCGCGCGGGGCGGCCTTCGTGGGAAGCGCGTCGTACAATAGCAGCGTGAAGAGCCAAGAACTCAGGCAGGCGTGGATCGATTTCTTTGTCGGGAAGCAGCACAAGCTGCTTCCGCCAGCGACGTTGGTTCCGCACGAGATGTCGACGACGCTCTTCACGATCGCCGGGATGGAGCAGTTCGTGCCGGTCTTTCTCGGCGAACAACCGGCGCCGGCGCCACGAGTCGTCACGGTGCAGCGTTGCCTGCGCGTGGCGGGCGCGAAGAGCGACATCGAGAGCGTTGGACGTACCGGGCGGCACGGCACGTTCCTCGAGATGCTCGGCAACTTCAGCTTCGGGGACTATTACAAGCGCGAGGCGACTGAGTGGGCGTGGGAGTTCGTCACGCAAGTGCTGCGGCTCGATCCGCGCCGCCTGTACGTCACGGTGCACACGGGCGACGACGAGGCCGAGCGAATTTGGATCGACGAGATCGGGCTGGATCCGTCGCGTGTGACGCGCTTCGACGAAGAGAATTTCTGGACGATGGGTGCGACGGGCCCGTGCGGTCCGTGCACCGAGATCTTCTACGACACGGGCGCGGAGCGCGCGAGAGGACCGGACGACACGGGTCCGAATCTCGGCGACCGCTACGTCGAGGTCTGGAACATCGTCTTCCAGCAGTACAACCGTGGCGCGGACGGCCAGCTGACGGAGCTTCCGCGTAAGGCGATCGACACGGGCGCCGGTCTCGAACGGATGCTGGCCGTCTGCAACGGCGTTGCGTCCATGTACGAGACGGATCTGTTCACCGATCTCGTGGCCGCGCAGCCGCCGGTCGGGCGCACATCGCTGTCCGAGCCGGAGCAGCGGGCGCGCCGCAACATCATCGCCGACCACCTGCGCGCGGCGACGTTCCTGATCAACGACGGCATCTATCCGTCCAACACCGATCGCGGCTTCGTCCTGCGCTTTTTGATCCGCCGGGCGATCCGCAACGGCAAGCTGCTCGGATATCCGGACGGCTTTCTCGCGGGGCTCGTGCCGGCGGTCGTGCGTTCGCTCGAGCCGGGCTATCCAGAGCTGCGCGAGAGCGCGCCGCGCATCGTCGCCGCGCTGCGGCTCGAGGAGCAGACCTTCGATCGTACGCTCGAGCGCGGCATGGCGATGCTCGATCGTGTGATCGACGAGGCGCTCGCGCGATCCGAACACGTGATCGACGGCGAGCAGGCCTTTCTGCTGCACGACACCTACGGATTTCCGCTGGAGCTCACGCGCGAGATCGCCGCGGAGCGCGGAGCGACCGTCGACACGCTCGGCTTCGACCGGCTCATGGCGGAACAGCGTGAGCGCGCGCGCCGCGACGCGGCGGCGAAGCGCGACGTGGTCGAGGTCTCGGACCTGCCGGCGATGCGCAGCGAGTTCACCGGCTACGACGAAGGCTTGGAGTCCGACGGAGAGGTCGTGGCCGTGCTCCGCGGCGGAGCGACGACGCCGTCGCTGGCCGCCGGCGAGGAAGGCACGCTCATCCTGAACCGCACGTCGTTCTACGCCGAGCGCGGCGGGCAAATCGGCGACCGCGGGTCGATTACGTCGGTTGGCGCCACGCCGGCGCGTTTCGAGGTGCGCGACGCGCAGTACATGGGCGACGCGATCGCGCACCACGGCGTCCTGCTCGAAGGGATGATCGCGGTCGGCGAGCGCGTGCGCACGAGCGTCTCCGCATACTGGCGGCGCGAGATTCGCCGCCATCACACCTCGGCGCACTTGCTGCAGCGCGCGCTCAAGGACGTGCTCGGCGAAGACGTCAATCAGGCGGGTTCGTGGGTCGGCATCGACCGCATGCGCTTCGACTTTCGCTGGCCCGGCGGCGCGCTAACCGCCGAGCAGAAGCGCGACGTCGCGCATCGCGTGAACGAGATGATCCGCGACGATTCGCACCTCGTCACGCGCGTGCTCCCGCTCGAGGAGGCCAAGAAGACCGGCGCGATCTGGATGGCCGGCGAGAAGTACGGCGACCTGATCCGCGTCGTGCAGGCCGGGCCGTCCATCGAATTCTGCGGGGGTACGCACTCGCACACCACCGGCGAGCTCGGCATGTTCGTGATCCTCTCCGAGTTCTCGATCGGCAGCGGTATTCGGCGAATCGAGTCGTGCGTGTCCGAGGCGGCGGAAGAGTACGCTAATAAGCAGTCCGACCTGATCGGGACGCTCGCCTCGTCGCTGGCTTCGGCGCCCGACGAGCTGAGCGATCGCGTCGAGAAGATGCAGCGCGACGTCAAAGACCTGCAGGCCGCGCTCGGGCAGCTGCGGGCCAAGCTCGCGGCAGCCGACGCGAAGTCGTACGTCGACAACGCTCAGCGCAGCGGCGATCGGGCGTTCGTCGGCGCAGTCGTCCAAGAGGCCGACGGCGAGGCGCTGCGCCATCTCGGCAGCGCGATCCGCGCGCGGTTGCGCAGCGGCGTCGTTGCGTTGGCCGGCGTCGACAACGGCCGCGTCAGCCTGCTCGTGAGCGCGAGCGACGATCTCGTGAAGGCCGGCGTGCACGCCGGCAATCTCGTCAAGCTGGCGGCGCCGCTGGTCTCCGGCAAAGGCGGCGGCCAGGCCGCGCAGGCGCAGGGCGGCGGGACCGACGCGGGCGGCGCGGAGGCCGCGCTGCGCGCGATTCGCGACGCCGTCTTCGCATGACGCGTCGCGCCGCCGTTCTTGCGCTCGTCTTCTCGATCGGCGCCGTCCCGGCGCAGCTCGACTCGCAGTACGTCCTGCAGCGTTACGTGCTGGCCGTCGCGAACGTCGTGCCGCCGAAGGTGGTCGTGTATTCGTACACCGTCTCGCAGGTCGGGCCGAGCAACATCGAGCAGCGCCATCGCGTCTATCGCAGCGGAACTTCCGTGCGCGACGAAACCGTGTGGGTCGACGGCATGACGCTGCGCCGCAAGATCGTGCGCTTCTCGCATCGCGCCGACCGCTACGCCGTCGGCCGGTTCGCGCCGCGTCCGGATACGTCTCAGTTGCTGTTCCTGGGCACGACGCGCGACGGACGGCATCTGGACTACGTCTACGACGCCACTCCGCTGAGCCGGCCATCCGGCGCGTGGATCGATCGGCTGACGATCGACGGCGAGAACTTTCTTCCGCGGGCCGTGCACTTTCACACGAGCGGCGCCGACGCGCAGGGAACCGCGAACATCGAGTTCGCGCCCTTCGGTAAGTACTGGATGCCGGTCGCGGCGGTCGCGCAGGCGCGCGTGAAAGGCAAGCCGGCTCGCGAGCTGATCACCTGGAGCGATTACCGGTTCCCGACCAGCCTTCCGCCCTCGACGTTCCAGCCGCCCGAGCCGCTTCCGCGCGCGACTTCGCCATCGGTGTGACGCCGCGGATCAAGCCCGCAGTTCTCGCCAGCCTCGTCGCGTTCGTCGTGACGGCGCTGATCTCGCGACTCCATCCGACCCCATACAACAATTTCGTTCTGCTGGCGGAGGCGCTGCTGCGCGGACACGCGTGGATCGATTGGCCCGGCGCCTACATCGACGCGCTTCCGTACGGTGGCCGCTACTACGTGATCGAGGCGCCGCTCCCGGCGCTGCTG
This sequence comes from Candidatus Cybelea sp., assembly GCA_036522095.1. Taxonomy (GTDB): domain Bacteria; phylum Vulcanimicrobiota; class Vulcanimicrobiia; order Vulcanimicrobiales; family Vulcanimicrobiaceae; genus Cybelea. The sequence continues at coordinate 13,070 of DATDGN010000028.1, read as the reverse complement.
CTGCTGCCGTTGGTCGCGATCTTCGGGGTGCACACGAATCAGACGATCCTCGCACTCGTGCTGACCGGGATCGCGGTCGGCGCCGCGTGGGAGCTGGGCGAGCGCTTGCGCGTCCGGCGCTCGAGCATCGCCTGGATCTGCGCGTTCTTGCTGGCCGGCACGGACCTCTTATGGTGCGGCATCCTGGGCGACGTGTGGTTCCTCGCGCACGTCAGTGCCGTGTGTTTTACGATGCTCGCGCTCGTCGAGCTCGCCGGCAAGCGGCGCGGCTGGCTCGTCGCGCTGTTCGCCGCCTGCGCGTTCGAGTCGCGCTTCTCGATGGCGTTGGCGGTCCCGGTCTACGCGTACTTACTCTGGCCCTTCGACAAGCTCAGGACAGGCTCAAGTCACGGGCGACGGATGGTGGCGCTATCGTCGTTCGGCGGCGTTCTGGCGGGCGTGGCAGTGCTCTGGGTGTGGTACAACTTCGCGCGCTGGGGCGTGTGGAACGACATCGGCTACACGACGTGGTATCACCAGGACGACGCCGGGATGCCGACCGGATCGCCGTTTCGCTTCGAGTATCTGCCGTATCAGCTGTGGTCGTTCTTCGTGCAGGCGCCGATCCAGGTGCCTGAGTTTCCCGGGCTGCGCCCCGAGTACTCGGGCGTCGCGCTCACCTGGACGTCGCCGGCGCTCGTCCTGGCGTTCTTCGCGCGGACGCCGCTGCGCTGGGTGATCGCGCTGTGGGCCGCGACGCTGCTGACAGCCGCCCCGAACTTCCTGTATTACGTCAACGGTTACGCGCAGTTCGGCATGCGTCACGCGCTCGACTTCGAGCCGTTCCTCGTCGCGCTCATGCTGTTCGCGGCGCGCGAACGCATCGCCGCGTGGGCGCGCGTGCTGATCGCGTACTCGTGCGCCGCGGGGCTGTGGGGCTGCTGGTACTGGCTAAGCTACGTCCGCACCTAGGCTCGTTAACGCGTCGTAGGCGGCGCGCAGCGCGCCGGGCGCGCGGGCGGGCGGCCCGCACGTTTGGCCCTTGCATACGTACGCGGCTACGGCGCCGTCCTCCGCCGGAAGCGTCCGAATCGCCACGAACGGGGTCGGTAGCCGTCGTGCCGCCTCCCGAAATGCCGCGGTCTGCGCGGGAGCGCCGGCGATGCGAACGGTGACCTCCGAGGAGAGATATCTCCGCAGCGCGCGCGCATACGTCGCCGCGAACGGGCCGGCCGACTCAGACGTCGCCGCATAGACGCGCAAGATCGATTCGGCGCGGTCGCGGTAGCCCGGCGACTCCGTCAGCGCGGCCAGGCGCAGCAAGACCTCGGCAAACGCGCCGTTGTCGCCGATCGGACGATCGGTCAGCGCGAGCCGTCCCAACGCGTCGGGCGTGGGGACGCGGTCGTAGAAACCGCCGTCCTCCGCGGCGAAGCGCTCAATGACCGAATCGCAGAGCGATTGCGCTCGATCGATAAACCGCGCCGCTCCGGTCGTCTCGTACGCGTCGAGCAGCGCGCGCGCGTAGGCGACCTGGTCGGTGAGCAGGCTGCGCACCTCCGGCTCGCCGCCCGGCTGCAGCACGTGATACGCGAGGCCGTCCGCGTCGATGAGGCGATCGTGGACGTTGTCGAGCGTCCGCTGTGCTAGCGCCAGCAGCGCGTCGTCGTCGAGCGCCTGCGCCGCGAGGCAGAGCGCCCCCGCCAGCGCGCACGTCCAGTTCGTGTATGACGTTCGATCGACGTACGGCGCCCTGCGTTCGCGGCGCGCATCGGGCGGAAGCGCGAAGTAGCTTTCGTCGGCGTCTTGACTCCCCGCGAAGAATCCGGTCTGCGGGTCGAACAGGACCGTGCGGACGAAGCCCAGCGCGGAGACGAGCGTCGTGTGGAACTCTGCGGTCGGCGCGAAGGTCACGAGGCCGGCGAGGACGCGCAGCAGTCCGGCGTGATCCTCGGCCATCTTCTCAAAGTGGGGAACGCTCCATTCGCGCGTGGTGGAATACCGGAAGAAGCCACCCTCGACGTGATCGTACGTGCCGCCGCGCGCCATCCCGAGCATCGTGCGCGCGACCATGTCGTAAATATCCTGTGCGCCGCTGCGCCGCCACTCGCTGAGCAGAAACTCGTGTACGTCGGGCTGCGGGAACTTCGGTGCGTCACCGAATCCGCCGAATTCCTCGTCGAACGTCGCACGCAGCGTGTCGATCAGCGCGGCGATGGGCGCGTCGCTCAACTCCTCGCCGGATGTAGCGGCGCGCGGATGGCGCGCGCGCATCTCGGAGGCGCGCGCTGCGACCTCGTCCTTGCGCTCGGCGTAGAAGCGCGCGACCTCCTCGAGCGCGTTGCGCATCTGTTGCGGTGGGAGATAGGTCGCGCCCGTGAGCGCCGTTCCGTCCGGCGCGAGGAACGCGGTCGTCGGCCAGCCACCCATGTTGTAGCGCGCGTTGATGTCGGGACGGCGGTCGTTGTCGACTCGCACGGGCACATAGCTGCGTTTGATCGCGTCGATGACGCCCGAGTCGGAATACGACGTCTCGTCCATCACGTGACACCAGTGGCACCACACGGCCGAGATCGAGAGCAGGATCGGTTTGTCTTCCGCCGCCGCGCGCGCGAACGCATGCTCGCCCCACGGCATCCAGCCGATTTCGCCGGCGCGGTTGGGTCGCGGCGAGAAACGAAATTCACTCATCTCGATCGTGGGCTCCCTGGAGAAACGACGCGGCATAGAGCACCGCGATCAACGCATACAGCGCGAGGCCGGCGATGCCTGCCGCCGGCGAATGGGCGGCATACGCGGCCGCGAAGAAGGCGGCGAACGCTAAGCTGGCGATCGCGTAGCGGCGATGCGTCGCCGGTTGCATTGCGTAGACCTCGCGGTCGTAGAATCCGCCGGCACGGCGGCTGCGCCGCCACGCGATCGCGGATACGCCGAGCGCGAGCACCACGCCGGCAACGTTGTAGATCATCGCGATTCTAAGAGTACCGCGGCGAGCCGTCGAAGGCCAACGACGATGGCGGCCAAGCAGACCTCATCGCGCCCGGGTTCGCTGGAGCCCTACCACCGCAAACGCGACTTCTCGCAGACGCCCGAGCCGAGCGGCCTCCGCAAGGCTAAAGCCGCGCGCGCTGCGGGCCGCGGCAAGCTGCGCTTCGTCGTGCAGATGCACCGGGCGACGCGCCTGCATTACGACTTCCGCTTGGAGGCCGACGGCGTGCTGGCCTCGTGGGCCGTACCCAAGGGGCCGACGCTCGTTCCGGGGGACCGGCGCCTCGCGATGCACGTCGAGGATCATCCGCTCGACTATCGCGACTTCGAGGGCAACATCCCGACGGGGCAGTACGGCGCCGGCAGCGTCATCGTGTGGGATCGCGGTACATACAAGCTGGCCGAGGGCGACGACCCGGCCGCGGAGATCGCCGGCGGCAAGATCAAATTCATTTTGAACGGGAAGAAGCTGCACGGCGTGTTCGCGCTCGTGAAGATCAAGGCGCGCGAGGGCGAGAGCGGCGAGCCGTGGCTGCTCATCAAGGATCGCGACGAGCACGCCGATCCGAAGTACGATCCCGCGAAGCATCCGGAGTCGGTAAAGAGCGGAAAGACACTCGCCGATATCGCCGCGGACAAGCGCGCCCCGACGTGGCAGTCGAAGCCCACGGCGCGGCATGCGACGGCGAGCCGCCGCCGCTCGAGCGTCAAGCGCGATCCGCTGCCCCATCCTAAGGCGCTCATGCTCGCGACGCTCGTCGACCAACCGTTCGACGATCTGGAGTGGCTCTTCGAGATCAAATGGGACGGCTATCGCGCGCTCTGCACCGTGGACGCGAAGCTGTCGCTCGTGTCGCGCAACGGGCTGGACATGCTCGCGCGCTTCCCCGATCTGGCGGAGCTGGCGACCGCCTTCGCGAGCGTTCCGGTCATGGTCGACGGCGAGATCGTGAGCCTCGACTCGCTCGGGCGCTCGTCGTTTCAGCGCCTGCAGGAGTCGCAGAAGAAACCGGCGGGGCTCACCTACGTGGCCTTCGACCTGCTCTACGCAGACGGCACGGACCTGCGTTCGAAGCCGCTCGAGGAACGCAAGGCACGGCTCGAGCGACTGATTCGCAACGACGGACTGGTGTTGTACTCCAAGCACGTCGTCGAACGCGGCAAGGCGCTGTTCGAGAACGCGCGCAAGCGCGGGCTCGAGGGGATCATCGGCAAGAAGCGCACCTCGACGTACCAGGAGCGGCGCAGCCGCGACTGGGTGAAGATCAAGACCGGTCACGAGCAAGAGTTCGTGGTCGGCGGCTGGACGGATCCGAAGGGCAGCCGCAAGGGCTTCGGAGCGCTGCTGCTCGGCGTGTATCAGAAGGGCAAGCTGCGCTACGTCGGATCGGTCGGCACGGGGTTTAGCACCAAGCTCTTGAGCGAGCTTTCCGCCCGGCTGCGCAAGCTGGAGCGCAAGACCTCGCCGTTCGTCAACGACGTCGACGTGCGCCCGCGACCGCACTGGACGTCGCCCGAGCTGGTCGTCGAGGTACGCTTCTCGGAATGGACGCGCGACGGCTATCTGCGTCAGCCGGCCTATCTCGGGCTTCGTCAGGACAAGCCCGCGCGCGACGTCGTCGCCGAGATTCCGGAGCACGTGTAGTGGCGCCCCCGCGCGTGACCCGGCGGGTAGGGTCGCGCCAGCTCTCGCTCTCGAACCTCGACAAGATCCTGTGGCCGGCCGACAAGTACACGAAGGGCGATCTGATCGACTACTACGAGCGCGTCGCGCCGTACGCGCTTCCGCATCTAAAGGGGCGGCCGCTCACGCTGCAGCGCTATCCGAACGGCATCGAGGGCGCGGCGTTCTTCGAGAAGCAGATCCCGCGCGGCATTCCGGAATGGGTCGAGCGCGTGACCGTACCCACCCCGAGTGGATCGCGCAGTCAGATCACATTCGTGTTGTGCGACGATCTGCCGACGCTCGTCTTGCTGGCCAACCTCGCCACGATCGTGCTGCACGTCTGGACTTCGCGCGTTCCCGCGCTGGACGAGCCGGATTTCGTGATCTTCGATCTCGATCCGGGAGAGGAGTGCACGCTGCGGACGCTGGCAGAAGTGGCGCTCGGCGTGCGCGATCTGCTGGGCGAGATCGGCCTGAAGCCGCTGGTCAAGACGACCGGTGGATACGGCGTGCACGTCGTGCTGCCGCTGCGCTCCGGCTACTCCTACGACACCGCGAAACTCTTCGTGGAGATCGCAGCGCGCCAGGCCGCGCAGCGGCTCGGCGATCGCGTCACGCTGCAGAGGACGGTCGCGAAGCGGCCGCAAGCCGCCGTCTATCTCGACTACGTGCAGGTCGGTCTGGGTAAGACGATCGTCGCGCCCTACTCGGTCCGGGCGCGCGACGGCGCGCCGGTCTCGACGCCGTTGCATTGGTCCGAGGTCGAGGCGTTTGCGCGCCGCCGCACTGTGACGGCCCCCGCGGACGAGTTCGCAAAGATGACCATCCGAACGGCGCCCAAACGGTTCGAGCGCGAGGGCGACTTGTGGGGCGGCGCGCACTGGAAGAAGCAGCGCCTCGAAGGGGCCTTGGGCAAGGCCCAGCGACTTTGGTCGGAGCCGGGATAGACGCGGACATGCGCCTTGGGTAGAATAATCCACCTATGGCGCACGCAATTTGGTCAGGGGCGATAAACTTCGGCCTCGTTACGATTCCGGTCAAGCTCTTCACGGCGGTGAAGTCGGACGACCTCTCCTTCAATCTGCTGCATGCCAAGGACGAAGGGCGCATCAAGTACGAGCGCATCTGCAGCGTCGACGGCAAGCCCGTGCCGTGGGACGAGATCGTCAAGGGCTACGAGTTCGAGAAGGGCGAGTACGTCCTGATTACCGACGAGGACTTCAAGGCCGTCAATCCCGAGGCGACGCAGTCGGTGGACATCGTCGAGTTCGTCGAGCTCGACAAGATCAACCCGATGTTCTTCGACAAGCCATACTATCTCGAGCCGACCAAACAGGGACGCCATGCGTACGCGCTCCTGCGTGAGGCGCTGGCCACGACGAACCGCGTCGCGATCGCGCGCGTAGTCATTCGTACAAAAGAGTACATCGCCGCGGTCAAGCCGAGCGAAGACGCGCTCGTGCTCGAGCTCATGCACTGGGCGAACGAGATCGTCGAGGCCGGCACACTGGAGCTGCCGGGCCGGGAGAAGCTCCCCGACCAAGAGATGAAGATGGCGCGTATGCTCATCGACACTATGAGCGTCGACGAGTTCGAGCCGGAGAAGTTCAAGAACAACTACTACGACCAGGTGATGACGATGATCGAGGCGCGCGCCGCGGGCAAGGAGCTGCCCAAGCCGCAGAAGGCGCCCGCGCGAGCCAAGGTCGTCAATCTCATGGACGTGTTGGCGCAGAGCCTCGAGGAGAGCAAGAAGCGCCGCGGCGCGGAGAAGCCGGCCTCGACGCGCCGCCGCAAGACGACCGCCGCCTAGCCCTGGACGATCTTCACCGTTTCGGCGTCGCAGGCTACGCTCAGCGGCGCCTCGGGTTCGGCCGGCGCGTATTCTCGTTCGCCGCGCGCGTTGCGCAGGCCGAGGCCGAGCGCGATCGCGGCCAGCGTGAACGATTCCATGCCGGCGTAGCGCGAGCCGTAGGCGCTCAGCAGGCCGGTCGAGACCGGCGGCGCGAGGATTCCCGAGAGCGAATCGAGCGACGAGCTCGTTCCGAGAACCGTCCCCTGCTCGCGATCCGAGGCGGCGTTGCTGATCAGCGCGGTGATGCCCGTGTTGGTCAGTGCCATCCCGAACGCGAAGAGCAGCATATTTACCGAGAGTGAGGCGAGGTTGTGAACGAAGGGAACGAGCGCGAAGCCGGCCACGAGCGAGACGAGCCCAACGTTGGACATGACGCGGTCGCCGAGACGCGCCGAGACGCGCCCGACGACGACGGCGTTCATGATGACGTTGAAGACGGCGAAGATCGAGAAGAGATAGTCGGTTTGCGCGAGCGCGAACCCGAGCTGGCGCGCGAGGTACAGCGCGAACACCGCGAACCAGCCGTACAGCGCGAGCGCGATCGCGAACTTCTGCACGAGGAGCCGGGCGAGCCGCGGCTTGCGGAAGCTTTTGACGAATGCGCTCATGCCGACGCGCTCCTCGTCCTTATCGCGCGTGCGCGACTCGGGCAGCATCGTGATCGTGAGCACCAGCGTGACGAGCTGCAGCGCGGCCGCCACCAAGAACGGCGTCGCGAAGCCGAAGCGCGCGTAGAGCAGGCCGCCACCGAACGGGCCGAAGACCATGCCCGCCCCGAACATCGCGCCGATCAGCCCGAAGGCGCGCGCACGCTCGTGCGGCGTGACGAGGTCCGCGACGTACGCCTGCGTGATGCTGATGTTCCCGCCGGACACTCCCTCGAGGACCCGCGCCGCGAACACGACGCCGATGGGCGCGACGGCGAGCGCCGACGCGATTCCCGGTGCGAGGCCCAGCATGGCCCAGCCGATGGTCGCACCGATCTGGCTGACGATCAGCACCATCTTTCGGCCGATCCGGTCGGAGAAGTTGCCCCACAGCGGCGCCGAGACGAACTGACAGAACGAGAACGTCGCCATCAGCAGACCCACGACGTAGGCCGACGCCCCAAAGTGCGTCACGAAGTACGGCAGCATCGGGATCAGCATGCTGAAGCCGACGATATCTATGAACGTGATGCCGAGAATCGGCAGCAGCCTGCGGATCATGGGCGGGGGTGATTCGACACTTTAGTCGCGCGACTCTACCGGCAGAACGATGCGCGAGAGGCGCTCGCTCTTGCGCGCGAAGTCCAGCTTATACGGCCGGCTGAGGTCGATGCTGGTCAGGATCTTGTGAAGGGTGTCCACTCCCGGCAGCCGCTCGCCCTCAAATGCGAGCAGCACGTCGCCCGCCTTCAATCCGGCCGTATCGGCCGGGCTCCCGGGCTCAATCGAGGCGACCATGATCGCGCGGCGGTCGTCGAGCTGCAGGCGCCGCGCGGCGGCTGCATCGAGCACAATGTCCTGTCCGGCGATGCCGAGATAGCCGCGCCGGACCTTGCCGTCGCGCATCAGCAGGCTCGCGACGTGTTTGGCCGTGTCGACCGCGATCGCAAAGCAGAGCCCCTGACCCGGCAGGACCGCGGTGTTGACGCCGATGACCGCGCCGTTCGCGTTGACCAGCGGGCCGCCGGAGTTACCGGGATTGAGCGCCGCGTCGGTCTGGATGATGTTGTCCATGAGCCGTCCGGATTGCGAGCGCAGCGAGCGTCCCAACGCGCTGACGACCCCCGCCGTAACGGTGTAGGCGAGGCCGTAGGGGTTTCCCACGGCGACGACGAGCTGGCCCGGGCGCAGCGCGCTCGAGTAGCCCAGCGTCGCGAAGGCGAGATCGGGAGCGTTGACGCGCAGGACGGCGAGATCGGAGTGCGGATCGTCGCCGACCAGCGTGGCCGGCAACTCGCGGCCGTCGAGCAGCGCCACGCCGATGCGCTGCGCGTCGTGGACCACGTGGCTATTGGTGATGACGAAGCCGTCGGGCGTGAAGACGAAGCCGCTGCCGTTTCCACCGCCGCGCTTCCGCGTGCGCGTTTCGATGCTGACGACGGCTGGACTCACGCGCTCCGCCGCCGCGGTGACCGCGCGCGAGTACGGATCGAGCTCGGCCGCGTTGTCAGCCTGGATCAAGGGGAGAACCATTTCGGTCACTCCAAACCACGCGCGGCGCAGCGGGGTTTCCGGCGGCGCAAAGGGGCGTTGCCGACCGCCCCGAATCGTGCTCTGCTCCGCGCCCAGATGGCGGAATTGGTAGACGCGCTGGTTTCAGGTACCAGTGGTGGCAACACCGTGGGGGTTCGAGTCCCTTTCTGGGCAGTAACGCCGCTGGGCAGTGAAACAAGCAGGCGTGTCAAGGGGTTCTTCAGACATGCGGAACCGAGATGCAAGAGTCGCCGGCCTTCTCTACGCACTCGCGATCGTCATCGGGCTGTTCACGTTGATGTACCTGCCCGACAGGCTGATCACGCCCGGGGACGCCGCCGCAACGGCGCGTACCATCCTGACCCACGAATTTCTTCTGCGCCTCGCTATGGCCGGCGACATTTTAGCCGGCGTCGTGTGGCTCTTCGTCGTGCTCGCTCTGTACCGGCTGCTGCACGACGTCGACCCGGTCCAAGCGGCACTGATGGTGATTCTTGGGGCCTACATGCAGGTGCCGCTGTACTTCGTCAACGTCGTGAACTACGCAGCCGCGCTGCTCCTCGTCAAGGGCGCTCCGTACTTAGCGGTATTTTCAGAAGCGCAGCGCTATGCTCTGACGATGGTGTTTCTCAGGCTGCATCACTACGAGTTGCTCGCCAGCCTTCTCTTTGCCGGCCTCTGGCTGTTCCCGTTCGGCATCCTCGTGTTTAAGTCGCGCTTTCTGCCGCGATTCCTCGGGATCTGGCTCGCGGTCAACGGGCTCGCGTTTCTGCTCGTGTGTTTCGGCGGCTTTCTCACGCCACAGTATGGCAGCACAATCGACGCGATCACATCGCCGCTGCTCACCGGAGAAATCGCGATAACGTCATGGCTCCTGATCTTCGGAGCCCGGACGTTCGGCCGGATTTAGTTTATGCTCGCTTGAGCAAACTCGTTTGACAAACGTACGGCATCGGGCGAGCGATCGAAGCCGGCTGCACAGCGGCGAGATGCCGCTGCGAGACTGATGGGAAAGGGAGAAGGCGAATACAATGAACACATCCTCGATGGACCGCTTTGCGGGGTTGGCGCTTATCTGTGCGGGTGTCCTGGAGGTGGTGTTGAATTCCGTCCTCACCCCGCTGTTGCCGCACGGCGTTCCCTTCGCGCAGACCGTTGCCTCAACAGTATTCGCCTGGCGGCAGAGCCTGGCCTCAGTTTGCGCGATATTGCTTCAGTTCGGCACGGTTGGTCTTTATTTGCGACAGTCGGAGAAGGCAGGAAAGCTGGGCGCAGTGGCATTTGCCCTGGCCTTTTGCGGCAGTGCTCTCCTCCTTTGCATGGAATGGGCACAGCTATTCGATATTCGAGATTTTGCACGACGCTCACCCGACACCCTGAATGCCCTGAATGCAGCGCATGGGCTAAGTTTGTCTGACATCGGCGGCTTGGCTGTGCTGGGGACCTTCACGCTTGGATGGCTCGCGCTTGCTGCGGTGACGATCTGGACGAGGATACCATCGCGCATGGCGGCAAGCATGGTGCTCATCGGCTTTTTTCTTATCCTTATCCTGCGGCCGATTCTGCCGGGCCTCCTCGGTCCAATTATCGGCAATGTAGTCTTGGGAGGCGGATGGGCAGGTCTGGGCGTTGCACTCTGGCGCGATCGTGCGACGGCACAATCAAAATCCCCAGTCGAGGGATAATGCATTATGGAGCGGCTGCTTGTTGGCAATTCCGCCAGTGAGCAACCTGAGATCATCCCTGAGGGCCCCGTGAAATGCTCTGGTACAGTTACGTCGGCATGGGCTGTGCCGGGAAAAGCGTTTACCGAGGCATGCATAGAGCCTAGGCCCAAGCTTAAGGACACTGCGAGAAGAGTTGGGTGGCAAGGATGCAAAATCGGCGTGGAAAACCTCGACCGCGTTTTCGTCGTGGCGGATGGCCATCTTTGCAAGGACGCGTTCGAGAGATGGCGAGGTTGATAGCCCTAGCCGACATGATAGCCGCCCCGGATAATGGTGTAAGGCCATAATGACCGCATTGAACGTAGTCTTCTCGCTTTTCGTGTTGGCGCTCATCGCTGTCCGGACTTAATTATGGCGAGGATTGCGCCGCGAGCGCGCGGCTTACCGTTCGGCTCGCGAGCAGCGCCGGTATGATGCCGACGAGCTCGAACGCAGCCAGCCCGCGCCAGGCAAATGGGAAGCCCTGAGCCTCCACCAGCGCGCCGAAGACCATCGGCGTTACGAACCCGGCGAAGAGCGTCCACGTCAGACCGACGCCGAGCGCGCTGCCCGAACGCTCCTGTCCGCCGATCTCGGCGAAGCCGATGATGCTCAGTCCGAGCCACCCCTCCGCCGTAAATCCCAAAGCGACGGCCGCCGCAGCGATTATCCAAAGCGGCGTCGCCGCGCCGACCGATCCCACCCCGAACGCGACGAGTGCGATCAGCACGCAGACGAGCGCGAGCGGCAGTGCTCGGCTTCCCGCGAACAACCGGTCGCTGATCCATCCCCAGGACAGCCGGCCGAAGATGGCCGCAAACTGCGCGAGCGTGAATAGCCCGACCGCGACGCCGAGAGTGTATCCGGCGCTGTGAACCAGCGTCAGCGTGAAGAATCCCATCAGCGCAAACTGCGCGCAGATCAGCACCATCGAGGCGAGGGTGAGGAAAATGAGCCGCGGCTCGCGCGCAATCATCAGCATGTCCACGATCATCTCGCGCACCGAGAGGCGCGCGCCCGCAAGCTCGCGCGGCTCTCGGTAGAGCAGCGACGCGAGCGAACACGCCACGACCGTGAAGAGTCCGGCAACCGCCAACGCGCCGCGATACTGAAAATGCAGCGCGACTGCAGGCAGCAAGACGGAGCCTAACGTCCCGGCGATGGGAACGCCGCACTGCCGAATGCCCATCGCGAAGCCGCGATCCTCTTTGCGAAAAAAGAAGATGATGGCGTGGCATCCCGCCGGGGTGACCGCCGCGTACCCGATCCCGTAAACGAGCAGCCAGCCGATCAGCCACGCATAGTTCTCGACGAGCGATGCCGCGATCAGCGCGAGGCCCATGAGCGTCCCGCTCCAAAACACGACGGCCCTGTCGCCGAAGCGGTCGGTGAGGAGTCCGGCGAGCGACGTCATCGCGACCGACCCTGCGAGCTGGACCGAAAGAACTAGCCCGAGCTGCGTCTGCCCGAGGTGCAGCTCCGACGTGAAGAACGGCATCATCGCACCGGTGGACATGATCCAGAGCGAAGCCCCAACCATGGCTCCAGTAAAGAGCGCGAGCACCTCGAACGGCGACTCGGGGAGTGGATTGTTCGGCCGCGGGTGTCGGGCGAGTGATGTCATCGGCGGGGGTTTCGTCGCGGGATGGCGGCGAAGCTGCCGTCGATGACGGACCGCGATGAGCTGAGGCGGCATCTGACGATCGTCGCGCTGGCCGCGCCGGGCGCGGCCATCGTGTGGTGGATTTTCCACGGCGTCTACGAAAATCTCACCGTCTCGGCGAAGGCCGTGGGCTACGTCGATTCGATGACGCAGGCGGGCATCGACTTCGGCTACCTCGTGATGATCGTCGGCACGCTGTTGCTCGCGCTTGTCGCGGTGCGCTCCGCGTTCATCTGCGTCCGGTTGCTCCTGCGGCGTCAGCGCTAGCCGCAACGTGCGCGTCCTCCTTGTCGTCAACCCGCATTCGCGGCGCGGCCGCACGCTCGGCGGCGACGTGCGGCGCGAGCTCGCGTCGCGCGGCGTCGACGCGGTCGAGCATGCGTCGAGCCCGGAAGGTCTCGACGCGATCGTCGTCGCGGGCGGCGACGGCACGTTCGCTCGCGCCATCGGCACGGCGCTGACGTTCGGCCTGCCGATCGGGCTCGTGCCGCTGGGTACGTTCAACGATCTTGCACGCACGCTCGCGATTCCGTTCGACGTCGAGGGCGCGTGTGCAACGATCGCTGCGCGCCGCACGCGCGCGATCGACGTCGCGCGCGTCAACGGCGCGTACTACGCGAGCGAGGCGAGCATCGGCGTCTCCAGCCGGCTCACGCGGCTGCAGAAGGCGCGCGACAAGCAGCGCTTCGGATTGCTCGCGGTACTGAGCGGCGCGTTCGCGGCCGTCAGGTTTCTTCGGCCGTTTCACGCGTGGATTTCTTACGACGGCGCGACCGCGCGCGTGCGCACCGTTCAGGTCACGGTGGCCAACAGCAATCATTTCGGAGGCTTCGTCACGGTCGCGGACGCGGCGGTCGACGACGGGTGGCTGGACCTGTACTCGGTGGACATCGAGAACGCCGGCAGCGTCGTCGGGCTCGCCGGCGCGCTGCTCTCGGGCAAGCCGCGAGCGGCGGACAACGTGCGCACGTTCCGCTCGACCGCCTTCAATATCGCTACGAAGCGCCCCCGGCATATCGTCGCCGACGGAGAG
>DATDGN010000027.1:0-3485 GCA_036522095.1 Candidatus Cybelea sp. | reverse complement strand
AACAAATGCGCCGATGGTGCCCAAGCCGCCCGGAACGATCGTGCAGAACGCCTTCGTGTATTTCAACGGCGTCGCGCCCAACGCGCAGTGGCGCGCCGTCGCGAGCAAGCAGCACTTGGGCGCGTCGAACGGGCGGCAGTTCTACCAGTGGTATCTGTCGTTCTACGGCTCGCGGCAGCAGGCGTACCGCCTGCGCTACCAGTCGCCGACCAGCGGCGGACCGCTGGCGCGCGTGGTCAAGGGCAGCGGGACGGACATGTGGTTCCCCGTGCAGGAGCTGCGCATCGTCGGAGCCGCTTGGCTGACGCCGGAACATGCGCAGCAGCTCGTCGTGCAGTCACACGAGATGGCGGCGGATTGCGGCTCCGCGACGGTCGCGGTGTACGCCGGCGGTCCCGGCGCGAGCGTGATTCCCACTGTCTCCGTTGCGAATCCGTGCGAGCTGACGGCGACGATAGCGCCGGACAAGGAGTCCGTCATCCTGCGCGGCCCGTACTACGGTCCCAAGGCGCCGCTCTGCTGCCCGACGAAGACCAACGCGAGCGCGGTGCTGCGCTATCGGAACGGCCAATGGACAGAGTCGCCGGATTATTTCAAACGCTACGTCGGGCGCTTGCCGCCGGAATAACGGCGGCGGCCGCGCTTGCCGGCGCGGCCTGTTCCGGCGCACCGCTGCACCCCGGCGCGATGCCGGGCGCGCCGGCGCAGGTCGCGCCGCTCGCCGGTACCGGCGCGTCGTTTCTGTACACGGGCGGCGGCAAGATTTCGAAATACGGACTCGGTGACTCGCGGCCGCAGCGCAGCGTGCAGGACCAGGTCGCTGCGCAGGCGCTGACGCTCGATCGATTCGGAAATCTCTTCGCGGGAAACTTCAACGGTTCGTGGGGCTCGATCACGGTCTACGACGCTCGTGATCTGACGCTGCTGCGCAGCATCAACGGCATCGACAACATCCGCTCGCTCGCGACGGACCGGCAAGGTTATCTTTACGCCGCCGTCTGCTACCCGGGGATCTACGTCTTTGCGCCCGGCTCGACGCACATCGACTATCGGATCACGCGCGGTGCCAAGAGCGTCTGCTCGCTGGGCTTCGACTCGGCGGGCGACCTCTACGGCTCCGACGTGATCGGGCACAAGGTCAGCGTGTACGCGCCGAGCGCGACGCCCGGCCACGTGCACTTCGTGCGACGGATTACGAACGGGCTACGCTTCCCGAGCCCGCTGCTGCTGGATAGATCCGATAACCTGTACGTCGCCAATTGCGCGGACTGCTATTTCGGCGGGGCGGGGCATCCGAGCGGATTCGTGAGCGAATTTGCGCCGGGCGCGTCCTCGCCGAGCCGGATCATCTCCGCCGGAGTCTATCACCCGTTCGCGCTGGCGGTCGATTCGTCCGGACGCCTCTACGTCGGCAATCGGCCCGTTGGCTCGAAGGCATACAAGAACGGGTTCGTCAGCGTGTACGCACCCGGCGCCACGAAGCCGCTGCGCAGGATCACCGACGGGATCAACGTGCCGGGTTCACTCGCGACCGATCCTGCCGGCAACCTCTACGTCGCGAACCTCTATGCCGACACGGTGACCGTCTACAGTCCGGGCGGCGCGAAGCTGCTGCGGACCATCCGGCGCGGCGTGCAGATCGCCGCGGCGGTACTCGTCGGCGCCCCGTAGGCCCTTACATCCGGAAGACGCCGAACTGGGTGCGCGGCTGCGGCGCATGTGCCGCCGCATCGAGCCCAATGGCGATGACGCGGCGCGTGTCGAGCGGATCGATGATGCCGTCGTCCCAGAGCCGCGCCGTCGAATAGTACGGGCTGCCTTCGTGCTCGTATTTCTCCAGGATCGGCGCCTCGAACGCGGCCTTCTCCTCGGCAGTCATTTCGCCCCGAACGGTCGATAGCACGCTGGCCGCCTGCGGGCCGCCCATCACGCTGATGCGTGCGTTCGGCCACATCCAGAGCTGACGCGGCGCGTAGGCGCGCCCGCACATGCCGTAGTTGCCGGCGCCGAAACTGCCGCCGATAATGACCGTGAACTTTGGCACCTCGGCGCACGCGACCGCCATCACGAGCTTCGCCCCGTCCTTGGCGATGCCGCGGTTTTCGTACTCCTTGCCGACCATGAACCCAGTGATGTTCTGCAGGAAGAGCAGCGGCGTACCGCGCTGCGCGCAGAGTTCGATGAAGTGCGTGCCCTTCAGCGCGCTCTCGCTGAAGAGGATGCCGTTGTTGGCGAGGATGCCGATGGGATGTCCCTCGATGCGCGCGAAGCCGCAGACCAGCGTCGTGCCGTAGCGCGCCTTGAACTCGTGGAACTCCGACGCATCGACGAGGCGCGCGACGACCTCGCGCACGTCGTATCCCGTGCGGCTGTCCGCCGGAATGATGCCGTAGATGTCGCGCGGATCGTATTTGGGCGGCTGCGGCTCGATGCGATCCCACTGGCGTGGAAGCTCGAGGTGAAGGTTTCGTACGACCTCGCGAATCATCGCGAGCGCCTGATCGTCGTCGTTCGCGAAGTGATCCGCGACCCCGGATATCCGCGTGTGGACGTCGGCGCCGCCTAGCTCTTCGGCTGTCACCTCTTCGCCGGTCGCCGCCTTGACGAGCGGCGGTCCGCCGAGGAAGATCGTGCCGCGCCCCTTGACGATCACCGTCTCGTCGCTCATCGCCGGGACGTACGCTCCGCCCGCCGTGCACGAGCCCATGACCGCTGCGATCTGCGCGATGCGCTTGCTCGACATGCGCGCCTGATTGTAAAAGATGCGCCCGAAGTGGTCGCGGTCCGGGAAGACGTCGGCCTGCAGCGGCAAGAACGCGCCGCCCGAATCGACGAGGTAGATGCACGGCAGGTGATTCTGCTCGGCAATCTCCTGCGCGCGCAGGTGTTTCTTGACCGTCATCGGGTAGTACGTGCCGCCCTTCACCGTCGCGTCGTTCGCGACGACTGCGCAGTGCTGCGTCTCCACGGTGCCGATTCCCGTGACGATCCCGGCGGACGGCGAGTCGTTGCGGTACATGTCGAACGCCGCCAGCGGCGAGAGCTCCAGGAAGGCGGAGCCCGGATCGATCAGGCGCTCGACGCGCTCGCGTGCCGTCAGCTTGTTGCGGCGGCGATGCTTCTCCACCGCCTCCGCGCCGCCGCCGGCGCGTACGCCGACCAGCCGCTCGCGCAACTCGGCAACGAGGCGCTCCATCCGCTGCGCGTTGGTTCGAAATTGCACGGAATTTCCGTCGAGTCGCGACTCCAATACGGCCATCGCCGCTCGCCATTCGGCGCCCCGCGCTTAGAGCCCGGTTAGACCCGTGCGAAAGCGCGAGGTCGGCCCGGGGGCCGCCGCGTAGTCAGCAGCAATGGCCGCCCAGGCTCAAATCGACGTCGGCGGCATCCTGCGCCCGCAGGGTCGCCCCAATTTCGCCACGGCGTTGCAGCCGCACCACGGAACGCTCGGCACGCGTGCGGCCGCGCATTTGCTGCGCCGTGCC
>DATDGN010000026.1:0-5755 GCA_036522095.1 Candidatus Cybelea sp. | reverse complement strand
GGTGCGAATCGCGATCGCTGCCCGCGACGGCCGTCGCGCGTCCGCCGCTGATCGCGGGCCCGATCTCGCGGTACTTCAAGCCGGAGAGCGCCGCCGAGACGTTATCGGCGCGCGCCGGCAGCGCGGCAAGCGCCGCCAGGGCAAAACAATACAGCAAACGCTGGAGCATCAGTCTACTAGGACCCGTCCATACAGCAGCCCGTCGCATACGGCGTCGTTGCGATCAACGTAGTAAGCGGGCAGCGTCGCCTCCAAAACGAAGCCGCACTTCTCCAAGACTCGAGCCGACGCGACGTTGGGGGCGAACACCGTCGCCTCGATCCGGCGCAGGCCGCCGTCGCCAAGCGCGTAATCCGAGAGCGTTCGCGCGGCGTCGGTACCGATGCCGTGGCCCCAGTAGTCGCGTCCGAGCCAGTAGCCGAAGAGGCCCGATCCGCTACGCTCGCCGCCGAGCCGCTCGACGCCGATACCTCCCGCCAGCGATCCGTCGACCTCAATGGCAAAGGACAGCGCCGCCGATCTCGAGATCGGGATCCACTCGTCGGCATCGGCTCGCGTGTAGGGATGCGGAAAGCGGCGCGTCATCCAGCGCGCGACCATGAGGTCATCCGCAACGGAACACAGCGCATCGGCTTCGTCGGCACGATACAGCCGGAGGCGGCAGAGCTGACCAAATAATTCCAAGGGCAGCTTCTTAGCCGCGCGCGGCGAAAATCCGGGCATGACCGCGCAGAATCCGGTTCCGATCGCGGGCACGCATCGCAACGTGTGGCCCGGTGCCATCGCGGTCGCCGAATTGGCCGACGGCGACGCGCTGCTCACGGCGTGGCTGCGTCCGCGCATGGGCGGCGAGCTCGACGCCGCGCGTGCCGGGCAGCTCGGTGCGACGCCCCCGGCGCAGCGGGTCTACGCGAGCCGAGCGGAGCTCGCGCGCGACACGGACGCCGACCCCAGCGATGTCGAACTGCTCCAGGCGTACTGCGCGAAGATGGGCGTCGACGTCGTCGGGACGCACTGGCGCTCCGTCACGTTGGGCGGTCCGATCGCGAAGCTGGTCGAGGTCTTCGGCGCGACGGCCTCGATCTACGAGCTTCCCGACCAGCGCCGCTTTCGGCATCGCTCCGAGTCGCTCCACGCCCCGGGCGAGATCGCGTCAATGCTGCGCGGGCCGTTCGGCATCCATCAGTGGCCGCGGTCGCACGCCATCGGAGCATTGCAGGGGCATACGTTGCCGCTCTCCGCGCAAGACGTCGCGGCGCGCTACGAATTTCCGGACGGCGACGGCACCGGCCAGACCGTGGGCGTGATCCAGCTGCGCGGGACGTTCAAACCGGACGACTTCACGAAATGCATGACGGCTCAACGCGTAACCGCGCGAATGCCCGTCGTCAAGCGCGTCGACAACGCCGAGCTCGTGCACGCCGAGGAAACGGAGAAGGACGTCGAGTCCGCCATCGACACGCAGATCGTGGGCGCATTGGCGCCGGGCGCGCAGATCGTAGTCTACGCCGCGCCCGACGACGAGCGCGGCGTGCTGGATGCCGTCCGCGCGGCGATCTTCGACGAAGAGAACCGGCCGTCGATCCTCTCGATCAGCTTCGGATTTGCCGAGCATCTCTGGACGCCGGTGGCCCTCGAGATCCTTGACGAACTCTTCACTGCCGCCGCGCTGCTCGGCGTGAGCGTGTTCTGCGCCGCCGGCGACAACGGAGCGGAGCTCGACGCCGCTGGCAACGCGCACGTGCTCGCTCCCGCGTCCAGCCCGTTCGCGCACGCGATCGGCGGCACGCAGCTCGTCGCGGACGAGAACGGCACGACCGAGGTCGCCTGGCCGAAGACCGGCGGCGGCTTCAGCGAAAAGTTCGACGCCGCGGCGTGGCAGGGCGCGGCCGCACTGGCGGCCAGCGCGTATCACGAGGCGCCCGGGCGCGGCGTCCCGGACTTCGCCGCGGAGGTGATGCCGGGATACGCCATCGTCTTCGCGGGCACGGAACTCGCCGCGGGAGGTACGAGCGCCGCCGCGCCGATGTGGTCGGCGCTCGTTGCGCGCATCAACCAGCGGTCGGGCACGCCCGCCGGCTTCATCGCCCCGCTTTTGTACGCAGCCTCGGCGACGGTCTTCCGCGACGTGACGAGCGGAAGCAACGACCGCTATCAAAGCGCCGCTGGATGGAATCCGTGCACCGGCCTCGGCGTCCCGATCGGAACGGCGGTCGAGGCTGCGTTGCGAAAAATCTAGCTAGCTAAAAACCTATGCAGGCCAGCGCATCGTCGTGAAAGGCTTGATGCGCCGCCTTGTACTTCTGCACGGCCTTATTGAGGCGATCCTTGTCGCAGTCCGCCAAGGCGGCCAGTTTGTCATGGAGCGCGTCGATGGTGCGGCCGTGCGCGGCCAATGCGCTCGCTGCGTCTGATTTAGCATCGGACATGACGTGTTCACTCCTCCTGCGGCCGAGCCGCCGCGGCAACGGTGTATTGGTGTATCGCCGCGGCGTGTTCGAGCGCCTGCTCCTCCGAGAGCTTAGCTCCGCCGCGCATGTGGACCGTCAGCTGGTCGGCCGGGTACGCCGTTCGAAGGATCTGCACGAGCCGTTCCCAGCCGCGCTTCTCCGTCTGCTGGCGCACCTCGCCGCGCGAGGTATAGCGAAAATCCGTAAATCCGGCCAGGATGGCGGCGCGTTCGCGGTCTCCCAGCAGCGCCGCAAGCAGCGCGTGGTGCTCGAGCACCGTGGCGAACCAGGCCGAGCGCGAGCGCTGCTGCAGCGCGAGCGCCTCGCGCAAATTGTCACGCGCGCTCGCGAGATCGTCGACGGCCATCGCGTAGGCGGCGAGATTCGACAAAGCAACCTCGAGATAGACTGAGTCGAGCACGGCGTACGTCTCCTTAGCCATGCGCGCGGCGTCGCGCGCCGCGTGCGCGTCGCCGCCCGCGAAGTGCAGCTCGCCCAGGTTGAGCAGCGCGCTCGCGTGTGCCTCGCTTCCGGGCCGCTCCAATCCGGCGACCTCGGAGAACCGTTTGCGCGCGCGCTCGAGGTCGCCGCGCTGCAGATCGGTCACCGCCCATATGCGCAGGACGACGTTCTTTGTGAGCCGCGACAGCGACTCGGGCGCCGCATAAGCCTCGACGAACGCGCGCTCGGCCTCGTCGAATCGCGCGGCGTCGCGATAGTTCCCCCCGAGGTTCGCTAGCGCGCGCGCGGTTTCGTCGGCGTCGCGCGCAGTCCGCGCGACCTCGAGCGCGCGCAGCGCCGTGACGTCGCTCTCGGACGGCGAGCGGCCGGCGATGCGTGAGAGAACGAGCAAATGGCGTAAGATCCGCGCGTGCGCGAGCTCGCCGGGCATCGCTTGCGCGAGCTGCGCCGCGCGCTCGAACCAGCGCAGCGACTCGTGCGGCGTCGCGAGCAGCTCGGGCCACTCGAGCTCGGCGAGCAGCGCCAGACCTTCCTCAGGCTGTTGTCCCGCGAAGATCGTCCGGTCGATCGCGGCGCGGATGTTGTCGAGCTCGTCGGTCAGCGAGCGGCGCCAGCGCACGTCCTCGAGCTCGTGCACGAGCGGCCGTAGGCTCCGGACGAAGTCCGCGTAAAAGCGCGCGTGCGCAGCGGCGATCTTTGGTTGTTCGTGCGCAGCGGCGAGACGTTCGGTCGCGTACTCGCGTATCGAATACAGCATCTCGTACCGGCTCTCCGCGCCGAACGAATCGGCGACGACGAGCGACTTGTCGACCAGCGAGGTTAGCGCATCGAGCACTTCCCACTCGTCGAGGTCGCCCTCGCCGCACACCGCAACCGCGGCCGGCAGCGTCCAGCCGCCCGAAAAGACCGAGAGTCGCCGGAAGAGTATTCGTTCGCGCTCGTCGAGGAGATCGTAGCTCCAATCGATCGCGGCTCGCAGCGTCTGCTGACGCGGCAACGCGGTTCGATCGCCTCCGGTGAGCAGGCGAAAGCGCTCGTTGAGCCGTTCGAGCAGCTGCTGCGGGGCAAGCACTCGCACGCGCGCGGCCGCCAGCTCGATCGCGAGCGGGATGCCGTCCAGGCGTGCGACGATCTCGCCGACGAATGGAGCGTTTTCTTCCGTAATCGTGAACGCGGCGTCGGCGGCGAGCGCGCGATCCGTGAACAGCGTAACCGCATCGCGCGCCGGCGGCAGCGGCAGCGACCCGATCCGAAACGCGTGCTCGCCCGCGACGTTCAGAGCCTCACGACTCGTCGCGAGGACGCGAACGTCGGGACAGCCGCGCAAGATCGCCGCCGCAACGCGCCGGACTTCGTCGATCACGTGCTCGCAGTTGTCGAGGATCAGCAGCGTTTGGCGGCGCTCGAGATGCGCGGAGAGCGTGTCGAGCAGGGAGCGATTCGGCATCTCCTTCACACCGAGCGTCTGCGCGATCGCGGCGGTAACCAGCGCGAGATCCGAGATCGGCGCGAGCTCCACAAGCCAGACGCCGTCGATGAAGCGATCCAACAGCTCGGCGCCGGCCTGAATCGCGCAGCGCGTCTTCCCCGAACCGCCCGTGCCGGCGAGCGTCACGAGGCGGTGCTCGCCGAGCAGCGCATCGATCTCGTGAAGCTCGGCCTCGCGACCGACGAACGACGTGAGCTGCGAGGGCAGGTTGTTGGGCATCTGCTCGAGCGAGCGCAGCGCCGGGAACGTCTGCGGCAAACCGCTGCCGCTCAGCTGATAGACGCGCTCGGCGCGCGCCAGATCTTTCAGCCGATGCGACCCGAGATCGCGCAGCGTGCCGCCGGGTGGAAGCGCGTCGTGCAACAAGTCCGCCGCGGTGCCCGAAACGAGCACCTGGCCGCCGTGGCCGACGGCCAGCAGCCGCGCCACGCGATTCAGGGCGGGACCGAAGTAATCGCCGTCGCGCTCCTGTGCGGCACCTACGTGGAGCGCCATGCGGACCGGCATCCCGCCCACCGCCGAGAAATCTTCCTCGAGCAACGCGCGTGCGCTGCGCAGCGCCGCCGCCGCGGCTTGCGGCGCCGTCGCGAAGGCCGCGCAGAACGCGTCGCCGACGACCTTGAAGACGTAGCCGTTGTCCGCCTCGATCGCGGCGCGCAGCAGCGCGTCGTGGCGCGCGAGCGCCACGGCCATCGCGTCCGGCGCGCTCTCCCAACGCCGCGTGCTTCCCTCGATGTCCGTGAACAGGAACGCGACGGTGCCCGTGGGGCGGCTCGGCACGATCAACCCTTGCGCAGCGTTCGGTAGTCGCCGTTGCGGACCGTGACGGCGTGCGAATCGAGCCACTCGAGCAGCGGAACGGCGTATTTTCGCGACGTCCCGAGCATGTCGCGAAACTCGGCTGCCGTCATGCTGCGGCGCTCGCGCAGATGTTCTTCGACGCAGGAGCGGATCTCGGCGATCTGCGTTCCGCGATAGAGGTCGGTGCCGATCTTGACCAACGCGCCGCGCGCGAGCATCGTATCGAAGGCCTTCGGCACGCCGAAGAGCTGCGACAGCCGCACCGCAGCCGCGGCGGTCGCGAAGGGTATCGGAAGGAACGGGCGCGCCTCGTCGACGGGCACGAGGTGATCGAAGAACGCGCGCTGTTCGGGCGTGAACGACGGCTGGTGATCGATCGCGGCGTAGTAGCCGCCGCGGTTGCAGAGCCGCCCTTCGCCCACGTAATGCTCGAGAACGCGCACCAGCTGCGGCTCCGCGACACCGAGCTCGCGGGCCAGCGCGATCGAGGTCACGCCCATGCCCCAAGGCTCGTCGCGATGCGCTGCCTCGATACGTTCGAGCGCGCGCTCGA
>DATDGN010000025.1:0-4697 GCA_036522095.1 Candidatus Cybelea sp. | reverse complement strand
GATCCGGCGGCCAAGAACTACGACCTGCTGTACGTTTCGGACCTGATCGCTCAAGTCGTCGACATTTATAGGTACGGGCACGGCTACAAGCTGCTCGGCACGCTGACCGGTTTCTTCAATCCGGAGGGGCTCTGCGTCGATAACGCGGGCGACGTTTGGGTCACGAACGACACGAGCGTCGGCGTGCATCAAATCACCGAATACGCGCACGGCGGCACGACCCCGATTCAGACGCTCAACGACCCCGACGGCAGAGCGAACGGCTGTTCCGTCAATCCAAAGACCGGGGATCTGGCCGTCGCGGATTTCTGGGGCCCGAGCGAAGGCATCGGCAACGTGGCGGTCTACGCGCACGCGAGCGGCACGCCGGCGTTCTACTCGAATCCGAACATCTATTACTACTACTACTGCGGATACGACGACAAGGGCAACCTCTTCGTCGACGGCGAGACGCAGACGAGCGTCTTCGGGCTCGGTGAGCTCGCCAAGGGCGGTAAGACGCTGAATTTCATCCCGGTGAACGAGACGATCTACTTGCCGGGAGGCGTGCAATGGGACGGCAAGTATCTGGCCGTCGGCGACCAGGTCGCCGTTAAACACAACTTCACGAGCGTGATCTATCAGTTTTCGATCAGCGGCAGTGTCGGGACCGACGTGGGAACGACGATCCTGACCGGGTCCTCGCAGGTCGCCCAGTTCTGGCTCCCGCGCAAGCGTAAGGCTGAGAGCACGACAGTGATCGGACCAAATCAAAACGGCAAGGACACGTTGTTCTGGGCTTATCCTGCGGGCGGCAATCCCGGCAACACGATCTCGGGCGAAATGGATCCGATCGGCGCCACGATTAGCCTAGCGCCGAAATAAACGCAATACTATTTCGTAACGCCTCTTCTACCTCCCGTACGTCGCGCTGAACGAGACTCCCAGAAACGACCAGTTACGCGCCGCGCCACCGTGAGCGGCGTAGTTCGCGACGATCCCGCTCCCGGGCCAGACGAACGTATAGAACGGGTTGACGCTCAACGCGGAGCTGAGGTTGTGCGTGTAGCTTGCGCCGAGCTCTCGCCCGTAGCCGAAGTTCGGGAGGCCGCCGCCGGGCGCGGGTGACGTGAACGGCGCGAGCGTGGTGAGGTTGGCGTTGAGCCGGTTCACGTTGGCGACGAGGTAGTTGACCTGCAGCGCGTCCCGCCTCCACGGCGAAAAGGTGATCGACGTGTCGAAGTCGCGCAAGTTCGTGTTGGCCAGAACCGTCTGCAGTGCGAACCCCGGCAGCCACGCCGGCACGGACCCGCCGAAATAGAACGGATCGAACCCCGACCAGGTCACCGCGTTGGCGGGATTCGCACCGGACATGCTGTAGAAGCCGACGTTGACGAGCGGACTCCACCACATCTTCCTAAAGTTGTATTGCGCCTGAATCATCCAGCCGTCGGCGGACAACCGC
The DNA here is from genome assembly GCA_036522095.1 of Candidatus Cybelea sp. GTDB lineage: Bacteria > Vulcanimicrobiota > Vulcanimicrobiia > Vulcanimicrobiales > Vulcanimicrobiaceae > Cybelea. The sequence continues at coordinate 3,253 of DATDGN010000025.1, read as the reverse complement.
GGTTTCCCCTGGATCGCGTATTCGGCCTGAAGCCAGAAGTACGGGTCTTGCGTAAAAGGATGGAACCGAGCCCGCAGCTCGTACGTCGACATCTGGTTTCTCGTGAGGATGTCGGACGTCGAATAGATGTATTGTGCTCCGAGGCGCAGCTGCCCGGGCGGATTCCAGACGACGTTGACCCCGGTCAGCCGCGTGTTGTCGAATACCGCCGGCGCCTCGTTCGCGCGCAGATAGAAAAACTGCGTGCTCCAGTCTCCGCCGGTCGCCTTCAAGAGCGCCGCCTGCAACCACGCGCTGCGCGGCCCCAGGTACGCGGCGGCTCGATCGAATCCGTTCGTCGCGCCGTTCGCGAGCAGCATGCCGCCGCCGTTGACGTAGTTCTGCTGCCCGTACGAGCCGTCGAGGGTCACGCGACCGCCGAAGAGATGCGTGAAACGCAGTCCCGCATACACGTCTTCGGGAAGGCCGTACCATGCGGGCGGGGTGCCGGAATAGTCGGTGCCCAGCGTACCGCTCTCCAGATACGAAAAACCGCCGTAGAGATACGCGTGATGCGCGAGGCGGTATGCGGCGCTGATGCCGGGTTCGACGTATGCCTCCGCCCAACCGGGACTGGGCGGAAGCGCCGCATTGATCGACCCCGGCGGCGCGCGGAAGGCATTCTCAAAAGAGACGAACGGCGCAAAACCCGCGCTGAACGAGCCGAGCACGCTGACGCGATCGGTCTCGTAAAGACGCGGCAGGCTAGCGGGATCGCCGGTCTGGAGGTAACCGAGATAGCTCGCCCGCGTCTTGGCCGCGCGCTGTTGCGCCGCGCTACGCTCCTGCTCGGTACGGGCCTGTGCGGCGTCGAGCTCGTCCTGCTCTGCGTCGAGCTCCCCGCGCCGGATGCGCTGCCGCTCCTTCGAATTCTTGGGCGCGGCAACGTCCGTTTGACCCGGCGTCTTCGTCGCCTCGTCGTACACGTTCTTGGGCTTGGTAGGGCTCACGTCGCCGGCGAGCTGAGCGCGAGCGATACACGTGCTCGCGGCAACGATCGCGGCGCAGAGCAACACCATCCTCACGCCCACGTCAGCGTCGCGAACGCAGATTGCGCAGATTCTCGCGCACGGCATTCGTCAGTTCGTGATCGGGTCCCAACGTTTTCTCACGAATCGCGAGCGCGCGCTCGTGCAGCGATTCGGCCTCGTCCAGGCGACCCTGATGTTTGCGCATGTGTGCGAGCTCGCTGAGCGTTTCCGCCAGCTCCGCGTGACTTTCGCCGAGCCCCTTCTCCAAATTCGCCAGCGCGCGTGCGAACAGATCTTCGGCATCCTCGTGACGTCCCTGACGGCTATATAACGCGCCCAGCGTTCCGAGAGTCAATCCCACGAACGGGTGAGCCGGTCCCAGCGCCTTCTCTCTGAGGTCCAGGGAGCGCACGATCAGCGGCTCCGCCTCGCGATAACGCTCCTGTCGATGGTGGATCTTGCCGAGCGTGTGGAGGGGCAGCGCGAGGTCTGGATGCTCGGATCCGAACGCTGATTCCCAGATTTGGAGAGCGCGCTGGAGGAGAGGCTCGGACTCATTGAAGCGTCCCTGAAGCTCGTACAGCGTCCCGAGATTGTTCAGGCTGGTCGCCACGCGAGGATGATCCGGCCCGAGCGCCTTCTCGTTGATCTCCAGCGTTCGAATCTGCAGCCGCTCCCCCTCGAGATTATGCCCTTGCACGCAATGCAGGTTGGCGAGGTTGTTCAGCACCAGCGCCACGCCATAGTGATCCGGCCCGAGTTCTTTCTCTCGAATCGCTAACGCGCGCTCGAGGAGCGGCTGGGCTTCCGTATAGCGCCCTTGCTCGAAGTAAACCATGCCGACGTCGTTCAGGCACGTCGCGACGTCGAGGTGGTCGGGCCCGCGCGTCTTCTCCAAGATCGCGAGCGCCTTGGCGAACCGCGCCTCGGCATCCGCGTAGCGTCCCTGCCGCCAATAGATGACGGCGAGTGAATCTACGCCCGACGCGGCCTGCGAGCTCTCCGGGCCAAACGTCTTTTCCGCGATCGCCAACGCCATTGATTGCAATTGTTCGGCGGCGGCAAATTCGCCGCGTTCCCTTAGGTAGAGGGCGCACCGCTCAGCTAGGCGCCCGGCGGGCAGAAACAACGTATCGTCGGAGAGATTTGTGAGAGCAGCGCGTGCGTGCGGCAGAAGCCGCTCGCACGTCGGCCATGTCGCAAACTCTACGTTCGGGAAGGCCGTATCGGATGCGGAGATGGCGCACTCGCTCCATGCCCGTGCGTCACCCGCAAACAGAGCACGCGCCGCGAGCTGAACGAGCCGGTGAATCGCGTACGTGCGCGACGCCGGCGCGAAGGTCAGCAACGACAGCCTGTCGAGAGCACCAAGCGCTTCGTCTAATAGCAAATCGTTCGCCAGCGCGGAACGCAGGTCCAGCGCCGAGCCGCCGTCCGATAGCGTGGGCCGCAAGTCGCCCGGATAGTTTTCGAGTGGCTGCCGAAAGAGCTCGTCGGGGATCGCATCGGGAGCGTACGACGCCGCGAAGCACAGCGCGGCCGCCGCACCGGCGGATTCCTTTTCGGCGTGCCCGATCGCGGTGCTGAACGTTGCAAACACGGAGCGAGGATATTCGGCGGCAGCCGGTGCGTTCTTGAGACGCTCGCCGATGCGCGCCAAATAGCGCTCCGGAGTTACCATGCGCATCCCGCGCAGTGACGCGGCCGCGTGCGCGAGCGCCAGCGGAAGCTCTCCCAATGCCTGCGCGATGTCCCGCGCTCCAGACTCGCCGAGATCCTGTCGCCCGCTCTCGCGTTGCAGGTACTCGATCGCGGTTTCGAGCGGCCACGTCTGAACAAGAATCGCCGTGACGCCCGAGCCCCATGCCGCATTCCGCGACGTCGCCAGGACGCGCGAGCCGGTTCGCGGCCGCCACCCGTGTACGAGCCGCTCGTCTTCGAGGTTGTCGAAGACCAGCAGCACCGGCTTCGCAAAGCCTTTCAACAGCGACGACGTGACTTGCTGCGCCGCCGTCCGGCGGTCGGCGAGGCGGTCGAGCCCGCGCACGAGGAGCGCTCCCAGGCGGAGCAGGCCGTCGACGATCGCGTCTTCGGTCTGGGCGTTGAGCCACCAGATCACGGAGTAGTCGCCTCGTTTTCGCCACGCGTACTCGCGCGCGATCGACGACTTGCCGACGCCACCCAGGCCGTGCACCACAACGATGCGGTCATCCGCCGCTAACGCCTCGGACAGCGTCGCAAGC
>DATDGN010000024.1:0-21899 GCA_036522095.1 Candidatus Cybelea sp. | reverse complement strand
AAGTCCTGACCGAAGCGGTAGATGAACGGCCCATCCGCCATGGCGGGCCGGTTCGGTCGTTTACCGGCGTTCTCCCTATGGAAACGCTAGCGCCGCGTCGAGATGGTTCGCAGCGCCGCTGCGCACACCGCTTCGTCGAGCGCGCGGCTACCCGAGCTCTTGGCGACGACGCACCGGCGGGACGCGCCGCGCCCGTCGAGCCGCAGCTTGAACTCCATCGTGCTCGACGTCGGAGCGAATGCCAGCGACTGCGCCTCGTGCTCGCGGCGCGGCAGGGTCTGGTTGTTGAGCGCCGCGACCGCGCGCGCCGCGGCCTGCTGCGTCGCCGCGCCGTTCTGAGCGACGACCGTGCTGCTCGGGGGTCTCTCCAGCGCGCGCACGCCCACGATCAGCGCCGCGGCGGCCGCGAGCGCGGCGACCCAGCGCCACGTGCCGTACCTCGCGCGCGCCCGCATGCGCGCGCCGCGCAAATCGGGCTCCCAACGCTCGGCTCCGCGCGCCTCGCCGACGGTCGCCATCACTCGCTCGATCTCGCGCTCGCCGCCCAGATCGGCGCGGCAGCGCTCACACGTGGCGAGATGCGATCGATAGGCGTCGCGCTGCGCCTCGTCCGCTTCGCCCAGCGCGATCGCGCCGGCAAGCGTTTCGGCGCGCGCGCAATCGCATCGCGTCATCATCCTGTAGTCTCCTCACTCATCACGGTTCTCAATACGCGCATCGCCCGGCAGACTCGCTGCCGTATCGCATCGGACGTCGTCCCCAGCAGCTCGGCGGCCTCGGCCGAAGAGTATCCGACGTAGCTGGTCAGCAGCAGCGCCGCCGATTGTTGCGGGGGAAGCTGCGCCAGCGCCGTCTGCAAATCCACCGACGCCGCGCTGCGCTCGTCGACCCGCCAAGCGCTGCGATCGACATCGCGATCGAGCGGAAGCATGCGCAGCACCTTTTTCCGCCGCAAGAACGATATCGCTGCATTGGTGGCGGCCCGGTAGAGCCAGCCCGCCGTCAGCTCGCGCTGCGGATCTGCTTGAAGCATGCGGTAGGCGGACAAGAAGACGTCCTGGCTCAGGTCCAGCGCAACCTCGGCATCGCCGACCATGCGACGCAGATACCGGGTCAGCTTGACCTGATAATCCAGCACTAGCGACTCCGCGCGGGCTCGCGCGACGGTCGCCGGCGCCGTCCCGGGATACGCGTCCTCCATCGGCTTGACAACGGGCGGGGGCCGCATCCTGTGACCTAGTGTCCCGTCACTTTAGCCGCCGATCTCGGAGAAGGCCCGCATTCGCGAGGCCGGCTCTCCGAGCCGCAGATGGTGTCGCTCGGGCTTGATCAACATCGCCGACCGCAGGATTTCCGCAATGCGCTCGGTTGTGGCGCCGGCGCGCAAGGGCGCGCGCAAGTCGATCGCGTGGTCGCCGAACAGGCACAGGCGCAGCCGCCCGTCAGCGGTCAGGCGTACCCGGTTGCAGCGCTCGCAGTAGTCGTGCGACAGCGGGCTGATCACGCCGACCGCCCCGGCGGCGCCTGCGAAGGCGAAGTAGCGGGCCGGACCGTTGCCGGAGGGGCCGGGCACCGGCCGCAGCTCGCCGATCGCAGCGACGCGCTCGAGGATCTCGTCGGACGAAACGTACGTGTCGCGCTGCAGCTCGAGGTTCTCGTGCACGGGCATGACCTCGATGAAGCGCACGAAGATCGGGCGGTCGCGCGTGAGCGCGGCGAAGTCGGCCAACTCGTCGTCGTTGCTGCCGCGCATCACGACGCAATTGAGCTTGATCGGCGCGATGCCGGCGGCGATCGCGGCGTCGATCGCGCGAAGGACCCGGTCCAGGCCCGGCCGTCGCGCGATCGCTGCGAACCGGTCGGCGCGCAATGTGTCCAGAGAGAGGTTGATTCGGCGCACGCCCGCGGCGACGAGCTCGTCGAGCTGTTCCTCCAAGAGCAGCCCGTTGGTGGACAGCGCGAGATCTTCTATCCCGGGGACCGCCGCGATGGCGCCGGCCAACCGGCTCAGGTTGCGGCGCACGAGCGGTTCGCCGCCCGTCAGGCGCACGGCGCGCACCCCGACGGAGGCGGCGGCGAGCACGATCGCTTCGATCTCTTCGTAGGTGAGGATCTCGTCGCGGCGCAGCCACGTGAGCCCGCCCTCCGGCATGCAATAGACGCAGCGCAGGTTGCACTTGTCCGTCACCGAGACCCGCAGATAGGTGATCGGGCGGCTGAAGCCGTCGATCAGCGACAAGTTCATTACTGATTGAACACGCTGTCCGGCAACGTCGGGTTGATCGCGTAGTTGTCGAGGGTCGACGCCAAGTCGGCGACGTAGCCGGGCTCGTTGACGCGGCCCGTCTGGGACACGACGAGCACGTAGCCCTGCACGCGGCCGTAGGTGTTCGACATCTCCGCGTATCCACCGTTGGCATAGTTCCAGCGCATCGACGTCACGGTGGCTCGACGGTCGTCGACAGTGGCGTCGATGCGTTCGACGTTGCCTGGCTTGCGCGGCGTCAGCTTGAACGCCGTAGTCTTCCCATCGTCCGAAACGAGCGTAACGTCGTAGACGCGCTTCCACCTCGACGGATCCTCGATGTGCGCGTACAGCGTGTCGAACTGCGACGCGACGCCCGGGATGGGCACCCCCTTCGAGAAGGCCACCTTCGTCTTGTCCGGCTCCTTGTAGTAGTAGGTGCCGACCAGCTCCGCCGTGAGAAACGGAAACGTCTTCATCGAGACGTGTGCGTGCAGCGTCGCGGTGAACGCGTGCAGGTTCGGATTCAGCGTGGTCATCCGGGACAGGAGGTCGCTCGCGGGCGCCGCGCGCAGCGGGAGCGCGAGCGTAGCGACGAGCGCCAGGGGCGCAAGAACTCTCATCATCACCTCGTTTTAAACGGCTCCAGGGCCGAACCTATCTCTTCTCGGACCGCCGCGTGACCTTCGACGGCGCGCTGTCCTTGCAATGCCGCGAGCGCCGCGGGCGAGCCGATGCGTCCGAGCGCCCACGCGGCGTGGCCTCGCACCATCGGGTGCGGATCCGCGCGCATGCTCTCGATCAGCACGCCGACGGCGGAGCGGTCCAGGGCGTTGCCCAGCGCCACGGCCGCGTTGCGCCGCAGGACCGCGGCGCCGCGCCACCCCATCGCCGTGTTCCGGAAGCGCCGCTTGAACGTGCCGCTGCGCAGGCGCAACAGCTCGGGCAGCGACGGCCGCGCCGTCTCGACGTCGCGCGGCGACCATTGCGACGACGCGGCGCGCCGCGCCGACTGCGTCGGCGGGCAGACCAGCTGACAGATGTCGCATCCCCACACCCAATCGCCCAGCATCGGCCGCATGGCCGCCGGAATCGAGTCCGGGCGCTGCGTGAGATCCGAGATGCAGCGGTTCGCATCGATCGTGTAGTCCCCGCGCAACGCCTGCGTCGGACACGCGTCCACGCAGCGCCGGCACGCGCCGCAGCTCTTGCGCGAGGGCGCGTCCGGCGGCAGCTCCAGCGTCGTCACGACCTCGCCCAAGAACACGAACGAGCCCAGCGACGGCGATATCAGGTTGGTGTGCTTTCCGATCCATCCAAGCCCCGAGCGTGCGGCGAGAGCGCGCTCCGCCAGCGGTCGCGTGTCGCAGACGACGGCCGTAGCGCGCTTCCCCGCGGCTTCGTCGATCTCGCGCGCAACGGCGCCGAGCAGCGCGCGCAACCGCTGGTGATAGTCCGGCGACCACGCGTAGTTGGAGACGCGGCCGCGCAGGCGCGATGGCGCGCTCGGCGCGGCGGTCGCGTACGGAACCGCGACGCAGACGACGCTGCGCGCGTGCGGCAGCAGCCTGGCCGGATCGGTCGCTCGCCGCGCGTACTCGCCGTCGTAACCCCACGTCGCCAGGTCGCCGCGCTCAAAAGCCTCCAGCATGCGGCGTCGCGACCCTTCGTCGGTCCGCGCCGCGACGACCCGTACGTCGCCGGCGCCGAGCTCGACGGCTCGCCGCACGGCGCGTTGTTTGATGGCGATGAGGTCGTCCGTGTTCATGTCATATCGTTGCGAGCGGCCCGGCCCTGCCGCGCGGAAACGCGGCGTCGATCGCCGCGAGGTCGGCCGGCTCGAGCTCGAGCGCTCCCGCGGCGGCGTTTTCTTCGACGTGCGCCACGCTCGCGGCTTTCGGAATCGCGAAGACGTGCGCCTCGCGGGTCAAGAATGCGAGCGCTACCTGATGGACCGTCGTGCCGTGCTTACGCGCGGTGCCCTCGAGCACGTCTCGCGCCGGGCCGCCCGAGCGCAGGAACTGGCCTCGCCCGAACGGCGTGTATGCCACTATGGCGATGCCGCGCTCGTGCGCCAGCGGGACGAGCCGGTGCTCGATGCCGCGTTCGTTGAGGTTGTAGTAGACCTGGTTGCACGCGAGCGGCGCACGTAGATGAGACTCCGCTTTCAGCATCTCTTCGGGCTCGAAGTTGCTCACGCCCACGAAGCGTACTTTACCCTGTTCGACCAAATCGTCGAAGGCCCGCATCGTATCCTCGAGCGGATGCGAGCCGGGCCAGTGGAGGAGCAGCAGATCGAGGTACCCGCATCCCAGGCGCCCGATGCTGCCCTCCGCCGCCGCGCGCGTGCCGCGATAGCTCGCGTTAGCCGGCAGAACCTTGGTCGCGATGAAGTAGCGATCGCGCCGCATGCCTCGCAGCGCGGCGCCGATAAGCGCCTCGACGCGGCCCGATCCGTACATCTCCGCCGTGTCGATGTGCGTCATGCCGAGCTCGAGCCCGCGCCGAATCGCGCGCTGCGCCTCGTGGGAGCGCGTCCCGGTTTCCGGCATGTCCCACGTGCCCTGACCGATCGTCGGCAGATCGACCCCGGTGCGGCCGAACGCGCGCGCCTTCAAAAGAACTCGAACTCCGCGTGCCGCGCCGCGTACGCGAGCAGGCCACCGCGCAGATGCGCCAGGCGAGTGAACCCGGCTTCGCGCAGGCGCCGCACCGCCCACAGCGACTTCGCGCCGACGCGGCACGCGACGACGTAGCGCGCCGCGCTGTCGAGCTCCGACATGCGCGCCTCCAGCTCCGACGCGGGGATGCGCAGGGCGCCGTCGATCGAACCCAGCACCGCCTCGTGCGGCTCGCGCACGTCGAGCAAGATCGCGTCCCGCAGAGCGTCCTCGAGACGGTCGGCTTCGATCTCGGGTACGTTCGTGGGTTCTGACGCTTCCGCATACGTTTGCGCCTCGGTCGAGACGATCGTCGGGCGCTCGCCGCACAGCGCGCAGCCGGCATCGCGTTCGAAACGGACCTCGCGAACTCGCGCGAGCAGACTGTCCACGAGCACGAGCCTGCCGATCAGCGGATCGCCGATGCCGAGCAGCATCTTCAGCGCCTCGCTGGCCTGCCACGCGCCGACGATGCCCGCCAGCGCCCCGAGCACGCCACCCTCCGCGCACGTCGGCGTGCTCTCGGGCGGCGGCGCCTCGGGATAGAGGCAGCGATAACATGGGCCGCTCGGCGCGCCGAAGACGCTCACCTGTCCGTCGAAGCGAAAGATCGATCCGTACACGTCGGCGCGTCCTTCGAGGACGCACGCGTCGTTGATCAAGTAGCGCGTCGGAAACCGGTCAGTGCAATCCAGCACCAGGTCGTACAGGCGCACCAGATCCCGCGCGTTTCCGGGCGCGAAGCGCAGCGGGATCGGGTCGTACGCGACGAGCGGATTCAGGCCGCGCAGACGCTCCGCGGCGACCTCGGCCTTGTTGCGCCCGAGGTCGGCGCTCGAAAAGATCGTCTGACGCTGCAGGTTCGTATCCTCGACGACGTCGTCGTCGACGATGCCGATGCGGCCGGCCCCCGCGGCCGCCAGATATTGCAGCGCCGGCGATCCCAGTCCGCCCGCGCCGACGACGAGCACGCGCGCCGACTGCAACCGTTCCTGTCCCGCGAGGCCGACCTCCGGGATGAGCAGGTGGCGGCTATAGCGACGCAGCGCGCGCGCGCTCAATGACGCTGGCGTAGCCATTCCAGCACCGTCGCCTTGGCGTTCTCGGCGGCATACGTGTGATCGCTCTCCACCGTCGCGAACCACTTCGGACCGGGCGCGCGCTCGTAGAGCTCCCGCACGCTGCGCGGACTGACCATCCCGTCGCGTGCGGCGGACACGTACAGCGCGGGCCTTCCGGCGAGCCGCGGCAGCAGCTCCGCGTAACGCGCGTCGACGTTCGCGACGAGCTCCGGCAGCGTGTCGCCGACGACGTACGAGGCGCGAAAGTCGGTGGCTCCGACCTTCTGCAGCGCCTCCAGCGACGTCGGCCGGCCGAAACCCGTCGCGATCGCTACCGTCCCGAGGATCTGCGCGTCCAACGCGGCCGTGAAGATCGCCGTCATGCCACCCATGCTGTGGCCGAGCGTATAGGCATCTTCGTCGCCGCGCCCGCGCGCAAACGCGACGACGCACTGCATCGCCTCAATGCAATCCGCGACGCCGCGCAGCTCGCCGCCGCTCGCTCCCAGCTTGTGGCCGGGAAAGTCTAGGCTATACACGCCGTATCCGTGGCTGGCCAAAAACGAGCACAAAAAGTCGAGATTCTGTTTGCTCGACGAGTAGCCGTGGCCGGCGACGAGCGTAACCCCGCACGGCCGGCGCGGCTCGTACCATAGCACGGCGAGCGGGTTGCGTTCGGCCGGCAGATGCAACAGCTCGACTTTTGCCATCTAGGAGATGGGCTCGTTTTCGCGCCAACGCGCGGAGCCGTCGGCATAGCGCTCCTTCTTCCAAATCGGCGCTCGGTGCTTCAGCTGGTCGATCGCGTAGCGGCACGCATCGAAAGCGGCGGCGCGATGCGCCGCGGACGCGACGACGGCGACGGAAATTTCTCCGACACAGACCTCTCCGATGCGATGCACGATCGCGAGCGCGACGTCGCCGAATCGCTCGCGCGCCTCGCGTGCAATCCTCTCGAACTCGACGGTGGCCAGCGGCTCGAACGCCTCGTACGAGAGACCGCGCACAGTCCTCCCGTCATCCGCGCGGTCACGTACGACTCCGAAAAACTTCACGGCGCCGCCGTCGCCGGGACGAATCGCGTCTTCGAACGTTCGCGGATCGATCGGCTCGCGAACGACGGCAAACACGGCGTCCTCAGCCGCCGCCCACCGGCGGCAGCAGCGCGATCTCGTCGCCGTCGTGCAGCGCGTGATCCAACGCGACGAGCGTTCCGTTGCACGCGACGCGCGTGGAGGCGCGGTGCTCCTCGAGCGCCGGGCAGCCCTCGGCCAGCGCGGCCCACGCGTCGCCGACGCGCGAACCGGCGCGCAACTCGAGCGCGGTCTCGGCCGCGTCCAAGATTTCGCGCAACCGGGCGAAGGCGAGCACGCGAATCTTCATCCGGCCCGCCCCTTCGACGGGTGCCGAGCCGACGCGTACCGAATTCGCTCGAGAATAGCCAGATGATCGCACGAACGCTGACGATCTTCATCGTCCTGGCGGCCGGCACCGCTCGAGCGGCAGTTTCCGCGCCGTCGTGCAGTCAGGAGACGCTGCTCGTGCAGGGGACGCCCCTGACGATCGGTTACTGCGTCACCGGCGCGCTGCGCGCCAACGGCGCCGCCGAGGTCATCGTTCCCGTCACAGTCACATACTCGGCTCCGGGCGGCTCCGTGCGGCGCTCCGCGGAGCTCCATTTTTTGTCGGGCGAGCGCGTGTCGCGCGTGTTGCAGAGCCTCGACCTCACAGGCGTGGGGCTCAGCGGCACGCTGCACTTGACGCTGGATTACTCCCACGGCCTCGTGCAGGTCGAGGGAGCGCTCCTCACCCCGGGGGCCATCACGATCAAGTGAGGTTCACGACCGGGAGTGCAACCGAATGGCCGGCGCCCGGCTTTTAGAAGCTAGTATGCGACGGCGCTACATCGCCTTCAACCGTTCCAAGATCCCCGACGGCTGTCGATAGAGGAGCACGTTCGTCCTTTATGCCTTGTACGGCGACGGTTCCCAACTTCACGGCTCGAGAGCAAGCGCACCACCTCTACGAAGCGATACCCCCCGGTCTCTTCCGGGTTCAAGACCAAAACGAGCGTATCGCCTGGCGCGTCAGCCCCGAGCCGTTTGCATTGTCCGGCGATCAGGTCGATGCCATCGAGCGCCTCGGGCCACGACTCCTCGCCTTCTACCGCGCGCTCAACAACCTGTACAATCGCAGCGCGCGAGGAACCGCGCCGGCCTTCATCGCGGAGTATTTGGATCAGGGTAAGCCGGAACAGATCGTCAAGCTGGGGAGGCAAAACCGCTTCAAGCAAGAGCTGCCCGGCGTGATCCGCCCCGATCTCATCGTGACGGCCGACGGCTTCGTCGCGACCGAGCTCGACAGCATTCCGGGCGGCATGGGCTTCGTCGGCGCGATGACGGAGGCGTACTGTCAGCTCGGCATCGAGAGCGTCGGCGGCGTCGACGGCATCCCGCTTGGCTTCGGCGCGATGCTGCGCTACGCGACCGGCGTCGACTTCCCGACCGTCGCGATCGTCGTCTCCGAGGAATCGGCCGATTACCGCGCCGAGATGGCGTGGCTCGCGGAAGCGCTGCGCCGTCTCAACGTCGCCGATGCGTGGCTGCGCCGTCCCCAAGACGTCACGTTCACCGAGGACGGCCTCTTCATCCGTCACGACGACGGGCGCGAGACCAAGCTCCACGCGCTCTATCGCAACTTCGAGCTCTTCGATCTCTTCAACGTTCCCAAACAGGAGCTGATGCTCTACGCGGCGCGCCACAACCGCGTCAAGATGACGCCGCCTCCCAAGGCCACGATGGAAGAGAAGTCGGCGTTCGCGCTGCTCCATCATCACGCGCTGGAGGCGCTGTGGCGCGCCGAGCTGGGCGGCGAAACCTACGAGCAGCTGGGCGGCCTCTTCCCGCAGACCTGGGTGATCGACCCGCGCTCGATGCCGCCGCAGGGCGTCATCGCGGGGCTCCAAGCCGGCGGCGCACCCGTCTCCGACTTTCGGCAGCTTGGCGCCTTGCCGAAGAGCGAGCGCGCTTACGTCGTCAAGCCGTCGGGATTCTCCGAGCTGGCGTGGGGCTCGCGCGGCGTGAAGATCGGCGACGACATGACGCGTGAGGAGTGGCAGGCGACGATCGACACGGCGCTGACCTCATACGAGCGCACCGTGTGGATCCTGCAGCGCTTCCACAAGGGCAAGCGCGTGCGTCAGAGCTACTTCGACCGCGAACACGACGAGATTCGCGAATACGACGGACGCGTGAGGCTCTGCCCGTACTACTTCGTCACCGGCGAAGACAGCGTTACGCTTGGCGGCGTGCTCGCGACGATCGCACCGGTCGACAAGAAGTTAATTCACGGCATGACCGACGCCGTAATGACATCATCTGTCGCTTCGGCCACGTTTCGTCATTCCGCTAAAGACTAGCGGACGCGCGTTAATACTGCGGCCTGCGAGGGCACCGCGATCTCGTCCGGAACGAGCGTCGCGGGATCGTACCAGATCGTGACGGCGATCGGATGATCGATCGACAGCACCGCCTCTTGCGCCGAAAGGCCCGCCGGGCGCGGCCCCGCGGAGGTCGGGCTCGCCGTTAAGAGCTGCGCCTGCGCGGTAGCGGGCGTGATCCACGTCACCGCCGGATCCTTCCACTCGGCCATTTGCGCGGGCAACGCGAAGAGGCCCGCGAGCAAGCCCGGCTCGATCACCACGAAGCGCCGCGTGTGCGCGGCCAGCGTCAGCTGCTGCGGCGCAGGCGTCAAGGCGCCTACGACCGTGGCCGAGTTCGGCGTCAGCGCGACGCTCACGCTCGGGGTCTGCGTCGGCGTTCGATACTGTCCGCCGTAGTGCAGCGGCGCCAGATCGGGCCCGAGGACGAGCGACGCGGTCGCGGCGAGCTGCATTCCCATGACGTTGGCGTCGGAGGACTCGGCGATCGTCGTCTGCCCCGAATCCTGCGTGACGCTCACGGACCACGATCCAACGGGCTGACCGCTCATCGACGCGGTGTACCGGTACGTGCCGGGCGCGGGAAAGGACGCGCCGCTCAGCGCGGCAAGGAGGATCGCGGAGAGCAACGCGCTCACGCTCGAATCGGCGCGCGAAGCTGCCGCTCCAAAACTTCCAGAGCCGCGTCGATTTCTTCCGGAGTGTTGTAGCCGTGCGGCGAGATGCGGACGCCGCTGGTGCGATGCGTCGTGATGATTCCTTCTTTTTGGAGCGCGCGCCCGACCGCCATGCTGTCGTGTCCGGGAAGGCTGAACGTGACGATCCCCGACGAGACGCCGTCCCCACGAAGCGAGGTGATTTCCGCTCCGAGGCGCCGCAGGCCGTCGCAGAGGCCGTCCGTCAAAGCGAGGATGTGCTCCGCGATCGCCTCCGGACCGCTGCGCTCGAAGAGACCGATCGACGACACGAGTGACAGCGCGCCGATGAGGTTCGGAGTGCCGCCCTCGAAACGCATCGCGTCACTCGAAAACGCTTGGTCGTAGTTGTGAAAGTCCCACATGTCTTGCAACGACCGCCATCCCGGCATCGTCAAGCGCAATCGTTCTGCGAACTCCCTGCGCACGTACAACAAGCCTACGCCGTGCAGCCCGAGCATCCATTTCGCTGCGCCCGCATAGAGCGCGTCCACGCCCGCCGCGCGAACGTCGAGCGGTAAAGCGCCGAGCCCCTGCATCGCGTCGACGCACAAGAGAGCAGCGGCTCGGTGGGCGACCTCCGCCAACGCCGCGAGATCGTGGCGGTAGCCGTCGGCGTAGGAGACCCAGGAGACGGTGACGAGCCGCGTCCGCGGCGAGAGCGCGCGCCGCAGCGCATCCGGCGTCAGGCGTTCCGGCTGCGTCGCGAGCTGCCGCACGGTGACGCCGCGCTCGCGCAGCGCGATCCACGGGACCGCGTTGGCGGGAAACTCGTTGTCGCACAGGAGCACCTCGTCGCCCGGCTGCCAGTCCACGCCGAGCGCGACCACATTCGCGGCCCAGCTCGTGTTGGGAACAAGCGCGATGTCGGTTCCCGCGGCACCGATGTAGCGTCCGATCTTCTCGCGATACTCCGGCAGCGCCGCGTCGTAGGGATAGGTTCCGAGCACGCCCGCGTCGGCGTGCGTCCGCACGAAGGCCTCGATTGCAACGGTCGAGCAGAGCGGCAAGACGCCGGCGGCGGCATGATTGAGGTAGACGTAGCGCTGCGTTACCGCAAACTCGGATCGGGGAAGCGGCGGCGTCACTGCGCGCCGATCATGTCCTTCGTGTGCCAGGCGATGTTGCCCGCGCGGTCGCCGACCCGTTCGAGCGACGCGAGCACGAACAGATAGCGCGTGCCCGGCCGGACGATCTCCGGATCCGCCCGCATCTCCTCCTGAAGCAGCTTGATGCTGCGCTTGTACAGCTTGTCGACCTCGTCGTCGCGGTCGATCACCTCGCTCGCCAGCTGGGCGTCGCGTTCCGTGTAGGCGCGCATCACGTCGAGCAGCATCGCGTGCGCGACGGCCGCAATTCTATCGATCTCGACGCGCTGCGGCCGCATGGGCTGGTCCGAAAGCTTGATGGCGTTCTTCGAGATGTCGACGGCGTAGTCTCCGACGCGCTCGAGATCGGTGGCGATTTCGAGCATGGCCGCGATCTCGCGCAGCTCCCCGGCGACGGGCTGCTGCCGCCAGATCAGCTCGATGCAGTGCGCCTCGATTCGGCGGCGGAGGTCGTCGACCACGTCGTCGCCCGCCACGACCCGCGCTCCGGCCGCCGCGTCGCGGTTGTTGAGCGCATCCACGGCGACACGAATCGCGTCGCCCACGAGCGCGCCGAGCCGAACGACGTCCAGCCTCGTCGCTTCCAGTGCCTCGTGGTACGCCGTCCGAACCGCCACTCTAACCTCCCGCACTTCCTTTGTAGTATAGGACGGAGGGCACTTCCCCGCAATGCAACGAAAGAACCTTCATCCTTTATCGAATCATTAAAGGTTAACGCATGTCATTTGAAGATATCCTGACCGTCGTCGAAGCGCCGATCGGAATCATCACGCTCAATCGGCCCAACGTCCTCAACGCTTTGCGGAGCCGGCTCCTGCGGGAAGTCTCCAAAGCGCTGCGCGACATGGAGAGCAACGAGAGCGTGCGCGCGATTGTCATCACCGGCGCCGGCGAGAAAGCTTTCGCCGCGGGCGCCGACATCTCCGAGCTCAACGCGCTGGCAACGGCCGGGTCCGGCGCAGATCAGGCGCGCAGCGGACAGGCTCTCACGCGTCAGATCGAGCGCCTGCGCAAACCGGTCATCATGGCGATCAACGGGTTCGCGCTCGGCGGCGGGTGCGAGATCGCGATGGCCGGCGACATCCTCGTCGCCAGTGAAAACGCGCGGTTCGGTCAGCCCGAAGTCAATCTCGGCTTGATCCCCGGCTACGGCGGCTCGCAGCGGACGACGCGTCTCGTCGGCAAAGCGATGGCGTCTTACCTATGCCTGACGGGTGAGATGATCGACGCGCACGAGGCACTGCGTATCGGTCTCGTCGCGCGGGTCGTTCCGCCGTCGGAACTGATGACCGAGGCGAAGCGCATCGCCAACGTCATCGCTTCGAAGGCGCCGCTCGCCATCGCCGCGTGCAAGCGCGTCATCAACAGCGGCGCGCATCTCTCCATCGACGACGCACTCGAACTCGAGGCGCTCGAGTTCGGAACGCTGGTGGATACCGAGGACATTCGCGAAGGCACCAGCGCATTCTTAGAAAAGCGCAAGCCGGTCTGGAAAGGCCGTTAGAGCTTTCGTATAGCGTTGCTCATCGCCGGCGCGATCGCCGGGTTGAGGCCTTGCCATTTCGCGCGAATGTAGCCCTCCGGGTCGATGACGACGATCGTCGGGAAGCCCTCCACTCCGAACAACGCGCGAGCACTCGCGCGCGGGTCGAGGGCGACGCCGCGCAACCCGAAGCGGAGCGCGAAGCCGCTCGCGACCGCACGCGGCTCGCCGACGTCGACGGGTACGACGATGGCCTCGGGATGCCGTTGCGACCACGCCTCGACCAGCGGCAGCTCGATCTTGCACGGCGCGCACCACGTGGCGTAGAAATCCAGGAACACGACGCGGCCGCGCGCGTCGGCCACGCGAAACGCGTCTCCGTCGAGCCGCTCGTAGACCGCATGGGGCGCCGGGAAGCTGCGCGGCGGCGCGAACGACCGCGGCGCGACGAAGATCTTCCAGAGCGCGAACGCGACGACGAGTAGCGCCAGGACGTCCAGCACGCGTCCGAGCGGGAGCGGCCGCCGCGCGGGCTCGCTACTCTGCACTAAACAGCGCCGCGATTCCCTGGCCGCCGCCGATGCAGGCCGAGGCGATCCCGTACCCGCCGCCGCGCTCGCGCAGCTCGTGCAGCGCCGTGATGGCGAGTCGCGCGCCCGACGCTCCGAGCGGATGCCCGAGCGCGATCGCGCCACCGTGTGGATTGAGCGGCGCGTCCAGCGCAGAGGACTGCGACGACGCCATCTCGCGCAGACACGCGATGACCTGCGGCGCGAACGCCTCGTTGATCTCGACGACCGCGACGTCCTTGACGCTCATGCCCGCCCGTTGCAGCGCCTTCGGTATGGAGAACGCCGGACCGATCCCCATGATCGACGGATCGACGCCGACGACGGCGGACGACACGATGCGCCCGATCCACGTGAGGCCGTCCGCCATCGCGCGCTTGCGCGTGGTCAGCACGACCGCGGCGGCTCCGTCGGTGATGCCGCTCGCGTTGCCGGGCGTCACCACGCCGCCCTGCACGAAACGAGCCGGAAGCTTTCCGAGCTTCTCCATCGTGAGGCCCTGGCGCGGGCCCTCGTCTCTGTCGATCCGCACGCTCGCGCCTTTGGGGCCGGGGACGTCTATCGGCACGATCTCTTCCGCGAAGTAGCCGTTGCCCTGCGCTGCGAGCGCACGTTCCTGACTCGCGAGCGCGAACTCGTCGCACTCCTCGCGCGACACGGCGTACTTCTTCGCGAGATTTTCGGCCGTGATCGCCATCGGCGTGTTGCCATACGAGTCGATGAGCGCAGTCCAGAGCGAATCCTCAAACTTCACGTCTTGGCCGATGTGAAAGCCTTTGCGCACGCCGCGTACTACGTGCGGCGCCTGGCTCATGTTCTCGGTGCCGCCGGCGAGCGCGTACGCGGCGGTGCCGAGCGCGAGCGATTGCGCCGCGGACAGAATCGCCTGCAGCCCGGAGCCGCAGAGCCGGTTGACCGTGAGGGCCGGAACGCCGACCGGCAGCCCTGCGCGCAAGCCGACGTGCCGCGCGAGATAGATCGCGTCGGCGCTGCTCTGGATGACGTTGCCGAAGACGACTTCGTCGATCAGATCCTTGGGAACGCCGCTGCGGTCGATCGCGGCCTCGGCGGCATACACGGCGAGATCCGTGGCGGTCAGGCCCGCCAGCGCGCCGCCCAGATTCCCGAACGGGGTCCGGGCTCCGGCCAGAATGACGACGTCGTTGTCCGAAATCGAATTGCTCATATCGCTGCCGAGTATTCAGCGCGTGCTCGCGGGCGTCCCCGGCAGGCGCCGTCGCGCGCGGTCACTAAGACCGGCAGGCCATGCCTATCACTAGGCCCGCTGCGGTCACGCTCGACGCTCGGTCGCTTCTACCTGCGACGAAGACCGGTCACATTCTGGAAACGTTCGATAAGCTGCAGATCGGCGCGGCGCTCGAAATTAACGAAGAGACCGACCCGCGCGCTCTGCGCAACGAGATGACGCAGCTGCGACCCGGTCGCTTCTCCTGGGACGCGCGCAACCTCGGCGGCAATCGCTGGACCATTCGCCTCGAGCGCATCGACGAGAACGCCGACGGAGAGGCGCTCCTGTCGCACGTGGCCGCCTTCACCTCGGCCAAGGCCAGCACGATCAAGGAGCTCGCCGAACAGATGGCCGAGCGCACGTATAAGTCGGGCGATACGATCTTCGACGAGGGCGAGGCGTGGCCGTATCTCGGCATCGTCAAGGGCGGGAAGGTCATCTACACGCTGCTCTCTCCCGACGGCAAGACACACACGATCGGCGAGCGTCTCACGCACGACACGCTCAACGAGAGCGGCACGTTCGACGGCGGCGGTGCCACGACGCGCGCGGAGGCGCTGACCGACGTGACCATCCTGACCCTGCCGAGCGAGGCGGTGATTCACGCCGCGCGCAACGACGCCGAGCTCGCGTTGGGCTTTCTGATCGCGTCGTCGCAGGCGCGCCGCCGTTCCATCGACACGATCGCGGATCTCGCCTTCGCGCACGTGTTGCAGCGCGTCGCGAAGTTCCTACTCGGCTACGCGCGCACGTCGGTGGGGATGGCCCGCGGCCTTCCCGGCGTCGAAAACCTCTCGCAGGCACAGATCGCCGCGGCCGCCGGCACGGTGCGCGACATGGCCGCGCGCGCGCTGCTGCGCCTCAAGAACGCGGGCGCGCTCGAACTGGACCGGGGACGCGTGCGGGCGATCGACCGCGCACGCCTCGAGGCCTTCGCTCACAACGTCCCCGCCCCACCAGTCTAGGCTAGATCCGATAAATACTCGCGGTGGCGTTCGGATCGACGAGCGCCGGATGCACGCGCGGACCGCTGCACATGATGGCATCGTGTCCGATCTCGATCTTTACGCGCGCGACCTCGCCGCCCATCACGTCGTCGACCGCGCAGCCTTCGACCTTACCGGGTAAGCGCGCCATCACGACGTAGCGTCCCGGCTCGAGGGTGATGTCGCTAAAGAATCCGCGACTGTTCGTCTCGAGCACCTTGATGTCGTTGGGGCCCTGGTCGCGATACGGCGAGCGATAATAGTACAGCTGCGCGTGAGCCATCGGTTGGCCGGTGTGCGCATCCACGACGTAGCCGGATATCCCGCCCAGTTGGTCGGCGATCGCGGGCACGGCCAGCGACCCAGCGAGCGCGAGGGCGATTGCTATCTGTTTCATATCCGCGTTCTTACCCCGTCGCGGACGAATTCTAGACTGACTCGAGCGTAGCCGTCTCCTCGCTGGGGTTTTGCGAGTCGAAGGCCGCCCGCTTGCTCTTGGCGGCCGCCTCGGCCAGCTGGCGATCCGGCGCCTGCCGCTGACGCTCCAGCACGTCGCGGCCCTTGCGGATCGCGCCGAGCGCGCCCGACAGACGATTCTCCAGCTCGCCGAGCACGTCGCCGGCATAGCGATCGGCCCCCTCGCGCACGAGCCGGCACTGCTCTTCGGCTTCGCGCACGACCGTGTCGGCCGCTGCGCGGGCCCGCTGCACGAGCTCGTTCTGATCGAGCAGCTCTTCGTGCTTGCTGGCCGCCTCGTCCACGATCGCCTGGGCCTTTTCCTGCGCGACGCGCAGCATCCGATCGTGATCCTTCGCGATCACCTTGGCCCGCCCGACTTCCTCAGGGAGCGACGCACGAATCTTCTCGACCAGCTCGAGCAGCCGCTCTTCGGACAGAATGCGGTAACCGGCGGGCAACCAGGTTCCTTCGTGTACGCAAGCCTCGAGTTTATCCAACACGCGATAGACCGACATTGCTACCTCCGTTGCAAGCTTGTGCGTTTCTCCGCCATTAGGCGAAGCACCGGTTCGGGGACGAGCGCGGCGACGTCGCCGCCGAGAAAGAACACCTCTTTGACGAGGCTGGAGCTGACGAACGAGTACTTCTGGTCCGACATCAAAAACAGCGTGTCGACCTCGGAGAGCGAGCGATTCATCAGCGCCGCGGACATCTCACTCTCGAAATCGGAAACCACGCGCAAGCCCTTGACGATGACGTCGGCCCGCGCCGCCCGCACGTAGCCGGCGAGCAGGCCCGTGAAGTGTTCCACGCGGACGTTGTGCATCTTCGTGATGCATGCCTTGAGCACGTCCTCACGCTCCTGCAGGGAGAACATCGGGGCGCGCTTCTGAGGATTGACGACGATGGCGACGAGCAACTCGCCGAAGCATCGTGCCGCGCGCTCGATGACGTCCAGATGACCGTTCGTGGGCGGATCGAACGATCCGGGATACACGGCGCGCGTAACGCGTCCAAGCTTACCGTTCGTCAAGATTCCGGCGATAGGAAGGCGAGCGCCACATCGCCATAGACTTCTTCCCGCACCGAGCGATACCCGGGTATCTGCGGCAAGATTCGCTTGGCCGCGTGCTCGTAGACGACGAGGGCGTCCGGCGCCAGGAGCTCTCGCTCGCGCATGAGGCGCAGCAGCTGCAACGGCACGGGGTCCGCGTACGGCGGGTCGAGATACACGATGTCGAACGGCCCCTCCAGGCGATAGAGCGCGCGCTCGGCGGGAGCCTGGAAGACCGTCACGACGTCGTCCACGCCCAGGCTCTTGGCGGCCTCCTCGATCGCGTGGGCGACCTCGCGCTGTCCTTCCACCGAAACGACGCGCGACGCCCCGCGCGAGGCCGCCTCGAAACCGATCGCGCCCGTGCCGGCGAAGAGGTCCAAGACGCGCGCGCCTTCGAGGCGGTGCATGAGGATCGAGAAGAGCGACTCCTTGACGCGGCCCGGGGTCGGACGAACGTTCGTTCCCTTGGGCGAGCGCAGCTTTCTGCTTCCCAGCGACCCACCGGTGATCTTCGGCATCTCTAAAACGCCACGGGAGCGAGAGGCACCAGCGCCGGGCGCAGCCAGCTCTCGTCGCCCAGCCACTCATAGCGGATCGTCGAGTACGGCACGGTGCCGTACGACAGCAGGCGATCGTGGAAGCTGCGCAGCGTGAAGCCGTCGCCCTCGCGATCGCGAACGATCCCGAGCAGCGTCTCGATCTGCGTCTTGCCGACGAGATAGTCGATCGCCTGTCCCGGCCCCATCGCGAAGCGCGTCGCCTCGCCGCGAGCCGTATCGTAATCGATCCCGGCATTCTTCTGAAAGTACGCGATGGCCGCAGGCAGCGTCATCTCGCCGGTCGCCAAGCCCACGTCGACGCCGATGCGCGTCGCCCGGTGGCGCATCAGGTGAATCACCTGCCGGCGCGCGCCCGGGTCGTCCTCGTACAAGCCCTCGCGCATCAACATCTCCTCGCCGTAGAAGGCCCAGCCTTCGGCGAAGACGCCGTCGCCCTGCACGTGACGCACGTAATCCGGATTATGATACGCGATCGTGAACTGCATGAAATGACCCGGGATGCCTTCGTGTCCCAGCAGCGGCAGCACCGATTGGCGCGCCTGCTGCACAAAGAAACTCTGATTGCTCGCACTGAAATCCGGAACGAAATAGAAGCCCTGCGGATCGATGGAGAACATGCCGGGGGGATTCATGAAGCCACCCGGATACGTCGCCGCGAGCGCTTTGGGGACTTCGACGATGTGGAAAGGGCCGATGTACGATGGGATCGTGACGATCGCGTGCGAGTCGAGAAACGAGATCAGCTTCTGAAGGCTGCTTTCGTAATAGGCCAGGAACGCCGCCTTCGTGGGGAAGGACGGCGGAGGCGTTGGGGCCGGCCCGTGCGCGTCGCGCGACTGCTCCCACAGCTCCAGCGCGCGGTCGCGAGCCAACTCCAGGCGGCCGATCCGCGCCACTTCGGACGAATCGAACGGCAGCATCAACACGCGCCGCAGGAACCAATCGTACTGCTTGCGCCCGACCGCGAAGCCGCCGTAGCGGAAGCCGCTCATGTGCGCGTCGAGCCACGCGCGGTAGCCATGTAGCGCGTCGAGCGCCGTTCGTTGCGCGGCCGGAAGATCTGCGCGTGCCGCGGGCGACGCGTCCTTCGCCACCTCGTCGAGGCTCGTCGTATAGAGCGAATCGCCGTCGCGAATGTCTTCCGAGGCGATCTGCGCGAACTCGCGCACGACCTCGTTCAGGTTGGTCCGCCCCTGCTGGAGTACGCGCGGGCAGGCTCGTAGACGCGCGATCGCATCGCGAATCCGAACGTCGTCGCTCGCATAGCGGCGCTTGATGATAGAGAAGATCCCGTTGGTGCACTCGCCCTCGTAGATGGATGGGTTGCGCTGCAACCCGCGCAAGACTGTTCGACCCCACCAGTCACCTTCCACGTTCGCGCGGATCAACAGATAGTCGACGCGTTCGTGCGCGCTCGCGCCGCTCAGCGGCTGCATCCCAGCGAGCTCGTCGCGATACCGGCGCAACTGCGCCATCTCTTCGGCCTGTGTCGCCGGAGAAAAGTCGGCGAGCCGCCCGTCGTAGGCATGGATTCCGGCGTCGGTCGCCGACGTCGGATTTTCTCGGAATGACCAATCCGTATAATTGCGTTCCAACGCGACGAGACGCTGCTGGTACGGAACCGGAGCAGGCGTTGGGTAATCGAAGGAACTCTTCGGCGGTGGTGGCGTCGCGCCCAGGATTACGACTATCGCGCCGGCTGCCAGGACTGCGCGCATCATCGCGCTCTCGCCGGTGACGGCACTAACTCGAGCAGCTCTTCGAAGCGCACGATCGCGTGACGCGGCGGCGGCACGCCGGCCGGATACGTCTTGCGTTCCCAGTCGATCCACACCGTCTGCAAGCCCGCGGCCGCCGCGCCCGCCACGTCGCCCTGCGGGTCGTCGCCCACGTACCACGTCTCGCCGGGCGACGTCTTCAGTGCGTCGAGGAGGATCTCGAACGCGCGCGCCGCGGGCTTTTGCACGCCGATCTCGCTGCTCACCAGCACGGTTTCCCTGAAGCCGGCTCGTTCTGCCTTGCGCCGCTGCATCGGGTTCCAGCCGTTCGTCAGCACGGCCATGGCGATGCCGCGCTCGCGCAGCGACCCGAGCGTCTCCGCCACCCCGGGAAGCGGCACTACTAAATCGTCCACCATCGCGATGGCGCTGCGGCGAAACCACTCGACGTGCGAATCCGCCGGCGTCACTCCGTGCGCCGCGACGAAACGGCGCACGGCCTCGTCAATCGAAAACTCGGCGCTCCGCTGCCGCTTCAGCAACTCGTCGATGCCGTCGATCTCGTCGGTCAGCGTGCCCTCGTAATGTCCTCCCTCGGCCAAAATCCGCTCGAGCAGGCGCAGGAAGGCAACCCGTTCGAGCCGGTTGTCGATCGCAAGCGTATGGTCGAGATCGAAACCGATCCCGCGAACGGCGTCCATCTTCGGCGCGTTCGACGCCGGGCGCGAAGCGAACCTTTAGGGCGGGGCCGGGCCGGTAACGATGCGCACGAACGCGTCCGGACGCACGTAGCGAGCCAGCGCGGACTGCACGCTCGCGGTGCTGGCGCCGAGCTCCGCTCGCGCGTCGAGCAGATTTTGATCCAAAGGCAGCCCGAGCGTCGCGTATTGGATCAGTTGCGCCGTGACGCCGCCGTAGCTGGATTCTCGGATCGGAACCTCGCCGATCAGCAGGGCCTTGGAACGCAGCAACCTCTCGGGATCGATCGGTTCGCGCTGCAGCCGACCCAGCACCGCCTTGACTTGGGCTTCCGCGGGCACGACGTTGCGCGCGTCGCACGCATAGTTGACGTTGAACGTGGCGCGCACGCGGCCCGCGTGCACGCGACTGGCGACCGAATACGCATATCCGTGCACCTCCCGCAGATCGTGATAGAGCAACGAAGAATAGAATCCGCCCGTCAACACGGCGTTGGCCAGCTGCAGCTGGGCCCACGCCGGATCGGCGCGCACGATCGGGAGCGTCTCTTCCAGTTGGACCGACGACTGCACGCGGCCGGTCGCGGGGACGTTCGTGGCGCTCGGCGCGTTGGGGGGAACCGGCGGCGGGTCGATCATGGGCTGCGGCCCGGTCGCGCGCCACCCGCCGAAATATTTCTCGACCGCGGCGCGGGCGGCTTGCGGCGTCGTATCGCCGATCACGACGATCGTCGTCAGGTCGGGACGATACGCGGCCGTGTACCACGCTCTCACGTCGGGGAGCGTTAGGGCGCGAACGCTCTCGGGCGTCGGGAAACGCTGCTGGGGATCTCCTGCAGGATAGAGCGCCTTGTTCAGCGCCACATCCGCGAGATGGTCGGGCGAGGTCATCTCGCCGACCAACTCGCCCGCCGTTTGATCGCGAACGATGGCGAAGTCTCCGGCCGCGAACGCCGGATGGAGCTCCTTGTCGGCGAGCAGCTCCATCCCGCGGTCGAAATGCGAGGTGAGGACGTCCACGCCGAACTCCGTGCCGCCCTGCACGGTCGCGGCGATCGCGTCGGCCTGCTGCGCGAACGCGAGCCGGTCGTACGTCGTCGTTCCGTAGTCAAAAAGCCCCGCCGTGACGTCGTCGACGCCTTCCTTGGCGGGCGGAACCTGCACGTCCGGATCGTTGTCGATGGATCCGTCCACGACGACGGTGTGGCTGATGCTTTCGGGCTGAACGATCAACCGAATGCCGTTGGCGAGGCGCATGTCGACGGGTTTGAGCGTCTGCTCCGGAACGCCCAGGCGATCCAGGACCCGCTGCGCCCAACTCGGGAGCGGCTGATGCGTCGTGGGCGGAACGGAAACGTTTTCCTTCGCCATCGCGCCGCCGCTGCTCGCAGCGCCGGCATTTTTGGGCACCGCATACGCGACCACGGCCCGATGGTTGTCGACGTACGTTCGCAGGACGCGATTCACGTCCGCGGTCGTGACCTTCTCGAAACGCGCGATCATGTCGTCGGGCGAGCTCAGCCCCTGCACGGCGACGGCGTCACCCCACTCCTGCGCGAGGCCCTCGATCGAGTTGGCATTGAACTCGAGCTGCGAGACCTCGCGGAGTTTTGCCGCCTCGACGAGATCGGGAGGCACGCCGGCGATCTGATACTGCTCGAGAATCGCGCGCATCTCATGGTCGATCGTCTCGGGCGGGGTCGTGACGGGCACGATTCCTGCCGCAAAAGCGATGCCGACCTTGGGGTATTCCTGGACGACGAACTGCGTTCCGAGTGCCTTGCCGGTAAACGGCAGCCCCCCGAACGTGCTGCGTTCGCTCGACAGCACGTCGCCGAGAATCTGGCCCGCGGCGTAATCGGGACTGTCGTATCCCGGGAAGCGATAGCCTAGCGCTGCGACGGTGAACGG
>DATDGN010000023.1:0-1710 GCA_036522095.1 Candidatus Cybelea sp. | reverse complement strand
CCGGGCGAAGACTGGCTGAGTCCGCCCACGTGGTGTTCTTGGGACGACGCCTCGCCGGCGCGGTGGCTGTATTTTGACCCGTGGTCGTGATCGGCGGGCCTACCGCAAGCCCTTGACCAGATAGAGATCCGCCATCTGGATGCCGTAACCGTAGACGTAGCTGCTCGCATCGGGCGTGATGAGCAACTGGCCGATGCCGCCCATACCGACCGATTCCGGGAGCGGCGTGATCTGTCGGACGGGCGTCCGCTTGCCCGTCGCGAGATCGAACCGTGCGATCTCCACCGAGCCCGAATCGAGCTTGCGGCGCACGTAGAATCCGCGGCCGTCTGTCGTCCAGCGAAAGATGAAATCGAGCGGGTCAACACCGACGATCGGCCGGGGATCGCCGCCGGCGATGGGGTAGAGCTTCCGCTGGGCCACGATCTCGGCGCCGTCCGGCGAGACGAGAAGAAGCGAGTTGGAGACGCCCTCCGGCGTCACGGGTTTCGCGGTGCCGCCTTCGAGATCTTGAATGTAGTCCCGGGGCGGACGGCCTGGCGCGAACCCCACGAACACGATGCGCTTGCCGTCCGGCATGAATCGTCCGGTCAGATGCGTGATCGCGTCATTCGTGACGACCTTCGCATCGCCGGCGCCAGTCGGGAAAAGGATGAGCTGCGCGGGAGCAGGATCGAGGCGCTGGGCGAGGACCCACATGCCGTCGGGCGAGAGCGCCTGCGCTTCGCCCCCGCCGAGCCGCACGGCGGGCGAGCCGTCCGTCTTTCGCAGATAGACCGAATACCCGGTGCCGCCCCCATCGCCCTCTTCGGAGAACAACAGCGTCTTGCCGTCATCAGTCAGTGCGTACGGCTGCGACCAGTCGAGCCAGGACAAGTCGCGTTCGTGTGGGTCGCCCGGTACGAGGCCCATGATGCCGCGGCGTCCGTTGTCGTGCACGAGGAGCACGGCCCCGTCCTTGCCAATATCGCCGAGCGTCAGGTTGCCTGGCGTGCGATCAACGGTTCGGACGCCCCCGGACAGCGTCGCCGCCAGGAGCGCGCGTGCGCTGCCTTTCTCCGCACCGGTGAACCAGATTTCGTTCCCAGAAGGCGCCCATGCGAGTCCTTGCGTGCTGTCATATTCGCCGGAGAGCGTACGCTTCTTGCCGGCGCGATCGACCACCGCCGCCGATCCGCGATCGTCGCCCATGATGGGTTGATCGAGAAACGCGACCAGCTGCCCATCCGGCGAGACGCGCAGATGGCTGATCCATCCGCCCGTCGTGTAGACGACCTTGCCGATCGGAAACTCCAGCTGGTAGCGCCCGTTCGCGTAGCGCGAAACGGCCAACGTGGATCCGTCGGGTAGCCAGTCGGCATTCTGCACGTCTTCGAGAATCGCGCGAGACGCGCCGCCGGAGAGCGGCGCGCGTGCGAGCGTGCCGACTTGTGCATACGCGGCGATCAGGCGGCGATTCATGATGATCGCCAGTTCGCCTGCCGAGGAAATCGATGCCACGTCCGCGTGCGCGAACGGCAACTGCAAGGACTCCGGGCTGCCCGGCCGCGTCGAGTACAGCTCGCGTGTCCCCTCCCAGGCGGCCGAGTACACGATCGTGTTGCCGTCGGGCGCCAGCTTGGCCGAGAAGATCGGGCCGCGCCGGAATGTGAGCCGCGCGAAATCAGGTGCGGTGGCGCCCGCCGCGCCCGACTGCCGCCCAGCGACATA
>DATDGN010000022.1:0-10729 GCA_036522095.1 Candidatus Cybelea sp. | reverse complement strand
GCCGTCGAGACGGCGACCGGCGGCTTCACGATCAGCGCGTGCCAACGCGGCAGCGCTCCGGCCGGCGTGATCCGTTCGCCGCTGCCCTCGACAAGCGCGCCCGTGCCGGCGAGAAAGAACGGGACGTCCGACCCAAGCGCGCGCGCGATCCTCATCCAGTCGCGCGGGCCGGGGTCGCCGAACGCGCCGCCCATCGCCGCGCGCAGCACCGCGGCCGCGTCGCTCGATCCCCCGCCGAGGCCCGCCTGCGTGGGGATTCGCTTGCGCAGCTCCATCCGCACCGGCGGCGGCTCGCCCAGCGCGCGCACGGCCGCCACCGCGAGATTGCGCTCGCCGCCGAGCTCGCTCACGTCGCACGAGAAGATGAAGCGCTCGCTGCGTTCGATCGCCAGTTCATCGGCCAGCTCGAGCGGCACCATGACGCTGCGAATGCCGTGATAGCCGTCGTCGCGCCGCGCGAGAACCTCGAGCGTGAGATTGATCTTCGCCGGAGCCTGGAGGATCGGCACGCGCCTGTCGTTTGCCGCCGTGGGAGGAGGCGCCTTTGCGCCCGGCGCCGCAGTAGGGCCTTGAGAGATGGGGTCCAGTTATGATGCGCAACGCAACGAGTTTTGCGCCTACGTCCTGCACGAATCGGAGACGCCCTACGGGCTTTTGCTCGGTAACTTCAAGACCTACGCGCAGTCGACTGCGAAGGGCGGCGTGCGCGGGCTGTGGGACGCCGACACCGATCAGATCATCTTCGGCACCCATCACATCGCGTACCGCCTGGGCGATCGCACGTTCTTTCCGCATCAGATCGAGCGGGATCTCACCTTTCTGCCCTACGCGCAGATCTCCGAGTTCACGCTCGAACATCGCGTCCACGTAACGGAGGCGTTCTACGTCCCGTTCGGCTCCGGATTCGATCGGGCGGTGTCCTTCGTCGTGGATGTCACGTTGTATAACCCCGGCGCCGACGCGATCGAGGTCGCACTCTTCCCGTGGGCGATGCTGGTCGGTCAACGGTTCTACGGGGAACCGGAGCACGAGGTGCGCGCCTGGAACGACGGCCGCTTCATTTGCTCGCGGAATCTCGAGACGGGCGGCGAGCGCTGGTGGGGCGGGTCGCGCGCGCCGGTCGCGGTGCAGCTCTCGCTGCGCGAACAGGTTTTGCTCGAGGCGATGCGCCGAGCGACGCTAGCGACCGAGGACTCCCCCCAAACGTCCGGCGACGTGACGCCGCAACAGGCCGAGCTGGTGAGCCGCCGCATCTTCGGCGCGTTCGAGTATCGCATCGCGGTGGCGGCGGGAGCGCGTGAGTCGCTGCGGCTCGCCGTCGTCTACGACAAGGGCGGCACGGAGCGCAGCCGCCCGGTGCTGGAGTCGCTGATCGGCGACCAGCGCGCTCTGCACGACACGCAGGGATACTTCACGGAGCGGCTCGCCGACGCGCGCTTTCTGACGCCGTCACCGGAGATCAGCCGCGGCATGGCGTGGGCCAAGGCCAACATGCTGCGCGTCGTCAAGGAGTATCCGCACGGATGGGGCGCTACCAACTCGCCTCCCTCCGACATCCTGGTCTCGCGCGACACCTCGTGGCTGGTTCACGGCTTCGATTACTTCTGGCCGGAGTTCAGCCGCAACGCGCTCGAAGTGTTCAACCGCGCGATGGAAGACACGGGCCTGATGGTCGAGTACGTCCGCGGCGTGAGCGGCTACAAGACCGACTACGATCTCAACATCAACGATGACACTCCGCTGCACCTCATCGCGATGCTGCATCACTACAACGCGACGCTCGACGACGACTGGGTGCGCGAGCACGGCGCCATGATCGTAAAGCTCGCCGACTACATGCTCACGCAGCGTGACGAACATAACCTCATCACCTGTCGCGCCAAGGGCGTGGATCTCTATGGCATTAGCTCGTGGCGCAACATCATTCCCTACTACACGCTTGACGGCGCCGTGACGGAGATCAACGCCGAGGCGGTGTTCGCGCTCGAGTCGGCCGCGATGCTCTGCGCCGTGATCGGTGACAACGACCATTGGGAGCGCTACGGCAACGAGGCGCAGCGGATGCGCGAAGCGATGATGGACTACCTCTACAACGACGACACTGGCGCATTCGTGCTCAACTACGACCAGGAAGGGAATTATCAGGACAACTTCACGGCCGACGAGATCTTCCCGGTGCTCTTCAACATCGCCGACGAGCCGCAGCGCCGAGCAATCCTCGCGCGGTTGCAGGAGGCGGATTTCGTGACGCCGGTCGGACTGCGCACGATCTCCACCGCCGACGCATGGTACTTCCCGTCGTACGGCTTCGGCCTGCTCGGCGGCATCTGGCCCGACCTGACGATGTGGTTTTGCGTAGCGCTCGCTCGCAACGGCATGACCGACGCGGCGGTACACTTTCTGAGCATGGCGTACGCCGCGATGGAAGGCGGCAGCCCGCGCAACACCGTGCCGGGCGAGTTCGCCGAATGGTTCGACGGTGGTTCGCTCAGCAATCGCGGCATGTATCTCTCGCCGTGGACGAGCGCGAAGTTTCTCTGGGCCGTCGCCGAGACGGTCGGCGGTCTCAACGGCTATCGCACGAGCGGCCGTCCGCACCTGGCGCCGCTGCGGCCGAAGGGTTGGCAATGGGTCGCCGCCGCGCGCGTGCACTGGGGCGGACGCCGCTGCACGTACGTCGTGGACCTGCGCAACGATACGATTTACGGCGACATGCCGCAACTCTCGGCGGAGGAGCCGTTCAAGTGCATCTACGCCGGCCGCGACGTGAGCGATGAGGTCACCACGTCGCCGGTGGAGGTCGGCGCGATCGCTTTCGAAGACGAGAGCGGTGCGGTGCGCATCTTCGTCGGCAACCTGACCGACCGCGCCCGCAACGTCTTGCTCGAGTTCCGCGGCCACACGGCGCGCGTCGACATGGCGCCCGGCGAGCTGCGCGAGGTGCACCTGATCGGCAAGCCGAGCGACCGTCGCGCGCGTGCGGCCAAGCTCGACGTCGTGCGTCCGCTGGCGCGCGTATGAAGCTGCCGACGATCGTGCTCGCGGTCGGCGCCGCCGTGCTGCTGATCGCCGTGGCCATCGGCGAGCGCATGGGCGATCGCGTCATCGGCCAGGCGACGGAGCACACGCTACAGTCCGTCGGGCCAGTTTCCGTGAGCCCGTCGTCCAACGCGTCGGCGCAGGCCTACGGCCCAGACTGGAAGCGCTCGCAGGCGCTTTCCGCGGCCGGCGATCCGCACTTCCCAGACCCGCGCGTTCCGCCTCAGCCGCTGCCCACGCCGCTGCCGCCCCCGAAGCCGCGCCCGACCCCGATCCCGACCCCGACGCCGAATCCGAACATCCCGATCTGGCGGCAGAAGCCGCTGCCCACGTTCCGTCCCTCTGCGGCACCGGTGCTGCCGGCCACGGAGGCGCCATCCGGCGCCCCGGGCTCGCCTGCCGCCGCGGCGTCTCCCGTGCCCTGAGCGGCGTTCTCAATGTTCTCATTGGGATCGCTTGTTATGATAGGAACATGGAAAGCACCGGAACGATAACCGTCAAGCGCGGGCTCGCGCAGATGCTCAAGGGCGGCGTGATCATGGACGTCGTCACCCCCGAACACGCGGCGATCGCGCAAGAGGCCGGCGCCGTGGCCGTCATGGCGCTGGAGCGAATTCCCGCCGACATTCGGGCGGCGGGCGGCGTGGCGCGCATGAGCGGCATCGACCTGATCCGCGGCATCATGGACGCGGTCACGATTCCGGTGATGGCCAAGGTGCGCATCGGCCACTTCGCCGAGGCGCAAGTGTTGCAGCAGCTCGGCGTCGACTACATCGACGAATCCGAAGTGCTGACGCCGGCCGACGATAAGTATCACGTCGACAAGCACGCGTTCAAGACGCCGTTCGTCTGCGGCGCGCGCGATCTCGGCGAAGCGCTGCGCCGCATCGCCGAAGGCGCCGCGATGATCCGCAGCAAGGGCGAGGCTGGGAGCGGCAACATCGTCGAGGCGGTGCGCCACATGCGCGCGATCGGCGACGCGATTCGCGACCTGAGCGTCGCTCCGAAAGAAGAGCTCGTCGCGCGCGCGCGAGACCTGGGCGCTCCGCTCGAGCTCGTCGCCGAGGTCGCCGCGCACGGGCGCCTTCCGGTCGTGCTGTTTTGCGCCGGCGGCGTCGCGACGCCCGCCGATGCCGCGCTCATGATGCAGCTCGGCGCCGAGGGCATCTTCGTCGGCAGCGGCATCTTCAAGTCGAAGGACCCCAAGCGCTTCGCGCGCGCCATCGTCGACGCGACGACGCACTTCAACGAGCCGAGCGTCGTGCTCGACGCCTGCCGATCGCTGGGCTCGTCCGAGGCGATGCCCGGCCTCGACGTGCGCACGTTGACCGAAGCGGAACTGATGGCGCCCCGTGGCAACTAGTCCTCTAGTCGGCGTACTCGCACTTCAGGGCGACGTGGTCGAACACATCGCCGCCATGCGCCGCGCCGGGGCGGCGGCGATTCCGGTGAAAAGCTCGCGCGACCTCGCGGGCATGGATGCGCTCGTCATTCCGGGCGGCGAGTCGACGACGGTGATGAAGCTGCTGAATCGCTTCTCGCTCGACCGGCCGATCGTCGCGCGCGTGCGCGCCGGAATGCCGCTGTGGGGTACGTGCATGGGGATGATCGTCGCCGCGCGCGAGGTCGCCGACGCGCAGCAGCCGACGCTGAACTTGATCGACATCACGGTGCGGCGCAACGCGTTCGGCCGGCAGAACGAGTCGGCCGAGATCGATCTGCCGATCGCCGCGCTCGGCGACGCGCCGTTCCCCGCCGTCTTCATCCGCGCGCCATGGATCGAGCGGTGCGGCCCCGGCGTCGAGTTGCTCGCGCAGCGCGACGGCCACGGAGTGATGGTGCGTCAGGGCAACGTGCTCGCGACCTCCTTTCACCCCGAGCTCGCCGAGGACGACCGCGTCCACCGCTACTTCCTCGACATGCTATCCAAGCAAGGGAAGAAAACCGCCGCGGCGTAGTTTGGGCCGAGATGTCTAACTCGGCCACCTCTCCGGATACACCCGGAGGATTTCAAGGCCAGATACCGCCCGTCGAGCCGCTGCTCGGCGAGGTGATAGCGACGCTGGCGCTCGCGGCGCACGCGTATCTCACCGCAGGCGAGGGGCACGAACCCGATCACGCGTCCGCGGAAATCGCCATCGACGTCGCGACCGCCGCGTTCGAACGCGTGAAGGAAAGGTTGAGTCCGAACCAGCGGTTAGCGATAACACAAATGCTAACCGAAACGCGTCTGACCTTCGTTCGGAAGCGAGGCACCTGAGATGCCTCGCTTTATAGCTCACCGATGAGCGAAGTATTAGTCCTAAACTTCACGTACGAGGCGCTGAACGTCACGAGTTTTCAGCGCGCGGTGAAGCTGATCTTCGCCGGCAAGGCCGAGATGCTGCACGGCCGCGAGCGCATCCTGGCGTCGCCGAGCTACGAGATGCGCATGCCTTCGATCATCCGGATGCTGTACTACATCCGCAGGCCGAGGCAGAAGGTGGCGCTGACGAAGAAGAACGTGCTGATCCGCGACGATCACACGTGCCAGTACTGCGGCGCCCGCGGCGAGCGGCTGATGACGGTGGACCACGTCATTCCGCGCAGCCGCGGCGGAGACTCGACGTGGGAAAACCTCGTCTGCGCGTGCATGCGATGTAACAATCGCAAGAACAACCGCATGCCCCAAGAAGCCAACATGTCGCTGCAGCGCAAGCCGCGGCAGCCGAAGTACATTCCGTGGATTCAGATCAAGCGGAACACGCTGCCGGACGAGTGGGGCAAGTTCCTGTTCCTCTACAACGTCTCGATCGAAGAGCGCATCGAAGCGTAGCAGCCTGTCCTGAGCGGAGTCGAAGGAGCGTTACAGAATCGCGTCACTCCGTACGGGGAGATCGTCGCCGTGCCGGGCCGCGGGCTGATGATGGGCAACCGCGGCATCCTGCACGACGACGCCCGGCGCATCGTGCGAGCCTACGCGGTTAAGCGCTGGATCGCGTGCGTGCTGGAGTTCCGCGGCCGCCGGCGCGCGGTGATGACGCCGCATCGCTACACCGAGCTGTTCTTTCTCGACGAGGCAAGCGCGTTCAGCGCCGGGCACCGGCCCTGCGCGGAGTGCCGCCGGGCGGATTACCAGCGTTTCCTCGGGCTCTGGGAGGCGTGGTTGGGCGAGCCCGCGAGCGCGGACGTCATGGACGCACGGCTCCACGCCGATCGCATCGAGCGCAAGCGGAAGAAGACCTATCGCGAGGATCTCGCGCGACTCCCCGACGGCGCGTACGTCGCGCTCGACGGCCAGGCGTGGCTCGTCTGGGATTCCGACCTGTTCGCGTGGTCCGATTCCGGCTACGCGCGGCGCCGTCCGCGCGGGCGCGGCGAGGTCGAGGTGTTGACGCCGCGCTCGGCGGTCGCGATCCTCACCGCCGGCTACCGCCCGACGATCCACCCGACGGCGGAATAGGTTCACTAGCACCGAAGCGGCCGAAGATGCCGCTGCTGCTCGCCGCGTTTCTGTTGGGGTGCGTCGCCGGTCTGAGGACGTTCACGGCGCCCGCCGTCTTGTGGCTGATGCGCCACACCTCGGTGCTCGCGTATCTGCTCGGCGTCGCCGCGTTGGCGGAATATTTCGGCGATCTCCTTCCGAACGTCCCGGCGCGCACGAGCGTCGGACTGCTCGTCGCGCGAATCGCGAGCGGCGCGTTTTGCGCCTGGGGGCTGACCTGGTCGGGCGGCGGCTCGACGATCGCGGCCACCCTCGCGGGAGCGCTGGGCGCGATCGCGGGCGCGTACGGCGGTAAGGCGCTGCGCATGCGCGCCATCGCGCTGATCGGCCGCGTACCGGCGGCGCTGGCCGAGGACCTCGTCGCCATCGTGGGTGCGATCCTGGTCGTTGCCTACGCGTAGCTTCTTGCGCTGATGGCGCACCTTTGGCTGCCGTTCACGCAGATGCGCGGCTTCGATCCGCGCGCGCGAACGTTCGTGCGCGGATTCGGGAGTGCGCTGGAAGACGCGCGCGGGGCGCGAGTGTACGACGCCGTCAGCTCGATCTGGACGGTCGTCCACGGGCACTGCCATCCGCGCATCGTCGAGGCGATCGCGCGTCAGGCGGCGACGCTCGATCACGCGACGCTGCTCGGCGCGACGAATCCCGCAGCGGAAACGCTCGCCAAGCGACTCTGCGCGCTGGCGGGGATGGACCGCGCGTTCTTTGCGAGCGACGGCGCGAGCGCCGTCGAGGCGGCGATCAAGATGGCCGCGCAGTTTTGGCAGAACGCCGGGCAGCCGCAGCGGCGCCGCTTCGTTCGACTGAGCCATGCGTACCACGGCGACACGATCGGTGCGATGAGCGTGTCGGACATCGCGCTCTTCAAGGCGCGCTTCGCAGACCTGATGTTCGAAACGCGGGCCTTCGACGACGGCGCCGCGCTCGGACCGGACGTCGCGGCGGTGATCGTCGAGCCGCTGATCCAGGCGACGGCGGGCATGCGGCTCGTCGATCCGGCGCTCTACGGCGCGCTGCGCGAGATCGAGCCGCTGCTGATCGTGGACGAGATCGCGACCGGATTCGGACGGACGGGTACGATGTTCGCTTTTGAGCAGACGGCGCTGCGTCCCGACATCCTCTGCCTCGGCAAGAGCATCGCGGGCGGCGCGCTGGCGCTCTCCTGCGCGCTCGCGCGGCGCCGCGTCTACGACGCGTTCCTCGGCGATTACGGCGCGTTCGTCCATTTCTTTCACGGGCACTCCTACGCGGGCAACCCGATCGCGTGTGCCGCCGCGCTGGCGTCGCTCGACCTCTTCGACGAAGAGCAGACGCTCGCGCGCGTCGCGGGGATCGCGCGCCGCGCGGCAGCGCGCCTGGAAGAGCTGCGTACGCATCCGCTCGTGCGCGACGCGCGCCAGGCCGGCACGATGATCGGCGTCGAGCTGCGCGGCGACGCGATCGATCCGCGGGGATCGCTCACGCCGGCGTGGCGCGTCGCCGACCGCCTCTACGCCGCCGGTCATTTCACTCGGCCGATCGGCGACGTGCTGCAGTTCGTTCCTCCGCTCTGCTCGACCGACCGCGAAGTCGACTCATTTTTTAGTGCCCTCGGTGTCACCCTGAGCGGAGTCGAAGGGTGACCTATCTCGACCGCCTCAACGCGAGGCTGGACGACATCCGCGCGAAGCAGCGCTACCGCGAGCTGCCGGAACGCCGGCTCTCGGGCGTCATCGACTTTTCCTCCAACGACTACCTGGGACTGGCGACGGAGCCGCAGGTCGTGGAGGCGCTGAAACGCGCGGCGCGTGTGGGCTCCAGCGGGGCGCGGCTGCTGGCGGGGCGGCATCGCGAGCTGTCGCTGCTCGAGGAGGAGCTCGCGAGCTGGCTCGGACGCGAGCGCGCGCTGCTCTTCTCGTCGGGCTATCACGCGGCCGTCGGCGCGATCCCGGTGCTCGCGCGCTGCGTGGACGCGATCGCGTCGGACCGCCTCAATCACGCCTCGCTCATAGACGGGATTCGCCTCGCGGCGGTACCGCACACGATCTACCACCATGCGTCCGTGCCGCGCGTGAACGACCGGCCGACGTGCGTCGTGAGCGAGACGATCTTCAGCATGGAAGGCGATGCCGCCGATCCCGGCGCGCTGCTCGCTGGTTTGGGCGCCGGCGGCGTGCTGCTGGTCGACGAGGCTCACGCGCTCGGCGTCGTGGGCGTGGAGGGCGCGGGGCTCGCACGCGATCTCGACGATGTGCGCGTCGTCGTGCTCGGCACGCTCTCGAAGGCGCTCGGCGCACACGGAGGCTTCATCGCCGGCCCGGCGCCGGTCGTCGAGCTGCTGGTCAACGAGGCGCGCGCGTTCCTCTTCGACACGGCGCTGCCCGCCGCGATCGCTTTGGCGGCTCGCATCGCGCTGCTGCTGGCACGCCGCGCCGACGATCGGCGCGCGCGGCTGCGCGCGAACGTCGCGCGCGTATGCGACGGCCTGCGCGCGATGGGTCTTCCTGCGCCGAAAGCAGCCGGTGCGATCGTCCCCGTGCCGCTCGGCGGCGAGGAGCGCGCGCTGCGCGACTCCGACGCGCTGTACGCGCGCGGCATCTTCGTGCCGGCGATTCGTCCGCCGACGGTCCCGCCCGGAACGTCGCGCCTGCGCGTCTCCGTGCGCGCCGATCACACGGCGGAGCAGATCGATCGGCTGATCGAGGAGCTCGGGAAGCTCTGAGCAACACGCCGCACCGCTACTTCGTGACCGGCACCGACACCGACGTCGGCAAGACGCGCGTGGCCGCCGCGCTCGCGCTCGCGCTGCGACGGGCCGGTGGAGCACCGACCGTGATCAAAGTCGTGCAGACCGGCGTCGCGCCGGGTGCGGAGGGGGATGCCGCGCGGGCCGGCGGGCTCGCCGGCGTGCCGCACCTCGAGCTCGAACGCTTCGAGAAGGCTGCAGATCCGTGGTCGGCGGCGCTCGCGGCAGGCGCGGAGTTGCGGGCGCACGACCTCGCCGCGCGCGTCGACGCCCTCGACGGTCCGCTCGTCGTCGAGGGATCGGGCGGCATCCTGGTGCCGCTGAACGAACGCGAGAATCTCATCGACGTCGTACGGTTGGCGAAGCTGGAGGTCGTGCTCGCGGTGGGCCTGCGGCTCGGCTGCATCAACCACGCGCACCTGACGCTCGCGGCGTGTTACGAACTGGGCATTGCGGTTGCCGGCTCGGTGCTCGTCGAGCGCTGGGGTCCAACTGACGCGGAGTATCGCGACGAAGTGATGCGCGTGCTGCAGGAAAGCTCGCCGATAATTGGCATTCTGCCGTTTGCGCCCGCGGAAGCGGACTCCGTCGCGGCGGGCGCAAATCTTTGGCTGCCTCTTATACGTAGAAACGAATGACGAACCCTCAAGCCACGCTCGAACGCGCCCGAGCACAGGCGCTCGGCCGCGGCGTCGCCGCCGATGCGGAGCTGCTGCGCGAGCTCGCGCTGCTGCCGGCGGACCGCATCCCTGAACTGCTCGCGCTGGCCGACGCCGTGCGCTCGCACTACACGGGCAACGCCATCGCGGTCGAGGTGCTGTACAACGCGAAGAAGGGCGGCTGTTCGGAGGACTGCAACTTCTGCTCGCAGAGCGCGCGCTACGCCACCGACGTCGAGGCCGAGCCGCTCTCGACGATCGAGGGCTTCGTCGGCGCGGCGCGCGCCGCACACGAGCGCGGTGCGGGCGAGTTCTGCATCGTCGTCGCCGTGCGCGGACCGTCGGAGCGGCTGTTGGAGCGCGTCTGCGCGGCCACCACCGCGATCAAGGCCGACCTGCCGCTGACCGTCGCGGTATCGCTCGGCATTCTGACCGATCCTCACGTGGAGCTGCTCGCGCACGCCGGAGTCGACAAGGTCAATCACAACCTCGAGACCTCGGAGCGCTACTTTCCGTCCGTGTGCACGACGCACACTTACGCGGAGCGCTGGGAGACGTGCCTGCGCGTGAAGCGGCACGGCCTCGAGCTGTGCTGCGGCGGCATCATCGGAATGGGCGAGACGCTCGACGACCGGATCGCCTTTCTCGGCGCGTTGCAGGAGCTGCAGCCCGAAGAGGTTCCGGTCAACTTCCTCAACCCGCGGCCCGGCACGCCGTTCGGCGCACACCCGCTGCTCGATCCGGCCGAGGCCCTGCGCTTCGTGGCGATGGTGCGGCTCGCGCTGCCGCGCGCGCTCGTGCGCTTCGCGGGCGGGCGCGAGG
>DATDGN010000021.1:0-9915 GCA_036522095.1 Candidatus Cybelea sp. | reverse complement strand
GTTGGGTAAGCCTCGATGCCGGCGTCGGACGTGACATTGACGATCGTGGCGACGTCCGACCGCGCCATGAGCTTGAGCGCATGCTGCGCGAGGTGAATCGGCGCGAAGACGTTGACGGAGAACAGAGCCCCGAAGGTCGCGCGGTCGATGTCGGCGACCGCAGGCAGCGGCGTCTTGCCCAGGGTCGACGCGTTATTGACGAGCAGGTCTAGCCGCCCGGCGCGCCCTGCTGCCGCGATCAGCGCGTGAGCGTGCTGCGGATCAGCGACGTCGCCCGCTATGGCGACGACGTCGCCCGCTCCGGCAAGCTCCTCGCGCGCGCGCTCGAGCTCGGCGGCGTCGCGGCCGTCGATGATGACCACGAGGCCTTTGCGGAGCAGCTCGCCGGCGAGGGCCTTTCCCAATCCCCGCGATCCGCCGGTGACGATCGCGACGTGTTCCGGTTGAAACCAATCCATAACGAGAATGAGTCTACAACCTCAAGCATAGTTGAGGTCAAGAGATGGAGTATCTAACCGTCGGCGAAGTCGCCAAACGCAGCGGGCTGCCTGTTTCGACGATTCATTTTTGGGAGGCGAAGGGACTGATCCGCAGCGCACGCAGCGAAGGGAATCAGCGGCGCTTCGTACGCGCCGAGCTGCGGCGGATTGCCGTGATCAAGATCGGTCAGCGCGCGGGCATTCCGCTAACGGAAATCCGCGACGTGCTGGACACGCTGCCGGCGGACCGCGCAATCAACGCGAGGAACTGGGCGGCGCTGTCGAATCGGTGGAAACGCAGTCTCGACGATCGGATCGCGCGCCTGACGGCGCTGCGCGATCAGCTCGGACAGTGCATCGGCTGCGGCTGCTTGTCGCTCAACAAATGCTGGCTGCGAAACCCCGACGACAAGCTCGGCGAGGAAGGCGCCGGACCTCGACTACTCGGCTTCGATAACTGAGTCTCAGGCCATCGTCGGCATCTCACCGCGACCGGCCACCTCGGCGACGAGCGCGGCCCGGTTGTTGACCTTGTAGGCTCGAAACACCGCCTTGAGGTGATTCCGCACCGTGTGCTGGCTCAGCCCGAGGTCGCGCGCGATCTCGGCGGTCGTCATCTTGCGGCAGAGCATTTCGAGAACCGTGCGCTGCATTCGCGGCAGCTTCACCGGCGCGGGCGCAGCCTGAGCCACGACCTCTTGCGCGAGCCAGGATCGCGGATAGGGCTCGAGCTTGTCCTCGGCGAGGTGCTGCCAGCGCTCCTTGCCGGTCGCTTCGAACAAGCGTAGAGCCGTACGGCCGGCGCGCCAGTCGTAGCCGATCCGATCGAAGACGACCCAGGCTCTGCGCAAGGCCTCTTCCGCGCCGGTTTCGCCGCTCTTGAGCCTGACAAAGCCTTCGCAGTATGCGGCGAAGGCCTCGCTGCGCTGGTCGAACGCGAGGAGCGCCACGGGCGAGCGCATCTTTTCGAGGCCCTTGTAGCGGGCAAGGAAGTAATGCGCCTTCTCGGGGTTGTATTCGACGATCGCCTCGGCCATGAGCAGCAGGCCAACGCGCTCGTCGCCCGGCGCCTCGTTCCAGTCGATGCGGTCGAAGAGGACTTCCGCCTTCTCGACCTCGTTGCAGGCCCAATTCTTTTCTCCGACGATGCGCGCGAAGTACGCGCGATCGAGCAATACGATCGCTTCGAACGCCGGGCTGGGCCTCGTGCGCTCGGCGGCGCGCAGGTAGCGAAAACAGCCCAACAGGTCGCCGCGCAGCGCACACGACCAGCCGACCGCCTTGAGCGCCTGGAAGCGCTGGATCGCGAGGTC
Source organism: Candidatus Cybelea sp. (assembly GCA_036522095.1). Classification (GTDB taxonomy): domain Bacteria; phylum Vulcanimicrobiota; class Vulcanimicrobiia; order Vulcanimicrobiales; family Vulcanimicrobiaceae; genus Cybelea. Next base: position 8,123 of record DATDGN010000021.1, on the reverse strand, counting down.
CGGCGGCCACTCGACGTCTGCGTCCACCTCCGCCTTTGCGATATCGGCGGCCTCCGGTGAAGGCAGCTCTCGCCCAAGCAGCGCCAGGTTCTGGACCGCGTGGAACCACTGTTCGAGATGGTCTTCGCGCTGTTCGCCGATGAGCTTGATCGCACGAATCGTGCCCTCGGCGGATTCGCGGTAGCGCTCTTCTTGACAGAGGATGAACGACTCCAACAGCTCGCGCTTGATTCGAGCCGCTAAAGACTTGTCGTCCGCCATGTCCTCGGCGTTGCGGCGCGCTTCGCCCAGGTTGCCCGCGAGCATGTGGCGGCGAGCGAGCTGATACGCGAGGGTCGCTCGATCCGCCGGCGAGCGCGCCAGCTTGCGTGCCATCTCGAAATGATGGTCCGCGCGCTCGAAGTCACGCATCCGTGCGTATCCGATTGCGAGGAGGAGCGCCCAGTCCGCGCGCTCGCGGGACGCATTGGCCTTGGGGGGACGCCGGATCAGGAAGGCGACGGCTCTGTTCTCGTCGCGCTTGAGCAGAATTCGCGCCGCGAGCAGCTGCGCCTCGTACGACGGTGAAGCGCCGGAATCGACAGCCTGGTCGTATACGTCGCCGGCCGCCAAGAACTGACATCGCTCGAACAGCCTGCGCATCTCATCAAACCAGAGAGGCGCGGCCAACTGCTTCTTAGCCATGGCCAAATAGATTAGCGCGGGAGCGCCCCCGGCCCCGCCGCCGGCGCCCAATTAGTGCCCGGGGCCGCCGCCCAGCAGGCCGCCGTTGCCCGGACTGGGCATGCTCCCGCCGCTGTCGATCGGACCGACCATCGGAGCGCCCATTCCGGCGCCTCCCCCGAAGTGGGTGAAGCCACCCCCAAAACCGCCGAAGAGGCCCAAAGCCAAAGCCAAGGCATGGAAGAACATGAACATCCACATCCATCCTTTCAAAATGCGGGCGGCCGCGCAATAGCCAAACGAGCTAGAGATGCATTTTCGCTCCTTCACGATATGCAGCAGAAAGATCAACTGGCCGCTTGCTTGAGCCTCCCATTGTCATCCTGAGCCGAGCGCCAGTCCTGAGCGAGCGCGGCGAGTCGAAGGGAAGGATGACCGCGAGGCAACGTATCGTGCGGAGAGACTCCTAGCCCCGCGACTCGGACGCTCGTCGCCCACATCCGTGTGGGCCTCCTGCTCGCGCGCTTTTCCGCAACACCAAAGGAATACGACATCCTGTCTTTTGCGGAAAAGTCGCACGCCTCGCTGCGGGGCTAGGAGTCTCTCCGCGCTGTTGGCGTGTCACCACTCATTCTGCCCTTCGACTCGCTGCGCTCCAAAAAGAAAACTACGCGCAATGTTTTGTGCCGTTTCGATGCAAGAATAACCGGGGTCATTGCACTGCAATCATCTTTATTGCAAATTTATTTCGTGCCGTCTTGACCGGGCGATTTGCAAGCCAATAGACTTGGTTCAATCGTGTAGCTACTTCGGAGGACGGTAGGATGAATCGCACCCGCTTCTCGGCGTTTGTTGTGATCGTTGCACTCGTTGGATGCTCCCAAAACACGACGTCGCCCACGCCACCCCCAGTGCCGTTAGCCGCTCGACCGGGCGGCATGATGCGCTCGTTTTCGGGTAGCGGCAGCACGCCGATCACGCACGTCGTCATCGTATTTCAAGAGAATCGCACTACCAACGACTTGTTCAACGGCCTTCCCGGCGCCGGCACCGTACGTACGGGGAAAAATTCTTACGGCCAAACGGTTAAGCTCCAGCCTCGGCTTCTTACGGCCCCCTACGACATCAGCCACGCACACAGCGCTTTCACGACCGAATATGCAAACGGTCAGATGAACGGTTGGAATCTCGTACAATCCAGCTGCGAGAAGGGGCGTACGTGTCCGCCCCCGGACGTGCGCGCGTACGGCTACGTCCCCGAAAAGGAGGTCGAACCGTATTTCATCATGGCGCGGCGCTACGTCTTCGGCGCCAATATGTTCCAAACGAATCAGGGACCGAGCTTTCCCGCCCATCAGTACATCTTGAGCGGCACGTCGACGATCTCGGACGGATCCAACCTGCGCGCCGCCGAGAATCCGCAGACGCCGCAAAAGAAGAACACCGGGGGCTGCGATGCGCCCAAGGGATCGCTCGTGAAGCTCATCGACCAGTACGGGAACGAGAATCAGACGGCCTATCCGTGCTTCACTCGCAACTCGCTCATCCAGCTCGTCGAAGCGAAGAATTTGACGTGGCATTATTATCAAGCGGGGCCGGGCCCAGGACTCTGGAAAGGACCCGATGCGATCCTGCCCGTCTTTCAAAGCTCGCAGTTTGCGACCGACGTCGTGAGCCCGCCCTCGCAGGTACTGACCGACATCAAGAACGGGAATCTCGCGAACGTCGTGTGGGTGACGCCGACCGGCGCCGCTTCCGATCACGCCGGCAGCACCGACGGCTCCGGACCGTCGTGGGTGGCATCCATCGTCAACACGATCGGCAAGAGCCAGTATTGGAACAACACTGCAATCTTCGTCACGTGGGACGACTGGGGCGGATGGTTCGATCCCGTCCCGCCGCCACAGTACAATTCCTACGAGCTCAGCTTCCGCGTGCCTCTGCTCGTCATCTCGGCGTACGCGAAGCAGAACTACCTATCGAACGTGCAGCACGAGTACGGCAGCATCCTGAAGTTCACCGAGAATGCGTTCGCTCTCGGCTCGCTTGGCACGACCGACGCGCGAGCCGATGATCTCTCCGATTGCTTCAACTTCTCCAAGGGACCACGCAAGTTCGTCCCGATCCCGGCGCCGCATAATGCCGAATACTTTTTGCACCAGCCCGTTGGCGGCGCTCCGGACGACGACTTCTAGAGGCTAACGCCTCCGCGTAAGCCAAGAGGACTGCGTAAAAGCCTGCGTCATGAACCGTATGCGCCTCTTGGCTCTTGTCGTCATCGCTGCGCTCGCAAACTGCTCGCCGCCTTCTACGCCGATGTCCTCGCTGCCGTCCGCTCGCTCGCGCAGCCAACCCGAACCACTTTCGGGCGCGGCGTCGCCGATCCAGCACGTCGTCATCATCGTTCAAGAAAATCGCACGACGAACAACCTCTTCAACGGGTTTCCCGGCGCCGGAACCGTGCGCGTGGGGAAAAACTCTCACAATCGGACCGTACAACTTGAACCGCTGCCGCTGTCCGCGCCCTACGACATCAACCACGCGCACAGCACCTTCGAGATCGAGTGGGCGAACGGTAAGATGAACGGTTGGAACCTCGCCCAATCCCGCTGCAAGAAGCGGCATACGTGTCCGCGCCCCGGCGTACGCGCGTATGGCTACGTTCCGGAAAAGGAAGTCGAGCCGTATTTTATTATGGCGCGCCGTTATACGTTCGGCGCGAACATGTTCCAAACGAATCAGGGGCCGAGCTTTCCCGCCCATCAGTACATCTTGAGCGGCACGTCGACGATCTCGGACGGATCCAACCTGCGCGCCGCCGAGAATCCGCTGACGCCGCAGAAAAAGAGCACCGGCGGCTGCGACTCGCTCAAGGGATCCCTTGTGACGCTCATCGATCAGAACGAGATCGAAAATCGCAAGACGTATCCGTGCTTCGACCGCAACTCGCTCATCGCGCTCGTCGAGGCGAAATCGCTCACGTGGCACTACTATCAGGCCGGCAGAGGCCCGGGAGTCTGGAAGGGGCCCGACGCGATCCTGCGCGTCTTTCAGAGCCCGCAGTTTGCCACCGACGTCGTGAGCCCGCCCGCGCGCGTCCTGGACGACGTCAAGAACGGGAATCTCGCGAACGTCGTGTGGGTGACGCCGACCGCGGCAGCCTCCGATCACGCCGGCAGCACGGACGGATCCGGACCATCGTGGGTGGCGTCCATCGTCAACGCGATCGGGGTGAGCCAGTATTGGAACAACACCGCGATCCTGGTCACGTGGGATGACTGGGGCGGCTGGTTCGATCCCGTCCCGCCGCCACAGTATAACTCCTACGAGCTCTCATTCCGGGTGCCGCTGTTAGTCATCTCCGCATACGCGAAGCAGCACTACATCTCGCACGTGCAGCACGAGTTCGGCAGCCTGCTCAAGTTCACCGAGGACATGTTCGGTCTAGGCTCGCTGGGCACGACCGACGTGCGCGCCGACGATCTCTCCGATTGCTTCGACTTCTCCCACGGCCCGAACAAGTTCGTTCCGATTCCCGCGCCGCACGATGCCGAGTACTTTCTGCACCAGCCGGTCGGCGGCACACCGGACGACGACTTCTAGAGGCTAACGCCCCCGCATAAGCCAAGAGGACGGTGTAGTGCATAGCACGCGCCTCTTGGCTCTTATCGTCATCGCCGCGCTCGCAAACTGCTCGCCGGCCTCTACCTCGTCGTCCTCGATGCCGGCCGGTCGCTCGGGGGGCCAAGGCGGGCCGCTTTCGGGCGGCACGTCACCGATCCAACACGTCGTCATCATCGTTCAAGAAAATCGCACGACGAACAACCTCTTCAACGGTCTTCCCGGCGCCGGCACCGTGCGCGAGGGGAAAAACTCGCTGGGCCTAACGGTAAAACTCCAGCCTCGGCGTCTGACGGCACCGTACTACATCGGCCACTCGCACGGCAATTTCGTGACCGAATATGCCGACGGCAAGCTCAACGGGTTCGATCTCGCGGCATCGAGATGCAAGGCGAGCCTGGGATGTCCGCCTCCGGGGATACGCGCGTACGGCTACGTCCCGGAAGCGGACGTCGAGCCGTATTTCAAGATGGCGAAGCGCTACGCGTTCGGCGCCGATATGTTCGAAACGAATCAAGGCCCGAGCTTTCCCGCGCACCAATACCTCATGAGCGGCACGTCTACGACTTTCAACGGATCGTCGCTGCGCGCCGCGGAGAGCCCGAAGACGCCCCGGCTAAAGAACACCGGCGGTTGCGACTCGCCGCGCGACTCGACGGTGATGCTCATCGATTCGTACGGCAACGAGAGTCAGACGACCTATCCGTGCTTCGATCGCAACTCGCTCATCGCCCTCATCGTCGCCAAGTCGCTGTCGTGGCGCTACTATCAGGCCGGCAAGGGACCGGGGCTCTGGCACGCGCCGGACGCAATCTTGCCGATCTTCAACCGGTCGGACTTTGCGACCAACGTCGTCGGGCCGCCGTCTCGAGTGCTGAGGGACATCAAGAAGGGTGGCTTGGCGAACGTCGTTTGGATCACGCCGACCGCGGCAGCCTCCGATCACGCCGGCAGCACCAACGGCACGGGACCGTCGTGGGTCGCCTCCATCGTCAATGCGATCGGGAAGAGCCAGTATTGGAGCAGCACCGCGATCTTCGTCGTCTGGGACGATTGGGGCGGCTGGTACGATCCGGTGCCGCCGGCGCAGTACAACTCTTACGAGCTCGGCTTCCGCGTGCCGCTGCTAGTGATCTCCCCGTACGCGAAGCAGAACTACGTCTCGACCACCCAGCACGAGTTCGGGAGCATCCTGAAGTTCACCGAGGAGACGTTCAATCTCGGCTCGCTGGGCACGACCGACGTGCGCGCCGACGACCTTTCCGACTGCTTCAACTTTTCGAAGGGACCCAGCAAGTTCGTTCCGATTCCCGCCCCGCACGACGCGCAATACTTCTTGAACCTGCCCAACTCCGACGAACCGCCGGACGACGACTAACTAGTATTTCGGGAGCGGGCTCCAGCCTTTGGCGTTCTCGATCTCCCAGCCTTGGGCATCGCCGGTGCGGCTGCGATAGACTCCGTCTCCGCCGGCGCAGCCCCCGCCCGCGCCCAGCGCCTGAGCGCAGAACGACGCGATGACGTACTTTCCGTCATATCGCACGTGCTGGTCCGTGCACGCGGTCATCCACTTCGGATAACTCGACATGCCCCAGTCGGACGCAAGGACTACGTCCCAGCCGACGATGTCCTCGTGCGCGGTCTTCGCCTTGTACAGGATGCAATCGTTCAGGCCGAAGATCATCGGATCTTGATTCGGAACGTTGACTCGCAGCACGTGGCCGAAACGCGCCGCGTCTTGCTGCGAAAGTGCGTAGGGCATGTGCGGCGCACACGCCGAGGCCGGCAGAAACGCGAAGACTAGCGCAGCAGCACGAAGCGGCCGCCGTCGGTAAAGAGGATCACGAGCAGCATCGAGATCAGCGTCGATTCGTAGTACCATCCGAGCCCATCCTTTCCCCAGAAGCCGGTTTTCCAGACGAAGACCTTCTTCTGGATCGCGCCCAGCATGATCAGGATCAGCCCAATCGCGGCGAGCTGCTGAAACACGCCGAGAATGATTGCGAGCCCGCCGGCGAGCTCCGCCACCGCGAGAAAAAGCGTAACCGGTTTCGGCAGCCCGATGCTCTTGCTGCGCGCGTCCGGATCCTTGAGGTCGTCGTAACCGCTATCGGCGAAGATGGCACCAGCCATCAGCCGCATCAGGACCAAGCCGTAATCCGTGAGGTGGCTGAGGTCAAACATGCGCGTCGTACTCTGTCTGCGCGCGCTTGACTTCATCCATGTGATCGTGCGCCCACTGCGTCAGCGAGCCGAGCGGGCCGCAGAGCGTGCGCCCGAGCGGCGTGAGCTCGTACTCCACGCGCGGCGGAATCTCCGGATAGATCGTCCGTTTCACCAATCCGTCGCGCTCGAGGTCGCGCAGCGTCTGCGTGAGCATCTTCTGTGAGATCCCGCCGATCATGCGCCGCAGCTCGTTGAAGCGGCGATGCTCGGCTTGGGCCAGGATGCCGATGATCAGCGTCGTCCACTTGTCGGCGATCCGGTCCAGGATCAGGCGCGACGGGCACTGCGCCTGGTTGTAGACGGCTGCGCTGGTGGGCAGGGGCGGCAGTTTGATAGTTTCCATTGGGTTCCTAGGCTACTTTAGAGTGCGTACTTGCTTTCAGCTAGTTAGTATGTAAAGGTTACTAGCACAACGATAGCACACTTCGGGGCTATCGGCAACCATAAGGAGTCATAAGGACTACACATGACCACCCAACTACAAGAGACCGCCGTCTACGCGCTCGACCCGGCCCACACCACCGTCGAGTTCGTCGTCCGCCACCTGATGATCGCCAAGGTGCGCGGGCGCTTCACCGCCTTCGACGGCTCAGTCGAGCTCGAGCCCGCCAGCGAGGTGCCCGCCGCGATCCGCGCGACCATCCAGGCCGGCTCGATCGACACCCGCGAGGAGCAGCGCGACGCGCACCTGCGCTCGGCTGACTTCTTCGACGTGGAGAAATTCCCGACGCTGGAGTTCGAGAGCACGCGCATCTACGGCACGCCCGACGAGTTCACGATCGACGGCAAGCTCACGCTCCACGGCGTCACGCGCAACGTGTCGCTTCGCGGCAGCTTCGAGGGTCAGGCGAAGGACCCGTGGGGCGGTTTCCGGGTGGGCTACAGCGCCCACGCGACGATCAACCGCAAAGACTTCGGCCTCACCTGGAACGCCGCGCTCGAGACGGGCGGCGTCGTCGTAGGCGACGAGGTTCGCATCGAGCTCAACGTCGAGGCGATTCGCAAGCAATAATCGCCTCGACCACGCGCTTCGTCTCCTCGGGGTCGCGCACTTCGATCGTGTCGGTACCGGCCTCTTTCGCCGGATAGTCGTTCCCGCCCGGAAAGATCGCGTCGCCGATGAACAGCATCTCGGCGATCGGGATCCCCAGCTCGTCGCGCAGCTTACGGATGCCGTAGGCCTTGTCGACGCCCGGGCGGGTAACGTCGATCGACGTCGTGCCGCCTAGCCGAACCGAAAACTCCGGCAGCGTCTTGGCGAGGATCGCCTGAATCTGCTTGCGTTTCGAGAAGTCTGGATCCCACTTTTCCTTGGCTTCGAGCGGCGCTTGCTGGCCAAGCGCGGAGTAGGTGATCTGCGTTCCGCGGTCCTCGATGCGCTCGCCCCACGTCTGGGTCGGCTGAAAGCCGGTCTCGGCGACCGCGCTCTCGAGCGCGGTCTCGATCTTCTTCTTTTGTTCATCGGTGAGATCGTCCGAGTAGAGCTTGCGCCACTGGCCGTCGTACACGAAGAACTTCGTCCCCGACGTCGGCAGGATCGAGAGGTTGGCGAAGTCGCTGCCGGGCGGGAGCCGCTCGAGCACCTGCTTCTGGAACTGCGGATAGTCGCCGCC
>DATDGN010000020.1:0-1591 GCA_036522095.1 Candidatus Cybelea sp. | reverse complement strand
GGTCGGAAGAACGCCGCCCAAAAAGAGTCCCATGCCGAAACGCAGCGCCACGAACGCTGCGACGCCCCGGACGAGCGCTTGCGGAAGCGTGAACGCGGCGACGCCGCACAGCGAGATCAGCAGCACGCGGCGGTAGCCGATGCGGTCGCTTCGCTTGCCCAAAAACGGCGACGCGATCAGGTCCGCGAGCCCCGTCACCGCGAAGGCGAGCCCGGTCGCGGTCGCGACTCCGGACGCGTTAACCGCCAGCGCGCGCACGAAGAGCGGCACGATAGGCTGCACGCCGAACGCGACGACCTGCGCGAGCAGCACGACGAGGAACATCGGAGCGAGCTGGGGGTGTGACACGACCTCGCGCAGGCTTTCCCAAAACGACGTCCTCCCCTCGCGCGCGCGCTCCGGCCGAACCGGCTCGCGGACGAGCAGCGCGCACACCATCGTGGCGGCGAGCGCGACGGCCGAAGTCGCGAAGAAGACCTGACGGTAGTCGTGAAGCCGGTCGGCCAGGATTCCGCCGAAGAGCGGCCCGCAAAGGCCGCCGATCAGCTGTCCCGTCGCCATCCATCCGAGCGAGAAGCCCAGGCTCTCCTCCGGCACCGCCGTGCCGACCATCGCGATCGCGGCGGCCGAAAAGCCGCTGAAGATCCCCATGCAGGCGCGCGCCAAAAAGAGCTGCCAGACGTTCTGGACCAGCCCCATCAGCGCGGTGAAGATCGCGATGGCGACGCACGAGCGAATGACCATCGCCTTGCGTCCGGTGCGATCGGCGATGCCGCCCCAGACGGGCGAGAAGATCGCGGCCAACAAGAAGTTCGCGGACACGATGACGCCCGCCCAAATCGAAACCGCCGCGATCGGCCTAACGCCGAGCTGAATGACGTAGAGCGGTAGAAACGGTCCGGAAACGGAGAAGGCGAAGGACATCATCGCCTGCACCGCGACCATGAGCCAGAGCGCGCGTCGCCACGAGACCACGCCGCTCGTTGTTTCTTAGTGCGGCGGTTCGCCCTCCATGTGCATCCTGAATCCGCCGTGATCGCCCATGCCCATCATGTGCGGATGAGGCGAAAGTGCCGCCAGCAGCACCGTGCCTGCGTCGAGCCGCATGTTCGTCATCTGGTGTTCTTTGTCGCGGTCCGTCGAGGGCGGATGACCGGCGGGCATCTCGCTGTTCAGCTCGTTGCGCATCGCGTCGTGGAGCTGCCGGCTCTGCTGGAAGAAGGACGAAAGCGTGGCGAGGACGCGTTGCCGCTCCCCGGGGGAGAGGATCATGTCGAGGCGCTTTGCCGCCGCCGCGGGATCCGGATTGGCCGCGATCGCGAGGTCGCCGATGGTGGCCCCGACGGCGCGCAGATGCACCGGCGTCAACGAGCTCAGGATCTGACCCCGCATCTGCAGGTGGAGCTGCTGTTCTTGGGTGGCAAAGCGTTCGAACGTCTGATGGATCGCCTGCCGCTGCGCGGGGGTGAGTTGGGGCGGCGCGTTGTCGTCGTCGGCGGCCGCCGCAATGGGGATCACGCTGAGCGCAAGCGTCAGCGCCAGAAATTTTCTATTCATGCCGTATTTTACAGTCGCGTCGCGTAAAGGTTAC
>DATDGN010000019.1:0-2100 GCA_036522095.1 Candidatus Cybelea sp. | reverse complement strand
GACCAAGCGGCTCGCCGCCGTGGCGACCCCGTAGAAACTCGAGAACGACCAGGAGGAATCTTCGACGGTAGGAAGGCAGAATGTAGACAGCTGGCGTTGCTGGGAGTCCAGCGGCGGTGGAGCAAGAGCCCGTAGTAGTGTTGGGGCCAGATGGCCCGGTGTCTTAGATGGGGTCTGCTTGCTTCGAGGTCGTCGAGCCGCAAGGCGCATTCGACATTGGGTGATGCGGCCGCAGCCGCACACGGATAGAAGTTGGCACAACGCGGGTTGTGCACCACGACCTCGACCATCGCCGCGACGTGGAGGAAGAAAGAAAGAAAAAAGAGAATTTCGAGGTTGACACGGGCCGTGGGCTCATAGAAGCACTACTCAGCCGGATTTTCGTGCACGCGAGGGCGCACGTATCTTGTGAGGCGACGATTCCGAGTGCGGCATGTCCCGTCGGCACGTTGGACAGCGCGGCAGCCAGCAGGTCACGGCGTGCGCGATCTCGCGGCGGATGGTCGGGAAGGAGTCGGCGAAGTGGAGTTCAGGCCGCGATTTCGAGCGGACGCGCTCGACCTTGCCGTCCGGCCGTGGGGGGGAAATGCTGCATTCGCTCTCCGATGACGAAGGCGTAGCAGCAGAGCGCGACCGTGACGTGGTGGTTCCAGCCGGGGAAGCTGCGACCTTCGAAGTGGTCGAGACCGAGTTCGCCCTTCATCTCCTGGTAGACCAGCTCGGTGCGATAGCGCTCCTTGAAGATGCGGACGATCTCCTTCTTGCTCATCGTGCGCTTGAGCGTCGTGAGCGCAAACTTGGTCGCATCCTTCTCGCCCTCGGGCCATTCGGCGATCAGCCAGATCGGCTCATGCTTGCCGGGGTCGATCCCGTCGTCGTTGGCGACCTTCACGCGGCAGAACGCGAAGCGCGAAGACATTTTGCCGCGCTTGCCCCCGGCCGTTCCCTCGCGCCACGTGACGCGGCGAAATGCCTTCAGGCCCAGCTCGCGCACGATGTCACGCGCACTGGCCGCCTGTCCGAGCCGTCGTTCTCGGCTATCGAGCCGCCACATCGTCGTCGTCGCGTGGATCCCCAGCGCGTAGTCGAAGCCGAGAATTCGCACCGTCTCACGGAAGTTGTGCGAGTCGCCATAGCCGCTGTCGCCCAGCAAGATGTCGCCGGGCACGGCGTCGTCGACCGCGCGTGTGATCATCTCCAGCGCCAGGTCGTGCTTGGTCCTGAAGACCACGCCCGTCGGGATCTTGCACTCCTCGCGGCGCACGGGGTCGCCCGTCCAGCTCTCGGGCAGGTACAGCTCGAAATCGATCGGCACGTGGGCCGACCGCGTGGCGACGCTCAAGCTGACGGCGACCTGGCAGTTGGTGATCTTGCCCGCCGACCCGGTGTACTGCCGTTGGACACCGACCGAGTGCGTTCCCTGCTTGAGCAACCCCGTGTCGTCGATGATCCAGGTGCGGATCGGCTCCTCGCGCGTGATGGCATCAACCGCGTAGCGCGCAGCGATACGTCGCACGGGACGGTCCTCCCACGGCGAATCGCGCAGGAAACGCAGCAGCCGGTGGTGGGCCGGCTCGCACTCCGCCGGGTCCCCCGTCGCCGTGGCCGCGATCGGCTCCGCGCTCTTCCTCTCGGCGCCGCCGAGCAGCCCCAGTGCGTAGGTCGCGAACGACGCCCGCCGCGTCTTGTTGTTGAGCGCACCGCCGATTTCCGAGAAGTATCCGGTCAGCCGGCGCTGCGCCTCGGTGTCGAATTCGTAGCTCATGCCACCCAATTCGCATGGACAGGTCCCCATGGAAAAGTTTTCGGCTGAGTAGTGCTAACCGCTGGCCCTCGCGCCGTAACGGCTCGAACGAAGTGGTACAAGCCGCGGACTAGATTGAACTCATGCGTGCACGCTCCCCGTCGCTGCTTGCGTCGCGTGACCCATGGGCGCTGAATGCGCTGGGGTGCGCCTGAGAACCCCTCGGCTGGTCGAGTTGTCGCAGCGGCGAAAGAGAGGCCTTCTTGCTCAGAGACACACGCCCCCGAACTCGTCACCTGCCGGGCTGCACTCCGTTCCTTGGCAGCAGGTGATACCGCAACCGCCACAGTTGTGAT
>DATDGN010000018.1:0-23915 GCA_036522095.1 Candidatus Cybelea sp. | reverse complement strand
AATCCGCGGGCTTCGACGAGCGCGTCACCGCGCACGGCGTGCGCGAACTGCTGGATGCCGCGCTCGCGGCGGCGCCCTCGCTCGGCGACTTCGCTATAACGGAGAGCTGGGCGGGGCTGCGCCCCGGGACGCCCGACGGGTTGCCGTTTCTGGGACCGACGCCGATCGGCGGTCTGCTGCTCGCGACCGGCCACTATCGCAACGGCATCCTGATGGCGCCGGCAACCGCGCGGTTGATCGCCGACGTCGTAGAGAACGGCGACGCGTCGGGGTTGCAGCCGTTTACGCTCGCGAGCCGAATCACCCACGCGTGAAGGCAACGATCAACGGGCGGCCGCACGAGCTGCCCGGCGAGCTGACCGTCGGGGCGCTGCTCGAGCTGCTCGGCTCGCCGCCGACCGGCGTGGCCGTGGCGCGCAACGATCGCGTCGTTCGGCGCAGCGAGTACCAGAGCGACGTCGTGCGCGAGGGCGACCGCGTCGAGATCATCGCGGCGGTGGCGGGCGGATGAGCGCCGATACGCTGCGCCTGGGGCCCCACGAGTTCGTCTCCCGGTTGATCGTCGGCACCGGCAAGTATCCGTCGTTGGACGTGATGCAGGCGGCGCACGACGCGAGCGGCGCAGAGATCGTTACGGTCGCGATACGGCGGATCAATTTGGATAACGCCGACGGCCGCACGCTGCTGGACTACATCGACCGCGACCGCTACACGATTCTGCCGAACACGGCGGGCTGCTATTCGGCCAACGATGCGGTGCTCACCGCGCAGCTGGCGCGCGAGCTGCTCTCCACGGATCTGATCAAGCTCGAGGTGATCGGCGACCCGCAGACGCTCTATCCCGACACGCGCGAGACTCTCGCGGCGGCGGAGCGCCTCGTCGCCGACCGATTCACCGTGCTGCCCTACGTCGGCGACGACCCGATCGCGTGCAGGCAACTGGAAGAACTCGGCTGCGCTGCCGTGATGCCGCTTGCGGCGCCGATCGGGAGCGGCCTCGGCGTGTGCAACCCGTATTCGATCGCCATCATCAAGGAGCGGGCCAAGATACCGGTGATCGTCGACGCGGGCGTGGGAACGGCTTCCGACGCGGCCATCGCGATGGAGCTCGGCGTCGACGCGCTGCTCATGAACACGGGCATCGCGCGGGCGCGCGACCCCGTGTTGATGGCGAGGGCGATGAAGCACGCGACGATCGCGGGCCGACAGGCCTTTTTGGCCGGCCGCATGGAGAAGCGGCTCTACGCCGCAGCCTCGAGCCCGATGCAGGATCTCATCACGACACAGCAACGATAGCGACGGACACCGTGAGCACGTGGACCCTCCGGGCTGACTCGGCCGGCCGTGAGGTTATGCGCCATCCGCTCGAAGATGACCGTCGCGGGATACGAGCTAAGGGCTTTCAAAACGAGGCCCCCTCGCCGGGCGCGATGCATCTAAGCCGGCTAGCTGATCGCGCCAAGGTTCTACGGGCCCCGTAAACGGCCGAAATCAATAGTAAAGCGTCCCCGACCATTGATCTGAGTACGTGTTGCCAGAACACTGAAATGTGACCGTTCCGCTGCCAGCCTCACGGATGAACTTGCCGGTGCCGCCGCTGACCACCGTATACGATAGCGTTTTACCGCACGGACTAATGCGTGCTGACCCAACTAGGAACATCTTGATGGAATTTTTTGGATGGATCGAACTTCTCAAAACAACTGATCCCTGCCAGATTTCACAGGCGCCGCCAGTGTGGTCCCTCGCCCCTAGATCTCCGGACTCCTCACTCTCGCCTAAGTACGAAACCGACCCCGCACCAGCGAACTTAAACACGCCGATTTGCCTGTGATGCACGCAAGGTGTTAAATTCTTCGTCCCTGAGTAACCGCCGCTAAAGGCACCGCCGCGCGGGGGCTTAGCGTGAGCATTTCCGGCGTTCGTTGCCGTAAGCGGCGCGGGCGCAACAGGTGCTTGCGATCCACCACACGCTGCAAGCAATATAGCCGCTACGCAAACGCTTAGCGCACGGCGGCAAAGACTCAAACTCTTCATCTGCCTTGCTCCCTTCCCAGTCGCATCGCGGCTCTGGAGCTTTGCGACGCCGCTAGGCCCCATCGTAACACCCAGGCCGCGATCTCGGAAGCCGCCTCGCCCCCAGGGCCGCGCGGTCACGTCGCCGATCGGGGGCGCCTGGCTGCTAGGTCGCCGGGCTTGCGAACATGATGCGATGTCCGTCAATCGTGCGGACGCCGAATTCGCACATTCCCCACGGCTCGGCACGTAACGGCTTGACGACATCGGCGCCGCTGATCAACAAGGACGTATGCAATTTCTGCACGTCATCGACCTCAAGGTATGCAATGTACGCGTGATCCCCAAGCGCGTCAGGCGAGAGCGCATCGCGACACTCTCCCGCCATGATTACGCAGTCGTCGCGCCGTAAGAATCGCCAGCCGGGAGCCGACACCTCTATCACTTCGAAACCTAAGACATCACGGTAGTAGTCCGCCGAACGGCGTAAGTCTGGAACTGCTATGACATATCGGCAGTGTTGGATCATCAATGGCCCTCAAAACGGTACTCCAAAGGCGGCTCTTACTACTCGCGGCAAGCGGCCCCTGTGCGTTTCCTTCGAGATATCTCGCGGTCGCGACAAGGAGAGTAGGCTGGGACGCGAGATACCGTTACCGTGGACTCACTGAGGAATTTGGCTGCGTGGCCTTTCGTGCAGGGCTTTCTCTTGGTAACGCTGGCCCTATTCCCGATCGTCAATCCGCCGGGCATGGCGCCCGTCTTTTTGAACTATACGGAGTCCCTTGACGATGCCGTTGCGGGAAGGCTCGCCCGGCGCGTCGCGATCAACGCCTTCCTTCTCACGGCGGCGTCCTTGATCGTCGGTCCGCTGGCGCTGAAGTTCTTCGGTTTGAGCCTCTCAGCAGTGCGCGTCGCCGGAGGCCTTGTCCTCGCCGTTGCGGGTTGGCGGCTGCTTAGCCAGGGCCAGGAAGACTCGAAGCATCGCGCGCCGCCCGCTTCGGAGGATGACGTGCTTAGCGGCGCGTTCTACCCGCTGACGCTGCCGTTGACGATCGGCCCGGGATCCATCGCGATCATGGTGACCGTCGGCAGCAGTTTGCTCGCCGCTCCGGGAGGCTCGATCCTACTCGACGGCCTCGGCGCCTTGGCGGGCCTGGCGTGCATCTCCATCATTATTTATCTCTGCTACAGCCAAGGGGAACACGTCTTACGAAAGCTGGGGCCGACCGGAGTCAACGTATTGTTGCGGCTTTCGGCGTTCATCTTGCTCTGCATCGGCGTGCAAATCGCGCTTGAGGGATACACCGCGTTTCTTTCACCGCATTCCTAAATGTTCGCAAATTGCTCAGCGCCTGACCGCGATAACGAACCAATGCACCGCCCCGCGCAGCGGCGATTCGCGATGCGCCCATGCTCCGACGACGTCGTCGACGGAGCGCTCTTCGAGCGATTCGGCCGCGAAATGCGGCTCGAGCAACGCGGTCAAGCGCTCGCGATCGAAGTAGCCATGGACGACGCCGCGCTCGTCGCCGTCCTCGGGCGCGAACGTCCAGTCGTCGATGCGCTTCCCCTCGCCGAAGCGCGCGTCGCGCGACGAGCCGAAGGTTGCGTACAGCAGCCCGTCCGGCTCGAGCCGCCGCGCGATCGAGGCTACCCTATTCGCGATGATCGACGGCGTGCCGTGAAGCAGCCCGTGCGTCGAGAGCGCCGCGGCGAATCGCGCCGTTATGCCCGCCAGCGGCGCAGCGGATTCCGCTATGCTATCGGCCACGGGCACCACGCGCAGTCCGGCAGCGCGTAACGCCCGCGTGTTGCGGCCGCTTCCCGCGGCGAAATCCAGCACCGGACCATCGCTGCCCGGACCCAGCCGCGCGATCAGCGCCCGAGCCAGGGGGTGTGCGGCCACAATGGTGTCTTGGGCTTGTGGCGAAGCAGCCGGTTTGCGCACGGCGACCTCACTTCGAGAAAGGGCAACACGATGCTTCGCGAAGGCGACCAACTCCCGGCGGTAACGGTGCTCGACGACGAGGGCAACTCGGTAACGACCACCGATCTTCTCGGCGGTCCCCTCATCCTGTACTTCTATCCGAAGGACGATACGCCGGGCTGCACCAGCCAGGCGTCGCAGTTTCGCGACAGCTACCGGCAGTTTCAGGAGAAGAACGCGCGGATCGTTGGAGTGAGCCGCGACTCGGTGGAGTCGCATCAGCGCTTCAAGAAGAAGTTCGCGATCCCGTTCGCGTTGCTGGCCGACACCGACTCGAAGCTGTACAAGGCGCTCGGCGTGACCGCACGTACGACCTTCCTGATCGACGCCGACGGCAGGATCGCAAAGATCTGGCCGAAGGTCAACGTGGACGAGCACGCCGAGGACGTGCTCGCGTCGCTCCCCTGAGCGCCATTCTGCGTCTTCATATCGTCGGCTCGAGCCCCGCGACGCAGCGCCCGGGAAGCGCGTGCAGCTGCTACCTGCTGCGGACCAGCGACGCCGCAATTCTGCTGGATCTCGGCTGCGGCGCGCTCGGGAAGCTGCAGCTGGCGATGGACTACGCCGACCTCGATGCGATCGTCATCTCGCACATGCACGCGGACCATTTCTTCGATCTCGTGCCGCTGCGCTACGGGCTGAAGTACGGCGCGAAGCCGGCGGAGCGGATGGCGCTCTGGCTTCCGCCCGGCGGCCGCGCGACGCTCGAGGAACTTCGCCGGGTCATCGGGCTCGATGACGATGTCGACTTCTTCGACACGGTCTTTGCGATCCGCGAGTACGACCCGACGGAGCCGCTGGATATCGGCGGAGTGCGGCTGCGCTTCTGCGCCACGCGTCACTACGTCGACGCGTTCTCGATTCGCGCCGATTGCGACGAGCGGATCTTCACCTACTCCGCCGACACCGCGCCGTCGGAGGCCGTCGCGCAACACGCGCGCGGCAGCGCGCTCTTCCTCTGCGAAACGTCGCTGGGGCTCGGGACGGAGGAAGGCCCGCGCGGCCACATGTCGGCGAGCGAGGCCGGCGAGATGGCCAGCCGCGCGAACGCCGAGCGGCTCGTGCTGACGCATTATCCCGCGGCGGCGGCGCCCGAAGCGCTCGTCGCTGCGGCCAAGAAAATCTTCTCCGGCCCGGTGGAGTGCGCGGTCGACGGTCTCGAACTAGTGGTCTAGTTTTCGGTCCTGGGAGCGGTGCGCGGAAGCGAGAACTGGATCAGTGCGCGGCACGGCGCTAGGCCGCGGCTGATCACCGCGTAAGGCGTGACGCCTAGCCCGAGCTCGCGCAAACGCGCGGCGGCCGCCATGAGGTCGCCGGCGTTGGAAACGACGTCCTCGAGCAGCAGGGCGTGCTGTCCCGCAACGTACGGGCCCTCGACGAAATCGTTCGCAAACGCACCGTACGCCTTGGGCTTCTTGCGCACGGCCAGCATCGGGAGCCCCGACATCTGCGAGACCGCCGTGGCGATCACGACGCCGCCGAGCTCCGTGCCCGCGATGAGGTCGGGGTTGAGCTCGGCGATAACCGGCGTGAAGAGCCGCGCGATGCGCCGCAGCACGAGGGGATCGGAGAAGAGGCTGAACTTGTCGATGTAATAGTCGCTGCGCGCGCCGCCGGCGAGCACGTAGTCGCCGCGGGTCAGCGCTCGCTCGACGATGATCTTACGCAGCCACGCGAGCTCCGGCAGGCTTATATGGTCCACTGCCACGCGTTCCATGCCTCGACCACCGGATTGGGATCGAAGCCCTTGAAGTCGACGCTGATCGGTTCCATCTGTTTCAGCCAGTAGAAGAAGATCAGGGGGTTGTCCTTGGCCAGCTGCTCCTGGATCGCGAAATACGCCGCCTGGCGTGACGGGCGATCGTAACGCGTCAGCGCGATGCGCTGCAGGCGCTGCATTTCCGGGCTGCAGTACCGCGAGTAGTTGTAACCGCCCGGCGGAACGTTGTCGCACGTCAGCTGCGTGCTGTCGTCCGGATCAATTCCGGCATACCATCCGGCCGCCGAGACGTCGAACTTGCCGAGCTGCAGGATCCCGCCCATGCCGGCGGGCGCGAAGAGCACGTCGCCGGGGTAGTACTTGATCTCGGTGTCGATGCCGACTTCTCTCAGCATCGCCTGCATCTCGACGCTCAGTCGGCGCCGCGTCGCGTTGGAGTTGTTGGAGACCACGACCAGCATGAGCCGCTCGGCGCCCTTGCGCATGATGCCGTCGGGTCCGGCGGACCAGCCCGCCTCGCGCAGGAGCCGGCGCGCCATCGCCGGATCGTGCGGGTACCGCCGTATCGACGGGTTGAAGGCCCACATCCAGTCGGGAATGTCTTCCGTCGCGACGGTCTGCGTGTCGTACGTCAGCGTGCGGACGAACTCGTCCTTGTCCAGCGCGTAGGCGATCGCCAGGCGCACGCGCGGATCTTGTAGATCCGGATGCGAGCAGTTCAGCTGGATGCTCTCGTAACCGTTGACGTTGACCCAGACGATCTTGGTGTCCGGCATGCCGTGCAGCGCCTGATAGGTCTGTTGCGACGCCTGGAACATGTAGTCGATCCCGTGCGTACGCAGCAGGTTGACGGAGGTTTCCTCGTCCGGGACGATCTTGATGTCGACCTGGTTCAAGCCCGGCCGGCCCATGAAGAACCCGTCGTTGCGAACGACGGTGATGTGGTCGCCGCGGGCCCACTGTGCGAACTTGAAGGGACCGTCGCTCACGATGGGGCGGCTATTGAACGGGACGTTGTTGATGTTCGGATACCGCGCCAGCACGTGCTGCGGCGCGAGCATGTACGGCTGATCGCTCTCGGCGAAGAACGTGTTAACGAACGGCGAAAACGGCCGCTTGAGGTGCACGATCGCCGTGTACGCGTCCGGCGTGTCGATGCTCGCGATGTAGTCGTAGCCGTGCCGTGAGACGACGTTGTTGTCGGGATTCATGATGGCCTGCCACGACCATTTCACGTCGGCGGAGGTGACGGCGACGCCGTCCGTCCAGCGCGCGGTTCTGCGCAGGTGGTACGCGATCGTCATGCCGTCGCGGCTGACGCCGCCGTTTTCGGGCGTCGGGACCTGCGCTGCCAGCATCGGCAGCGGATTGCCCTTCGGATCCGCGGTCAGCAGCGGCTCGAACATCAGGCGATCGACGAAGACGTCGGTCGTGTTCGAGTTGAGCAGCGGATTCAAGTTCTTGAGATCAGACTGCACCGCTACGCGGAGCAGTCCCGGATGCGTCCACGGATGCCGCCCCCCGGCGACTCCGCCCCCCGCCTTCGTACACGCGGCCATCGACAAGCCGACCAAGGAGCAGATCGCGACGTGACGGACAGGGGTGCTGAGAAGTCTCCAGCTATTCCGCAAAAGACAGGATGTCGTATTCCTTTGGTGTTGCGGAAAAGTGGAGAACGACCGCACTGACCCTACACCGCCGCCTTGGGCGCCACACGGTTTCCGGGGACGGGATCGTACCGCTCGTGACGCCAGGAGTACGTGCCCAGCCCTTGGGTGGCCGTGCGCAACTCGGTGATGTAGCGCGAGAGCTCGACGGCGGGGACGTAGGCCTCGACGATGTCGAAGCCGGGGCGATCCGCCGGGTTCATGCCGAGGATTTGTCCGCGCTTGCCGGTGACCTGTTGAATGACGGTCGAGGTGTAGCCGGTCGGCACGATTACCTGCACGTGCGCGATCGGCTCGAGCACGACCGGATTGCACTTGGGAAGCGCGTCGCGCACGCCCATGCCCGCCGCAGTCTTGAAGGACTGTTCGCTCGAATCGACGTCGTGGTACTGACCGTCGAAGAGCGTGACGTGCAGGTCGGTCACGGGATATCCGCTGGGGCCGTGGGCGAGGGCTTCGCGCACGCCTTTTTCGACGGCCGGGATGAATTGCCGCGGAACGACACCGCCGACGATCTTCTCTTCGAACGTTACGCCCGCGCCGCGTTCGCGTGGCGCGAAGCGCAGCCACACGTCGCCGAATTGGCCGTGGCCGCCGGTCTGATGCTTGTAGCGTGAGTGGACCTCGGTGCCGCCCGTGATGGTCTCCTGGTAGGGAATGGTCGGCGCGGCCGTCGCGACCTCGACCTTGTACTTGCGGGCGAGGCGCTCTACGGCGATGGCGACGTGCTGCTCGCCGCTGCCGAGCAACAGCAGCTCGTGCGTCACGTCGGCGCGCTCGAGCCGCAGCGCGGGATCCTCGTCCACGATGCGCGCGAGCATCTGCGAGATCTTGGCCTCGTCTATGCGTTCCTTGGGCTTGATCGCGACGGCAAACACCGGCTCCGCGACCGGAACGCGCGGCAAAAGAACCTTGTGGCCGTTGGACGTCAGGGTGTCGCCGGTAGCGACCGAATCGAGCCGCGCGAACGCCACGATCGAACCCGGCCCCGCCTCGGGGATCGGTTCTTGCTTCTTGCCTTGCAGACGGTAGAGCCCGCCGAGACGCGCCTTCTCGTCCTGTTTGCTGATGTTGGAGAGGGTCGCGTCGGACTTGATCGTTCCCGACAGGACGCGCACGATCGAAAGCTTACCGCTCTGCGGATGGATGGCAGTCTTGATGACACGCGCGATGGCCGGCGCCGCGGCGTCCGGCGCGATCGGACGCCCCTCGGCGTCGGTGAGCGGCGCGTCGGCGGGAGACGGAAACCACTGCTCGATCGCGCGCACGAGCGCGTAGACTCCGGCGCCGGATATGCCGGCGGCGACGAGCACCGGAACGACTTGATCGTGCGCACACTCGTTGCAGAGATCTCGATCGATCTCATCGAGCGGAGGCTCGATCCCCTCGAGCAGCTCTTCCATGAGGTGATCGTCGAAGTCGGCCATCGCCTCGAGCAGCTCCACATGTTTGCGTTGGGCGAGGTCGCTCAGCTCGGCCGGGACGGCTTCCTCGCCGCCGTCAAACCGGTACGCTTTCATGCGCGCCAGGTCGACATAACCGGAAAAATGTTCGGCGCTTCCGAGCGGCCACTGCTCGGCGACGACGTGCCGGCCGTAGGCCTCCTGTAGGGCGGCTAGCGTCGCGGCGAAGTCCGCTCCGGGCCGGTCCATCTTGTTGACTACGAAGACGTGCGGCATGCGCGTCGACTCGAGATGGTCGACGATGGCTTGGGTCTGGACGACGCGACCGGGGTCGGCCTCGACCACGACGACAGCGGCGTCTACGCCCGCCAGCGCCTGTTTCGTCTCCTCGAAAAAGTCGATGAAGCCGGGCGCGTCGACGATCGTGATGTCGATGTCGTCGGCCGTGGTGTGGGCGAAGCCAACGGTCGTGGATTGGAGGTGAGCCGCGTCCTCGGGCTCGTGATCCGTCACGGTCGTTCCGTCGGCGATCGATCCGCGCCGCCCGATCGCGCCGGTGTGGGCGAGGATGGCCTCGACCAGCGTGGTCTTGCCGGTGTGATGGGGTCCGACGAATGCGATATTCCTAAGGCGCACGGTATCCGCCAATGCTTTGGTCCTCCCTCGAGTCGAGCTTCAGCGGCGCTTTGCCGCGGGTTTCTTCTTTTTCGCGGTCTTCTTCGCGTAACCGGCCAGAAGGCGCTTGGGCTTGGGCTTCGCCGGACGCCGAGGCGCGGGCTTCTTGGCCGCCGCCTTCTTGCCGGGCGTTTTCTTTGCTGCGGGTCTTCGGGTGGCCGGTTTGCCCGTGGATTTCTTCTTGCCGGCGCGAACGGGCGAGCTCTGCTTGCGCCGCGCCGTAGCCGGCTTTGCGGAGCGCTCTGTCGCCTTCTTCGCAGGCCCGGCGGGAGGCCGCTTCTTGCGGGCGGCCGCACTGGCTTTGGCTTCCCTCTTCTTAGAAGGCGGCGGCTTCCCAACGCGCGCGGCCTTTGCCTTGGATGCAGACGAAGAGGATTCGGCCGAACGTCGCGATGTGCTCTGCGTCGACGATGCTGCCGCGCGCTTCTTCGGCCCCGCGTCGCGCATTGTGCGCGCGGCGCTGCGCCGCCCGGAGACGCCTTCGACGTCTTCGGGCAGCCCGAGCTCGGCTCGGCTGTAGCCGGTGATGCTGCTGCCCGGAGCGATCGGCTGGCGGCGCGCTTGCGCCTGCGCCTCGAGGTGTTCGCGTGTGGCGCGCAGGGCGACACGCGCCAACCGCCCGCCGACGGGGAAGACCACTTCGTTGACCTTGGCGTCGTCGAGCAGCTTGAGCACGACGTCGAAGGCGTTGCCCTGGTCCCGCGGGCTGTGCGCGTCGGAGCCGGCTGCGATGCCGACCCCGCGCGCCCTCGCCTTGCGAATCAGCCGGGTATTCGCGTCGAGGTATTTCTTCTTGCGATCGTCCGGCTCGTCGCCGTGATACAGAAATCGCGTATTGATCTCGACGGCCAGGCCGCGGCGATGGGCGACGTCGAGCATCCTATCCTCGTACTCTTCGAGCTTCTTTTGGGCCGGCCACCGGCCGAGCGTCGCCGGTACGTAGAAGTGCCCGACGACGTGCGCGGGCAGTCTTTCGAGGTCGTCCACGAGCTTCGCGATATAGAGCTCCCAGAGCTGATCGGTGCTCACGACTTCGTGGAGCCCCGCGAACTCCTCGTTATCGAACGGCCAAAGCCAATCTGTCCCCTTCTCCGGGTGCTGGATCGGGACGAAATGGACCGAGCGGATAATACCGTCTGGCCGCATCGCGTCGATGATATTCTGCGCGTCGGGCCGCGCTCGCGGATCGTTGTCCATCTCCGCGCCGATCGAGAAGCGCATTCCGCGCCGCAGTCCCTCGGAGACGAGTGCCGCGTGGGCGACGTCGACGCCCGCCGTCTCGGCGGCGCCGAGTAAATCGCCCGCTTGGGCCAGCTTGAGCGCGCGGCGCACGGTATTGACGGCGCCAGGGTCCTCGAACGTCAAGTAGTTCGCGTGGTCCGCGACCATCAGGAACCGCGGCGAAGCCCGCCGGCACGCGTGATAAAACCAGAGGAAGAGCATCCGCGCGGAGTACGCGATAGGACGCTCCTCGGTGTAAGGCCGATGCTCGCCCTTGGCATGACCGTGAATGTCCGGCATGGCCGCTATCCGAGGATCCATTTAGGAGGGGCTAAGGTTGGCGTCTAACGCCGGTAGCCCTCCATTTCGAGAAGACGAGCTTTCATTTCGACGCCGTAGTAGTAGTCGTGCAGTTCGCCCGAAGAATCCACGACGCGATGGCACGGAAAGAGTAGGGGCAGCGGATTGCGCGCCATCACGCGGCCGACGGCGCGCGCGGCGCGCGGGCGCCCGATCTGCATCGCGACCCACGCGTACGAACGCACCTCGCCGCGCGGGATGCGCGCCGCCGCGCGCAGCGCGGCTTGCTCGAACGGGGTCAGGCCGCTGATGTCCACGATCGCGTCGTCGACGGTCCAGGTACTGAAGAACCTCTCGAGGGCGCGCACCAGCCAGGGCGGCGCCTCGCCCGGAACGACGCCGCGCCGCAGCCGGCGCCCCGCTCGCGCGACGACGTCGTCGAACGGCTCGCCCGTGTCGAGGCTGACGTACGCGATCCGATGGTGCTTAAAGCCGACGTAGACTCGCCCGAGCGGCGTCGTCACCACGGACAGGACGATCGGCGAGTGCATCTTGCCCTTGAGAGCCGCGATGTGCTGAACGACCTTTTTGGCGAGGTCGCAGGACGGTTCGGGGCGCGGCAGACAGGAGAGGCAATACGCGACGCCTGCGTACTGTTCGTACATGTCCTGGCAAGAGGGGCAGGCACGCAGGTGGGTGTGGACGGTCTCCTTGAGCGAGGCCTGACACTCGCCGCGAAGCTCGTCCCACAATGCCTCGACGTCACGACAGCGCATGCACAGGGGCTCCTTCCGGGGAAAATCGTCCGATCTGCGGTCCAAGGATGCGCCGTAATATGCGCACCGCCCGATGGACGTGGGATTTAACCGTGCCGATCGGCTGATGAAGTATCTCCGCGATCTCCGGATGGCTGCGCCCTTCGATGAATCGGAGCGTCGCGGCCGCGCGTAGGTGCATCGGCAACTGCAGGAGGGCGCGTTCCACGAGTGCGATTTCGGTGTTTTGCTCCACGATCAACTCGGGCTGTGGGGGTCCCTCGTTGGATTCGCGCAAGATCGCGTCGGGGTCGGCTAGAGCGTCTAGGGCGACGTTCGTGGGCCGCTTGCCGCGCAGCCGGTTGCGCGTGACGTTGAGCGTGATCGTGTACAGCCACGGCTGCAAGCGCAGGTCCGTCCGCTGCTCGGGCGACATCTTTCCGAGTGCGCGATAGGCACGCACGAACGCGTCCTGCACGATCTCCTCGGCATCCTCGCGGTTGCCGGTCATGCGCAGGGCGAAACCATACAGCCGGCGCTGATAGTCGTCAACGATCGCCTCGAAGTTTGCATAAGTCGGGGCGGAGTCGGCGCGGGAATGCGCCCTGGCGGGCCGCCCCGGCGTTGTCGCTGATGGCACGAAAACTCCCGTAAGGAGTGGTGCGAGCGCGCTCATACAGTGCCCCGGACCACCACTGCTAGGGCCGTGGTTTCACGCTCGGGGCTAAAACTCCTGAAGCCGCCGGGCGGGCGACCGCGCCCGCAGCGCAGGGGTTTGGGGTCCCGTTCCTAAAGCATCGCCATGGCGCTTTCGCTGGGCCGCAAGGCCCGGACCTGATACCAAGCCGCTTGGCTCGCAAGAGCAAGCGGCTTTTGTTTTCGGTACGTCGATCAATGAGAGGTGCGGATTCCATGACGCAAGCCATCGAGCCAACGGAGATCTCGCTAGACGCGTACACGCTCTGCAGCTTCCTGCCGAAAATCGACTCGGCTCGCGCGCTGCCGCTCGTGCTCATCGGCTACCGTCAGAGCGAAGATCCGTGGTTCGTTTGGCTCGTTCCGAAAGAGGGCGTGGATCCGGACGGGCTCACGGACGATCCGTACTACGCCAAAGTGCTCAGCGATCCGCGCGCGTACTTCAAGAAGAAGCTCGCCAAGTACGTCGAGGCGACCGGGTCGGTGAAGCGGGGCATCGAGATGCTGATCGACTGTCACCAGAATCATCTGGCGCTCACGCCGCTAACCGAACTGCGCGAGCAACCCTTCCGCCATCCGCTCCAGGTCGAGCTGGTCGGAGCGTTTTAAGGGGGACTACCGCGCCCGGATCCAGCGCCGATAGACGATGTGAACGGGCACAGAGACGGTTGTGCTGCGTTCGCGCAGCCGTGCGTCGATCGTCAAAGTAACGTCGAGCGCGAGCAGCAACCCGTCGTCCAGCGCATAGTACGCGATACCATCCATCCGCATGCGGCCCGCGACGGCGGCATCTGCGTGGCCGGGCAGCGTGCCGTCCATCGGCCCGTCCGCTTCGAACCGCACGGCCACCGTCGGGCGCCCTTCGACCGGCCCATTGACGGCCGGCCGCAGAAAGCCGTGGAGCAACGTGTGGCCTTCGAGGGGAGAGCTTGCCGCAAACGGCACCGGGCGGTGGAGCTCCCGCACGTCTTGGAGCGTGACGCGATCCAACCGCACTGCGAACGGCTGATTGAGGATGGTCAGGAAATCGGGATCGTCGTCGACGCTGTCTTCGAACGAGCCGTCGGGCCGAAGCCTCTGGACGAACAGCGCCTCGGCGCTGCTTTTTCCTTCGGGCCCCGTGCGCGTATACCGAGCCCGAGCCTCGAATCGAAGCGACGCGCCTTCGCGCCGGATCGAGAGACGTTCCATGCCCGCATACGCGACGCGGGACACGGTGGCGGTCGATTCACCCCGATAGACGTCGTCGCCGACGGTCTGGTATTGCAGGTCGGCATGCGCCGGTGCCGCCGGCGACAACAGCGCGGCAAGCAGGGCAACGCCAAGTTTGATTGTGGAGCTCCGTTTCTTCCGAGTGGTTCTTTCCTCTTAACACTATCATCCGATGCAAGAGCATGCCGCGGCTGTCTACGCTCGATTGATCGCGGCCCGGCGCCGTTGGCTCAGGAAGAAGCGGACGTCCGCGGTGCGGTCGCAAACGACGATGGTCTCCGCGTCGCTGAAGCTGCGCCCGTTGACGTTGATCGTGAAGTCGCCGGCAGCGAGCCCGGCGAGCGTCCGACGGAGGCTGCGCGAGAATTTATCGGCCGGCGCGTGCGTGCCGATCGCTTCGCGAACGGCGAACCGGAGCAAGTCGCGGATGCGCACCGGCGTGGCAAGCGCGAAGGCGCCCGAGCCGCCGACGGCGACGGCGTGGAGATCGAGCGGAACCTTCACGCGGATCATCAGCCCGTCATTTTCTGCCGCATCGAGGAGCTGCCTGCTGCCGGGGATAAATGATGCGGTCAATGTCCTTCGGGAACGTGCCTGCCGACGTGCTGGCCGGCGCACTCGAAAAGCTTCTCACGAAGATGGATGAGACCGACCTCGCCATCGTGTACGAGCGCGAGCTTCCCGCGATGCCGTCGGATGCGTTTCACGCGTTCGTCGAGGCGGTGTTCGCCGCGTTTCGCGAGCGCGGCGAATCCTCCGAAGATGCGGCCGAGGGCGCCGGCACCACGCTCGAGAGCATCGCGCGCCGCGAGCGCGGCGCTCCCGAGGCGCTTATCGGCTACGCGCGCGCCAACCCGGAGCTGCTTAAAGAATCGATCGCGCTGTTCGTGCAACGGCGTCCGGACTTCGTCGCTGTCTTGCCGGCGATGCTGCGCGAAGCGCTCGCCCAACGGCTAACCTCCAAAGCATGAGAGAGCCTCCGCGCCGGCGCCGATTGGACGAAGAGCCGAGAGGAGGATTACCGCTCTTTCCGATCATCTTGGTCGTGGTGTTGGCGGGCCTGTTGCTGGGCGGCGTGCTCGCGCACTTCTTCGGTGGGTCTATCGGCGGCGCTGCGCCGCCGAAGAACGTCGCCGTCGCTCCGTTGCCGACCGTCACGCCGTTGCCGTCGCTCGCGTCGCCGTCTCCGAGCACGACGCGCGTGCCGCTACGCAGTCCAACGCCGGCGCCGTCGCTGACTCCCACGCCCGCGCCGTCGGCGAAGACGTCCATGTCGCCCAAACCGCTGTCGACGCCCAAGCGCGTGGCGGTCGTTACACCGCATCCGTCGGCGTCGCCAGCGCGCTCGCCGGCGCCGAGTCCCACTCCGACCGCTTCGCCGCGCGCGACGGCCACTCCGAAACCGCCCGCGGCGACGCCGAAAGCGCCAGGGACCACGGCGCCGATGGTCGCGGCGGCCGGCGACGACCGCGCCGCCGCCGTCGTGCGCTCGTACCTTCAAGCGTTGAGCCGCGGAGACCGGCCGGGCGCGGCCGCCTATCTCGCGCACGGAGCACCCAGCGAGACGTTCATGAGCTCCGGCTCGCGCATCGCGTCCATTCGCTCGGCGAGCGTCGGACCGGGTACGTACAAAGTGACCGCCGACGTCGAGACGGCGAGCGGCGAATACTACGTCACGTTTACGTTGGAACCGGGGCCGGCCGGCTTAGAGATCACCGACCACTACGCCATCAAGACGCAGTAGCGGTCGCTAAGGTTCGCTAGATCTCGGCGCCGAGGCCGGTGTTGGCGCGAACCTGCAGCTGGTCGAACATCTGCTCCGACTCGCGGTCGCGCCATAACAGCGTGCCGAGGATCGCACCGACGAAGCCGATGGGAATCGAGACGACTCCTGGGTTTTCGAGCGGAAAGCTGGCACGACTACCCATGAACACTGGACTCGCCGCAATCAGCGCCAAGGACGCTCCGAGGCCCGAGAGCATTCCGACCATCGCCCCCGAGCGCGAAAAGCGGCGCCACGACAGCGCCAACAGGATGACCGGAACGTTCGCGCTCGCCGCGACCGCGAACGCGAGCCCGACGAGAAACGCGACGTTGAACCCGCGCAGAGCGATCGACAGCACGATGGCGAGGACGCCCACGCCGAACGCCGCGATGCGCGCGACGAAGAGATGCTCGCTCTCGTCGCCTCGGCCGTTGCGCACGAGACTGAACCAGATGTCGTGCGCGAAGGCTGAGGACGCGGTGATCGTGAGGCCGGAGACCACGGCGAGGATCGTTGCGAAGGCGACCGCCGCGACGAAAGCCGTCAGCAGCGAGCCCTCGAGTCCGGTGGCCAGCAGCGGAGCGGCGAGGTTGCTGTCAGGCGTCGGCACGATGTAGCCCTGTTTCGTCAGCTGTTCGTTGAGCGTGGTTTGTTGCGTCGGGTGATGCGCGATGTACGCGATGGCCTGACCCGCGTACATGCGCGGCCCGATGCGCTCCGTGCCGACGATCGTGGCTGCGCCCAGACCCATGAACGACGTCGATAGGTAGAACGCGCCGATCAGCACCATCGCCCAGGCCACTGAGGTGCGGGCGGCCTGCGCGGACGGCACCGTGAAGAAGCGCATCAGGATGTGCGGCAGGCCGGCGGTACCGAGGACGAGCGCGAGGCCGAGCGACACGAGGTTCCAGGCGCCGGGCGCGCCGTGGAACAGCAGACCCGGCCGCAGCAAATTGATCGCGTGACCGCCGGCGCTCACGTGCGCCGCCGCCGCGAGGAAGTTGCCGAGCGAGAAGTGATAGTGCGCGAGCACCAGCAGTGAGAGCCCGAGCGCGGCGGAGAGCAACAGCGCGGCGGTGATGATCTGTACCCACGTCGTCGCGAGCATGCCGCCGAACAGGACATAGATGAGCATCAGCACGCCGACGGCCACGATCGCCGCGACGTCTCCGAGCTGCGGCAGCAACAACTTTGCCAGCGCGCTGACGCCGACCATCTGGGCGATCAGGAAGAACAGCGTGATCGCGAGCGTCGAGAGCGCCGCCGTGGCTCGAACGCCCCGGCCGCGGAGCCGGAACGACACAAGGTCGGCGACGGTGTACTTGCCGGTGTTGCGCAGCGGCTCGGCTACCAGGAAAAGCACCGCCAGATATGCGACCAGCCATCCGACCGCGTACATGAATCCGTCGAATCCGTAGAACGCGATGAGACCGGTGATCCCCAGGAACGACGCGGCGGAAAAGTACTCTCCGGCGATGGCCCACCCGTTTTGCAGTCCGCCGATGCGCCGGTTCGCGGCGTAGAAGCCGCGTCGCGTCGTGCTCTGCCCGGCTGCCCAGTACGTTACGATCAGCGTGATGCCGACGAAGATCGCGAACATCACGAGCGTCTGCTCCGTTCTCATCGTTCAGGGACGCTCGTCGAACAAGTCGCGGGTTTCGTGCTTTCGGATGCGGGCGGCCTGGAGATCGAATTTGCGCGCCCGACGGAGGTAGAGGGCGAGCAGGATCCACGCCATAGCGAACTGCGACAAGGCGAACGCGTAGGCGATCGTGAGCGGACCCCAGAGCGGCCGGCTCATGACCGCGGGCCAGAATCCCACCGCGACGGGCAGCGCCAGATAGTAGGCGATGAAGAAGAGCGTCGCCGGCGTGACGAACCGGCGGCGCGCTCGCACGAGCGCGCGAAACTCGGGTTGCTCGGCTAGCGCCGTCCAGTTGCTCGTCCGCAGATGATGCATCACTCCTCGTCCGGCCAGCCGGCGAGCTCGCCGATCGCGGCGCTGCGCAGCACGCGCAGCCCCAGCATCGCGCACTTCATGCGCGTCGCGCTTATGCCGATGCCCACGTTCTCCAAGACCGCGTCTTTCGAGAGCTTCGCGACGTCCGCCAGCTTCATGCCCTTGACCATCTCCGTCAGCATCGAAGCCGAGGCTTGGCTGATGGCGCAGCCCCTGCCTGAGAAACGGACATCCTCTACCACTCCGTCGTCGAGCCTGAGTTGCATGCGAATCTGATCGCCGCACAGAGGGTTGAGGTCCTCCGCCTCGGCGTCCGAGCGCTCGAGGGTGCCGAAGTTCCGCGGGTTCCGATAGTGGTCCAGGATGTAGTCGCGATAAAAATCGTCCATCAGATGCCGAAGACGCGCGCGGCCTTCTCGATTCCGGCGCACAGCGCGTCGACGTCCGCCTCGGTATTGTAGATGTAGAACGAGGCGCGCGCGGTTGCGGCCCATCCCATCTTGTCCATCAGCGGCATCGTGCAGTGATGTCCGGCGCGAACGCAGACTCCTTCGGTGTCGAGGATCGAGGCGAGGTCGTGGGCGTGGACGTCCGCGAAATTGAAGGAAATCACGCCGGAGACGAGCGCCGGATCGCGCGGGCCGTAGATGGCTAGGCCGCGCGGTTCGAACTCCGCCAGCCGCTCGAGCGCGTAGCCGGTCAAGAGCCGCTCGTGCTCGCGCACCCATTCCATTCCGAGCGCCTGCAGATATTCGACCGCCACGCCGAAGGCGATGGCGTCGGCGATGTTGCTCGTACCGGCCTCGAATTTGCGCGGCGGGTCGTTGAAGGTCGAGTGCGCGTATTCGACCTTGCGGATCATGTCGCCGCCGGAGAAGAAGGGCGGCATCGCTTGCAGCAGGTCGTGCTTGCCGTACAGGACGCCGATGCCGGTCGGCCCGAGCATCTTGTGCCCGCTGAACGTGTAGAAGTCGGCGTCGAGCGCCTTGACGTCGACCGGCAGGTGCGGCGCACCCTGGGCCCCGTCGACTATGACGAGTGCGCCCGCTGCGTGAGCGCGCGGAATGATCGCCTCGAGCGGAGCGATCGTGCCGAGCGTGTTGCTGACGTGAGCGATCGCCACGAGCTTGCAGCCGTCGAGCAGGCGATCGAGGTCGTCGAGCACGAGCAGGCCGCGATCGTCGACCGGAATGAAGCGCAGCTCCGCGCCCTTGCGCTCGGCCAGCAGCTGCCACGGCACGAGGTCGGAATGGTGTTCGAGCTCGGTCAGCAAGAGCGCGTCCCCGGCGCGCAGGTTGGCGTCGCCCCAGGAATAGGCGACGAGATTGATCGCTTCCGTCGTGTTGCGCACCCACACGATCTCCGGCGTCTCCGCGCCGATGAAGCGCGCGAGCTTGACCCGTGCGCGCTCGAACTCTGCGGTCGCGCGCGCGGCGATCTCGTACACGCCGCGGTGAATGTTCGCGTTGTACTGCTCGTAGTAGTCCACGAGCGCCTGGATGACCGCCCTGGGTTTCTGCGACGTCGCCGCCGAGTCGAGGTAGACGAGGCGCTTACCGCGCGAGGTCGGGCGCGCTAGAATCGGAAAATCCGCGACGATTGCGTCGACCTTTTTGGGCGTCGCGGTCACGCTCACGATAACTTTTCCGCGAGGGCTGCGCGGATCTCGTCGCGGAGCCGCGCGGTGGGGAACCGCTCGATCGCGGGCTCGAAGAATCCGAGCGCGATCAAGCGCTCCGCCGCGGACGGTTCGATGCCGCGCGATTCCATGTAGAAGATTTGGTCCGCGTCGATCGCGCCGACGGTCGCGCCGTGGTAGGCCTTGACGTCGTTTGCGCCGATCTCCAGCGCGGGGACGGAGTCGACGTGGGCGGTCGTCGAGAGCAGGAGCGCGTCGTCGCGCAGGCGTGCGTCGCTGCCCTGGGCGTGGGGCGCGATGCGGATGTTGCCGAGGAAGCGCGCCTGCCCGCGCTCGGTCGCGGCCGACTTGACCATCGTCTCGGAGGTCGCCCCGCCGGCGCGATGCTCGACCGTGCTCACGACGTCGACGTGCTGGGACGACCGCGGGAAGAAGATTCCGGTAACGTCCGCGTGTGCCCCGGGATGCTCGAACTCGACGCGGAGATCAGCCGCCGCAAGTCCGCCGCCGAGCTCCGCCTCGGCCCAGGAAACGGTCGCGTCGCGGCCGGGACGAGCCGCGCGGCTGGTGATGATGCGCGCGCCCTCTGCGGCGCTCTGCAGCACGGCATAGGTGACGTCGGCATTCTCCTCGGTAACGACTTCCGCGGCGCCGCAGACGAACGCGTTGCTTGCGCCGGTAATGCGCTCGACGATCGTGGCCCTCGCGCCGCGCTCGGCGAGCACGACGTTCCAGGGAAAGATCGTCGCGCCGGCCGCGTCGCAACGGATCACGATCGGCTCGTCATGCGCGCGATCGGCGGGAAGGTAGATGAACGCGCCCAGCCCCGCGAACGCCGCTGAGAGCGCGCCGAACTTGGTGTTTGCGATCCCCGTCGTCGCAAACGCCCGCGCGAAGAGCTCCGGATGCTCTCGCGCCGCGGTCGGCAGGTCGCATACGAACACGCCGTCGCCGGCGTTATCGACTCGAAGGCGGCCACCGGTGAGATCGATGGCATCGGCGGACGGCACGATTGCCTCGAAATCGACTCGCCAGAACCGCCCGGGCTTCTCGCGGCCGCTACGCAGCGCGAAAAAACGCTCTAGCGCGGCCCTGCGCGCGCCGCTGTCGAGAGGCGGGCGATCGAAGGACGAAAGTTTTTCGTAGATCTCTTGGCCGGGGACGGTCAGCGTGTTAGGCAACTGAGCCTGCCCTGAGCGGAGTCGAAGGGGCACCCGACTCCTCGCGAATCCTGTCGTAGCCTTCGCGCTCGATGCGATGTGCGAGGTCGTGTCCGCCGGTCTTGACGATCCGGCCGTCGATCATCACGTGGACGACGTCCGGAACGACGTATTGCAGGATGCGCGGATAGTGCGTGATGATGAGGAAACCCGTGTTTGCGCCCTCGTCGCTCGCGCGCAGCGCTGCAATGGAGCTCCCCACCGACCGCAGTGCGTCGATGTCGAGACCCGAATCGGTCTCGTCGAGGATCGCGTATTTCGGAGCGAGCACGGCGAGCTGCAGCATCTCCAGGCGTTTTTTCTCGCCGCCCGAGAAGCCGTCGTTGAGGTAGCGGCCCATGAACGACGGATCGATGTCGAGCTGTTCCATCTTTTCGAGCAGCAGAGCGCGGAACTTCGCCGGCGGGAGATCGCCGGGGCGCTCCGCCTGCCGGGCTGCGTGCAGGAAGTTTGCGACCTTGACGCCTGGTATCGCGGCCGGATATTGAAACGACAGAAAAAGACCGGCCCGCGCGCGCTTGTCCGGCGCGAGCGCAAGCAGGTCCTCGCCGTCCAAGTCGACGTTCCCGGTCACCTCGTACTGCGGGTGACCCGTCAAGGAAAAGGCGAGCGTGGACTTGCCGCTGCCGTTGGGGCCCATCAGGGCGTGTACGCGGCGCGCCTCGACCGTCAGGTCGATTCCCTTGAGTATCTCGTTTCCGGCGACCCGGCAGCGTAAATCCTTGATGTGCAGACCTGGCTGGAGCATGCGATTTATCGTAGCCGAGCATCTCTTAGAAAGTCAAGGAAAAACTTTACTATCTAGCCGTATTCGTGCTAGGATAGCGCCGAAGATGCACGTCGACCGCTTCTTTCAAACGACCCGCGGGAAGATCGTGAGCGAGCTTCGCCGGCGCGGCTCGGCCTCGGCGGCGGACCTGGCGCGCTCGTTCGGGCTTTCGCCCAACGCGGTTCGGCAACAGCTGACCGTGCTCGAGCGCGACGGCTTGGTGGCCGAACGGTCGGTCCGGCGCGGCCCGACCAAGCCCACCTACGAGTTCTCGCTGACTCCCGATGCGGACAAGCTCTTCCCCCAGGGCTACGACAAGATGCTGACCGCAGTGCTGCGCGAGCTGCGCGATCAGTTCGGCTCGCGGGGCGTGGAGCAGATCTTCGACGGCCTCTCCAAGCGCGCGATCGAACGCGCGCGCCTCGAGGTCACGGCGCAAGACCCTGAGCAGCGCGTCGCCCAGCTGACTGAGATGCTGCGCAAGACGGGCGTCGTGGCCGAATATAACCTCATCGATGGCGGCTTCGTCCTGCATGAGCACACGTGCCCGTACTCGAGCGCCGCGAAGGAGAACCCCGAGGTCTGTCAGGTAATCCATCACGTGATCGACGAGACGCTCGGCGGCGCGCACGAGCAGACGGAATCGCTGGCCCACGGCGGCAAAGAGTGCCGCTTCGAGCTGCATCCAAAAACGGAGATGGTTGGCTAGATGGATTTTCCAAAGTTTCAGCACCTCGTCGAAGAGCGTAGCGGATTTCGCACGATGGAGAACCCCACCGCGAGCGGCGAGTACTTCAGCGACTCCTGCGGCGACATGTACAACTTCTTCTTGAAGGTTGGCCCCGGCGCGGTGATCGAGGACATCTCTTACTTCACGACCGGCTGCGGCTTCGGCACCGCCACGTGCAGCCTCGTGGTCGAGCTCGCGAAGGGCAAGACGATCGACGAGGCGTCGGCGATCCGCGCGGACGACATCGAGAAACAGCTCGACGGCTACCCCGAGAAGAAGAAAGACTACCCCGAGCGCGCGCTCGAGGCGCTGCACGTCGCGCTCGACGACTATCGCGGCAAGGTCGCGGGCGGTTCCGTGCCCGATTACGGCGCGATGCCGCGTCCCCCCGCGCCGGCGCAACCTGAACCAGCAGCGGCGCAACCCTCGCCAAACGGCGAACCCGAAAAACTCCTGATCAAACTGCGCTAACCTGCCGGTGCCTCCCGAGCGAAGCGAGTCGAAGGGCTCAGGACGACAATGATAGCGGGATCGACTCTATGCGTTCGTAGCGGGATGTGTTGTTGGCGCGGTCGGGGAGCGATTCGAACAGCGTAAGGCACTCCATCCGCAGCGTGATCGGCGAGAATTCGATCAAGGTAAGCGGACGGCTCGGCGCCTTGATGCGCGCGATCGTCACGTGTGCCACAGGGTCGTTGTTGAATTCGAATTCGAGCGCGGAGTAGGCGCGGCGAACGTTTTTGGCGAGCGCGCGAAACGGCGCGCCCTGCTCGCGCGCGCCGACGTATGCGATGCGCGGGCGGCGCTCGTGCGGAAAGCCTCCGAGTTTGTCGAGCGTGAGGGCGAAGGGCGCGGCCTTCGCGGCCGCGACGAGCGCGGAAACGACGGCCGCGTACCGTTCCGACGCGACGTAGCCCAGGAACGCGAGTGTGACGTGGAGTTTATCCCGGACCTCGTAACGAGCGGCGAAGCCGGTGCGGCGCAGCCGCTCCGAAAGCGCCGCGCAGGCGTCGCGCGCCGAAGCGTCGAGGTCGATTCCGACGAAGAGGCGGCGCTTGGCCTCGTTCACTGCAGGTAGGGGTTCGCGCGGCGCTCGACGCCGATTGTCGTAAACGGTCCGTGTCCCGGCACGAGCGGCGTGGCGTCGGCGTAGGGCATCAACCTGGTTTGGATGGATTGCACGATGTCTTCCATCGACGTGCCGCCGAGATCCCAGCGGCCGATCGAGCCGGCGAAGAGCGTGTCGCCCGTTAGCAGAGTCGTGCCGTGCCCATCGTGCACGGCGAGACAGACGCTGCCCGGCGTGTGGCCGGGGGTGTGCAGCACGTCGAGGCGTATCGCTCCGAGCTCGAGGAGCTGCCCGTCGCGCAGCTCGCCGTCGAGCGGGACGACCGGTGGCGCTCGATGCAATCCGAGCCACTGCGCCTGCCACGCGAGCGTCTGATAGAGCGGCAGGTCCGCCGGATGCAGCAGGCCGGCGCCGCCGGTCCGCTCGCGCAGCTCCCCGAGGTCGCCGATGTGGTCGATGTGCGCGTGCGTGTGCACGAGGAGCTTGGCGCGCCAGCCGCTGCGCTCGAGCAGCCCAGCGACCTCGTCTACGCCGTCGCCGCCGTCCACGACGATCGCCTCGCCGGATTGCTCGTCCGCGACGACCGTGCAGTTGCAGGCGAGCGGACCGACTGGAAACGTTCGAATCACCATCGCGCGGCTAGTCCACGTGGATCCCGAAGTCGTGGAAGCCGCCGTTGAAATATCCGAGCGGCGAGCCCGGGCGCGCGCTGCACGACAGCACTCGTCCGATCAGGATCGAGTGCGAGCCGATCGCGTACTCGTGCGATACCTCGCAGTCGAAGTGCGCGATCGCTCCGGTCAAGACGGGCGCGCCGGTCGCGTCGACGGCGTAGTCGATCGCTGCGAATTGCCGGTCCCGAACCTTGCCGGAAAAGTGTTCGGCGAGACGGCGCTGGTCGCCGGCGAGCACGTTGACGCAAAAGACGCGCGACGTAGAGATGAAGAGATAACTGCGAGCTTCGCGATTGATGCAGATCAGCAGCGACGGCGGCTCGAGGGATACGCTCGCAAAGGCGTTGACCGTGATGCCGCGCGGCTCTCCGTCTTTCAGGGTGGTCACGACGGTGACGCCGGTCGGCACGTGGCGCATCGCGTGCCGAAAAGCC
>DATDGN010000017.1:0-3303 GCA_036522095.1 Candidatus Cybelea sp. | reverse complement strand
GTGAAGACGAGGCACTGGGGCTGGCGGACGAGGAACGGCATCGCTAGGCCAGTCTCGATTGCTCGTCTTGACGCGGGCTGAGCGGACCGTCAGGGCCGCGACCCCGCTCCTGTCTGGCTCGCGTTATGAAAAACCCTCGATGCGCGTCACGCCAGCGCTGCGCAAAGATGACGCTGCGCTCAACGATGTGCTGTGATCGCGCAACGTTAGAGCAACGGAGCTGCAACGCGATGGCACGCAAAAGGCTAGGCGGGACGGTTCCGCGTAGCTCGCTCAGCGCCCTCGTCTCCGTCGGCGCGGCTCTAGCAGCCGCTGCTGGGAGACAGCTTCCGCCTGCAGCGGCCTCCCCCGCAAAGACCGCCGCTCCTGCGACTACCGGGTGTACCTCCCTGATACATTAGCCGGCACGGCTCGACGCGCGCACGCGCGCTATTCGACACCAAAGCTTGCGGGGCGAACGCTATTGACACGTCTACAGGGAAAGCGATGCCGCCGCGGCGCGGGCACTCGATACCGTCCGAGTTTAGGCTGTACCTCGCGTTCTGTGACAAATCCGTGACGCTTCGTCGATAGAAGCGTAGCTATTGCGGCGGAAACGCCTGTAAAATAAGTGTAAAACCTTTTGGGATGACCGGGAGTCGAACCTACGCTTGGAGGTTTGGGGCAGTTCCGTCCGTTACCGAAAGCATTATCCCGTATGGCGTTGCCGTCGCACTGTTTCCCTGATCGTCCCTTTCGATACCGACCGCTGCCGACCCGTCCGTGACAAAATGTGACACAACTTGCGTCGGTCAAGCCTTAGAGGCCGGACAGCCAGGCGACACCGCTCTTTCCTTTGAACATCTAGGCATGGCGCTGAGAGCCCCACTTCCAAGCGGGACCGTTACGCTGCTCTTTACCGATGTCGAGGGTAGCACGCAGCATTGGGAGGAGCAGCCTGATGAGATGGGGCCGGCGCTTCGCCGTCATGATGGGCTGCTGCGCACGGCGATCGAGGCGCACGGCGGCCACGTCTTCAAAACGATGGGCGACCAGTTTTGCGCGGCCTTCGCACGTCCGTCAGACGCCGTGGCCGCTGCGGCGGACGCGCAGCGCGCACTTGCAGCGGAGGATTGGAACACGGTCGGCGGCTTGCAGGTACGCATGGCGCTGCATAGCGGCGCGACTGATGAACGCGACGGCGATTATTTCGGCTCGCCTGTCAATCGCGTCGCGCGACTGCTCGCCATTGCGCACGGCGGCCAGACGATTGTCTCCGGCGTGACGGCATTGCATCTGCGCGGCCTACTGTCGGACCACACCGAGCTACGCGATCTCGGCGAGCATCGCCTCAAAGATCTCACTGAAGCAGAGCACGTTTGGCAACTCGTTGCGCCGGGTCTGCCCGATACATTTCCGCCGCTGCTGTCGCTCGGATCGTTGCCCAACAACCTGCCGCGGCAAGTCACGGCGCTCGTAGGGCGTGAGGAGGTGCTCGCCGAGATCGAATCCCTTGTGCAAGGGCATCCGCTGGTGACGCTGGTGGGCACCGGCGGTGTCGGCAAGACGCGTCTCGCACTGCAGGCTGGCGCCGATCTGCTAGACGGCGCGGCCGATGGTGTGTGGTTCATCGAGCTCGCACAACTCAACGATGCCGCGCTGATCGTCAACACCATCGCCGCGACCTTCGGATTGCGCGAACAGGCGAACAGCTCGCTGCTCGAGGTCCTGCTGCAGTATCTGCGCCCACGCCGGCTATTGCTGATCCTGGATAACTGCGAGCACCTGATCGAGGAGGTGGCCAAGATCGCCGATGCGATGCTGCGCGCTGCTCCCCAGGTGCGCCTCTTGGCAACGAGTCGCGAACCGCTGCGCATTGGCGGCGAGCATGTGTATCGCGTGCCGTCGCTCGCCGTTCCGTCCAGCGACGTACTAACGAGCGAAGAAGCGCTGAACTACGGTGCCGTTGCCTTATTCGTTCAGCGTGCGAGAGGCTCAGATGCAAAGTTCATCCTGAGCGACGACAACGTGCCGACCGTCGCGGAGATTTGCCGGCGCTTGGACGGCATTGCGTTGGCAATCGAGCTAGCAGCGGCGCGCGTGAAGATATTGTCGCCGCGCCAGCTCGCGCAAAAGCTCGACGAACGCTTTCGGGTGCTCAGCGGCGGCAGCCGCACGGCCTTACCGCGTCAGCAAACGATGCACGCGCTCATCGACTGGAGCCACGATCTGCTCTCCGAGCCGGAGCAACGGCTCTTTCGGCGCTTGGCGATCTTCGTCGGCGGCTGGACGCTCGACGCGGCCGAGGCCGTCTGCACGGACGATACGCTCGATGCACTCGACGTGATCGATCTCCTCTCGTCGCTGGTGGACAAGTCGCTGGTCGTCGCGGAGGCCGAGGGTGCGCGCCACGGGTTGCTGGAATCGACGCGCGCCTTTGCGCTAGAGAAGCTCGAGCAGCGCGGCGAGCACGAGGCGCTGGCGCGCCGTCACGCCCAGTGGGCAGCCGACCTTGGCGATCGCGCATGCGAGGCACGCTGGACGATACCGCTCTCGAGGCAGCGTGCGCAGTTCGATCCCGAGATCGAGAACGCACGCGTCGCGATCGAGTGGGCGCTTTCGCACGATGAGATCCCGTTAGCGGCTCGCACCCTCGCCGGATTTTACAGCCCTTACCAACGGCTGATCGGAGCTGGGGAAGTCAGCGAACGGCTCGAAACGGCGCTGGAACAGCTGGACGCGCCCGCACAGCCGGCGCTTGCGGCACGCACGTGGTGCGCGTTAGCGTACGTATCGGCTGGATCGCGCAAAGTCGAGGCCGCGCAGCACGCGCTCGAATGCGCGGAGCGGTGTAACGATATATTGGCGACGATCAATAGCCTCTCCACAATGGCGTTTGGACTCCACCAAATGGCGCGGGCGCAGGAGGTGCAACCGGTCATCGATCGAGCCTTACAACTCTCAAAGGATAGCGGCCTGACTGCTTCTCCAATCCATGGTCAGGCACTGAACATGGCAGCGACTCTCGCGCAAGCTTGCGGCCGCTTCGACGAGGCAGAGCAAATATACGCCGAGGCGCTGGGGTTTGCGACCGCCTTCGGCGATGAACCTCGGGTGATGCTGATTCGCGCGAACATGGCCGAGCTCGAGTTTCAAAAGGGGAACGCGGCAGGAGCCCTGGAGCTCGTGAAGGCGATCGAGGCGGCCCAAACGCATGCGTCGTACCCCGATCACACTCGCATCCTCGCGCTGGGGAACGCGGCAGCGTATAGAGTTACGCTCGGCGACATTGCGGGAGCACGTAGCGCCGCTCGCGGCACACTC
>DATDGN010000016.1:0-3122 GCA_036522095.1 Candidatus Cybelea sp. | reverse complement strand
GCCGGCGGTTAGGTCGTCCCGATCGAATCGCGCGATGAGCACGCGCTCGCCCGGATCGCCGCCCTCGAGGCTCGCGAGTAAGGCACGGCGCTCGGCGTCGCCGCGCATGCGCCGGCCGAGGAGGACGATCGCATCGCCCGGCGCGAGCATCGCGCTCGAGATGCCGACGTCGAGAACGGGCGCGACCGCAAACGCGCGGACGAGCAACGGGCCGCGCCGCTCTTCGAAGACGTCGTCGCGAAACAGCGGCACGATCTCGCCCGCGCGCGCGAGGTAGGCCGCGGTCGAGCCGGCGTGCATGACGTATGCGTGGCCGTGCACGATCACGACGGCCGTCAGCGAGGCCGCCGCCGTGACGTAATCCTCGTGGCTCGCCGTGCACGCGTAGAGGTCGCCGTTCACGCGCGCCAACACGCCGTGCAGCGCCGTCGCCGCCGCCTGGGGGCGATCCACCGCGGATCGAAAACGCGCGCTGCGAATGCGGCGCTCGCATTCGGCTCGAAGGCGCGCGAGGAGCGCGGTCTCGGTGGCGACCCCGCCAATGCTGCCGAAGCCGCGCGCGACGGCCAAGAGCCAGGTGCGCGGGGCGAGCTGAAGGCTCAGGCACGTCGTGCGGTCGCCGCGGATGGCCAGCGTCATCCCGGGCGCACCGACTTGACGAGGATGCGCGTCGCCCCGACGTCGATCTCGTCGCCCGGACGGACCTCGATGGCATCGGTCACACGGCGACCGTTGAGAAACGTACCGTTGCTGCTCTTGAGGTCCTCGACGAACACGACACCCTCTTGGCTCTCGAACCGCGCGTGACGGCGGCTCACCTCGGGGTCGCGCAGCACGATCTCCGTACCCTTGTCGCGTCCGAGCTCGAGCGGCGGCCGCCCCTCGAACGAACGATTTGCGCCGCGCTCGAGGATCTCGAGGCGCAGACGCACCGGCGTGACGCGGCCGATCTCCGCCGCGCTGCGCGCCGGCAGGCGCGCAGTCAGCACCGCGACGAGCGCGAGCGCCGCGGTGATCTCGAGCGAACCGATTCGCATCTGCCGCTCGAAATCGACGGCGGCCGCGATCTCGACCATCACGCGGTCTCGAACCTCATCTTCGTGTCGCCGAAGAGCAGCTCGTCCCCGTCGCGGAGCGGCTGCGAGCGCACGCGGCGCCCGTTCACGTACGTTCCATTGGTCGACCCCACGTCGCTCACGACCGGCTCGCCGCCGCGTATCTCGACGACCGCGTGCGCGCGCGAAACGCTGGGGTCCACGAGAACAATTTCGCTCTCCTCGCTGCGTCCAATTCGGGCCCTTCCCTGAATCGAATATACCCCATCCGGCGGGACGCCCTTGACCATGCGCAGGCAAAATCCCCCGCGCGCACTCGTTGCCTCGCCGACTTCGATCGCTATCGCGCCGAGCGGAACGTTCGCCCGCGCGGCCATCGTCACGCGCGCTTCGCCGTCTTCGAACGCGATTCCGACCCGCGCGGCCAGATCGCGCAGCAGTTCAGCCCACGCGCGCTCCAAATACTCCCTGTGCTCGGCGAGCCGCTCGAAGTCGTCCGGGCTGACGTAGACGGCGTAGGCCGCGGGCGCGCTCAGGCGCCCCTCGTCGCCCCGCGTTTGCGCCTCCATCGTGGACACAAGCTTGCGGGCAATCTGCGCCGGCTCCAAGTCGCTCGGGAACGTCTTCGCGAAGGCGCGCTCGATGAACGTCGCGCAGATTTGTTCGATTTTCGAAAATAAGCTCACGGGCGGCGCTCGACCCGAGCGATATAGAAGCCGTCGCGGCCGTCGATGCCGGGCGGCACGAGCACGTCGCCGTCGCCGGTCAGCAGCCTCTCGTACGCGGCTGGTATCAAGCCGCGCTCGAAGTTCTTTCGCGCCAAAAAGTCTTCGATCACTTCCGTCGTCTCGCGTGGATCCGTCGAACAAACCGCATAGACCAGCGCGCCGCCCGGGTAGACATGGCGGGCCATCCGCTCGAGCAAGGCTCGCTGCGTTAGCGACAGCCGTTCGCCGTCGGTTCCCTGCTTCTTCCAGCGCGTCTCCGGATGCCGCCCGACGAGTCCGAGTCCCGAGCACGGCGCGTCGACCAGGATCCGGTCGAAATGCTGCTCCCCGAGCAGCGCTTCGGCGGTGGCGTCACCGGCGACGACGCCGGCGACGACCCCGGCCTCCTCCATCCGTCGGCCGAGCGTCGCGACCTTGCGCGCGTCCCGCTCCACGCAGATCAGGCTCCCCTGTCCCGCGAGCCGCGCGCCGATCTGCAGCGCCTTGTTGCCGCGTCCGCTGCAGACGTCAAGGATCGCCTCGCCGGGCTGCGGTCCGAGCACGTCGACCGGCATGCCCGAGCTCTCGGACTGCGGCCACCACATGCCGTCGTCGCCCGGCGGCGGACCGCCGCGTTCCAGCAAGAGCACCTCCGGCACTGTCGCCGAGCCGCGCGTTTCGATTCCTAAGGCCAAAAGCCGCCGCGCCGCATCGTGCGGCGTTGTCTTGAGCGCGTTGACCACCACCGCCGTCTGCGCCGGATCGTTGACGCCCGCGAAGACTCGCTCCGCGTCCGCGCCGAAGATCTCGCGCCACTGCCGCACGAGCCAGGTCGGGAGCGAGTAGCGGGTCGCGAGGTACTCCTGCTCGTTCGCGAAACGCTCGCGCTGCGGCGCCGGCGGTCGCTGCCGAAGGAAGCTGCGCAGCACCGCGTTCACCAGGTTGGCCAGCCCGCGATGCGCGTGCCGCTTGGCAAGGTTGACGAATTCGAACACGGTCGCGTGCTCGTCGGCGCGCGTGTAGGTGAGCTCGTAGATCGCCAGCCGCAGCAGCTCGCGAATCACCGGCGGCAGGTCGCGCTGCGACGCCAGGAACGGTTCGAGGTACCAGTCGAGCGCGCGCCGCATCTTGATCGCGCCGTACGCGAGCTGCGCGGCGAACGCGCGATCCCGCTCTCCGAGCTGCGCGCGGCGGGCACGGTAATCGAACGATGCCTGCGCTCCCCGCTCGACGACCCGCGATCCAACGGGCGGAAAAACATCGCGCACGACGCTGAGCGCGAGCTCCCGAGCGTTCATCGCGCGCGGCGGCTCTGGAGATAGGCCGCGCCGCTCATCCTTCCGCGGTTCGGTGCGATGAG
>DATDGN010000015.1:0-19589 GCA_036522095.1 Candidatus Cybelea sp. | reverse complement strand
CCCCTATGCCCGTTAGGCTGCGGCGCCGTGGCAGCGCTTATATTTCTTCCCACTGCCGCATGGGCACATTTCGTTGCGGCCGACCTTCGGTTGTTCGCGCTGCATCGGTTTGGCCGGTGATTCGTCATCTTTATTCGTGTGGAACTGCTGCACGCGGCGGCCGCTGCCGGGCATCGGCCCGAGCATCTGCTCCACCTGCTCCGGCGGTAGCGCATTGCCGGCGGCGACCGGCTGCGGAACGAGCTCGCCCGACGGAATCGGCTCGAACTGCTGGCCCGGCATCATCTGCGGCTGCGGCGGACCGTGCTCGATCACCACGCGGAATACGCCCTTGATCGCCTCGTCGGCGATGTTGTTCTTCAGCGACTCGAAGATCTCGAACGCTTCCTTCTCATACTCCACGCGCGGATCTTTTTGGCCGTAGCCGCGCAGCCCGATGCCGGTCTTGAGGTGATCCATTACCCACAGGTGGTCCACCCACTGCCGGTCGATGATCGGCAATAACAGGTAGCGCTGCTCTACCACGCGCAGGATCTCAGGAGTTACCTCCGTCTCCTTCGTCTCGTACGCCGCGCGTCCGCGCTCGCGCAGTACGCGGCGGATCTCCTCGCGATCCTTGCCGGCGATATCCGTCACCAACAGCTCGCGCTTGAGCGGGAAGATCAGCTCGAGCGCGTTGAGCATCTCGTCGAGATCCCACTCGCTCGGATGCGCGTTCTCCGGCGCGTTTTCTTCGACCGTCTCGTCGACCTTGGCGTCGAGCGTCTGCAGCATGAACGTCTGTGAGTCGAATTTGCCTTCCAACGTCGCGCGCCGATCCGCGTAGATGATCGCGCGCTGTTTGTTCATCACGTCGTCGTACTCGAGCACGTGCTTGCGAATCTCGTAGTTGTGGTTCTCGACCTTGCCCTGCGCCCGCTGGATCGACTTCGTCACCAGCCCCGACTCGATCGGCTGCTCGTCGGTGAAGCCGACGCGCTCCATGATGTTCGTCATCCGCTCGCCGCCGAACAGTCGCATCACCTCGTCTTCCAGCGACACGTAGAAGCGCGACGATCCCGGGTCGCCCTGGCGTCCCGACCGCCCGCGCAGCTGGTTGTCGATCCGCCGCGATTCGTGCCGCTCCGTGCCGATAATGTGCAGGCCGCCGTTCGTCGCGACGCCCCCGCCCAGCTTGATGTCGGTGCCGCGGCCCGCCATGTTGGTGGCGATCGTCACCTGGCCTTCCTGCCCGGCGTCCTTGACGATCTCGGCCTCTTGCTCGTGATACTTCGCATTGAGCACGTTGCACTCGACGCCCTTGCGCCGCAGCATCGCCGCCAGCAGCTCGCTCTTCTCGATCGAGCGCGTTCCCACGAGCACCGGGCGCCCCTTCTTATGCTCGGCGATGATCTCGTCGACGACTGCGTCGAACTTGGCCTTCTCCGACTTGTAGACGATGTCCGAGTTGTCTTTGCGGATCATCGGCATGTTCGTCGGCACGACCACCACGTCGAGGCCGTAGATGTCGCGGAACTCGCGCTCCTCGGTCTTGGCCGTGCCCGTCATGCCGGCCAGGTGGTCGTAGAGCCGGAAGAGGTTTTGGAACGTGATCGTGGCGAGCGTCTGATCCTCGCCCTTGACCTTGATGCCTTCCTTCGCCTCGATCGCCTGGTGGATGCCGTCGGAGTAACGGCGCCCGTACATCAGGCGTCCGGTGAACTCGTCGACGATGATGACTTCGCCGTCCTTCACGATGTACTGCTGGTCGCGATGGAAGAGGTTCCAGGCCTTCAGCGCGGCGTTGAGCTGATGCGCCAGCTCGATGTTGCGCTGATCGTACATGTTCTGGATGCCGAGCATCTTCTCAACCTTGGCGACGCCCGCTTCCGTGATCGGAACCGCGTGCGCCTTCTCGTCGACCGTGTAGTCCTCGCCCTTCTTAAGGCGCGGGATGATCTGCGCGAACTTGTCGTAGAGCTCGCCCGACTCTTGCGACGGCCCGCTGATAATCAGCGGCGTGCGTGCCTCGTCGATGAGAATCGAGTCCACCTCGTCGACGAGAGCGAAGTACAGCTCGCGCTGCACCAAATCTTCGATCTGCCACGCCATGTTGTCGCGCAGGTAGTCGAAACCGACCTCGTTGTTCGTCACGTATGTGACATCGCAGCTGTACGCCGCGCGGCGCTGCGCCGAATCGAGGCCGTGCTGGATCACGCCGACGGTCAGGCCCAGGAACGTATAGATCGGGCCCATCCACTCCGCGTCGCGGCGCGCCAGGTAGTCGTTGACCGTGACGAGGTGGACGCCGCGCCCTTCGAGGGCGCGCGCATAAACCGGCAGCGTCGCGACGAGCGTCTTGCCCTCGCCCGTCTTCATCTCGGCGATCCGCCCCTCGTACAGCACCTGGCCGCCCATGATCTGCACGTCGAAGTGCCGCATGCCGATGGTGCGTTTGCTGGCCTCGCGCACCACCGCGAACGCTTCGGGCAGCATGTCGTCGAGCGACTCGCCTTGCTCTAG
This sequence comes from Candidatus Cybelea sp., assembly GCA_036522095.1. GTDB lineage: Bacteria > Vulcanimicrobiota > Vulcanimicrobiia > Vulcanimicrobiales > Vulcanimicrobiaceae > Cybelea. The sequence continues at coordinate 17,087 of DATDGN010000015.1, read as the reverse complement.
CCGGCTCCGAAACTCCGCCGTCTTGGCCTGAAGATCGGCATCCGATAACGCCGCGATCTCCGTTTCCAACGCGTTGACGGCGCGAGCCGTGCGCCGAAGCCGCGCGACCTCTCGCTCGTTACCGTCGATGATTCCCTTGAGAAACGCCATGGGCTCTTAGGGCACGATACCCAATCCGGTGACCGCGCCCGGCGACTTGTACGACGTCGACGGAGCATCGCCGTCTGCGCCGGCCTGGAAGATCAAGACGATTCCAGCCCCGGTCTTCGTCTCGTCCGCCACGTAGATGACGCCCAACGCATCGACCTTCAAGTCGGTCGGCGCATTGAGCTGCGTGTTGCAGCCGTGGATCTTCCGGATGGGCTTTTTGTATTGCAGGCCCTTATGATACGCGGGGAACACCAGGATCGACGGACCGAGAGGCGAGCTGCAGCCGGCCTTCGGCCTGCCCTGATCCGCGACATAGATTTGCCCGCTCGTGTCGAGCGCGAGGCCGACCGGCGTGATGATGCCGTTGGCGGTCGTGATCGCGAAGCGCGGGAAGATGTTGACCGGCGTCGGCGTGGGCGTTGGGGTCGGCGTCGGGCTGGGTGAGGTGCTCGGCGTCGGCGTCGGGCTCGGTGTGGGCGTTGGGCTCGTCGTCGGCGTCGGTTTCGGCGTGGGCGTCGGCGTCGGCAGGATGAAGCTCTCGACGTTAGCGCCTTGAATGTTAGTCACGTAGAGCGCGCCCGCCGGGTCGAGCGCGACGCCTCCGGGCAAGTTCAGGTTCGGCCGCGGCCCGGCTAGCGATTGATACGGCTCGACCGTGCCGGTGCGATAGAGCAGCACGCGGTTCGGATATGTGATCTGTGGGTCGTTGTCGGCGATCACCATGAGGTTCGGCCCCGGGCTCGACGAGCTGGACGCATCGGGCTTCGGCTGCCTCGGCGTGATCGCGACGCCGCGTGGACGGCCGATCAGGAGGGCCGACGCGAGCGGAATGACGTTGCCCGTCGCGAGCGCCTCGAATTCGATCAGCACCGCCTTGTTCGTGCTCGGGTTATAGTTCGTCACCCAGAGGTTCGACCGGTGATCGAAGGCGAGATATTGGGGGCCGTCGAGCGTGGTGCTGGAGCCGCCGATATTGAACGAGGGGCCGCCGCCGTTCTTCGTTCCGTTCGAGTAGATGCTGATCGCGTTTTGGTTGCTGTTGGACGCATAGAGCGTCTTCGACGGGAAGCTCGGCCCGACGTTCACCCCGGTCGTATTGCCGAGGTTGCTGCAGGCCATGATCCCCGCCGTCAGCACGAGCGCGAAAAACCCTACCGTCACCTTAGGCAGCATTCGTTACCCCCAACGTCATCACGCTGCGGACCCCTTTCTCTTCCAAAGACAAGTTCTGCGGAGGTGCGCTTCCCCCAGCGGCCCCAGTTTCCTGGCCCCTTGCGCGGTGAGCAAGGAACCACCAGCAGGCGGCCGCCACCAGGACCAGCAGCACGAGCGTCGCCAGCAGCCGGCGCAGGCGCCGCCGCACGTAGGCCGGCCGGCTCGACTCCGTGTCGATGATCTGGCGCGGCATCGTCCTTAAACCGCGCGGCGCAGCGGATGGTTGAGCTCGTCGGTCTGAACGAGCTTGAGGAGCTCTCCCACCGTGACGAACCTATACCCCGCCCGCTTGAAGCGCTCGACCACGTAGGGCAGCGCCTCGATCGTCGCCAGCTTGCCGCTGTGCAGGAGCACGATCTCCGGCGCCGTCGCATAGGCGAGCATATGGCGCTGCAGCCGATCCGCAGTAACCGTGCGCCAGTCGCCGCTGTCGTCAGTCCACAGCACGACCGAATATCCCAGGGCCTGAGCGATCCGCAGCGTGCGCTCGGTGTAGCGCCCGTGCGGAGGACGCATCAGCGTCCGCACCGCGGGATCGTGGCTGAGCGCCCACAACGCGTCGCGCCCCTCGAGGATCTCCCGGCGCACTTCGTCCTCGGATTCCTGATCGAGGTTCGGATGCGTGTAGGTGTGGTCGCCGATCTCGTTCCCCTCGGCCTCGATGCGACGCGTGAGCTCGGGCCACTGCCGCGCGTCGGCGCCGATCAGAAAGAACGTCGCGGGCACGCCGAGATCGTGCAAGACGTCGAGCAGCATGGGCGTGTAGACCGGATACGGCCCGTCATCGAAGGTCAGCGCGATGAGGCGCGGGCGCCTCGAACGGTCCTCCGTGGGAAGCTCGTGCATCACGCGGTACAGCCGCGCGGCGATGCCGCTCGAAAACTCGAGGTGCACGTTCGTGCTGGGCGTCACCAACGCGGGTGGCACAGCGCTGCGGTGCACGACGGCGCGCCACGCGCCGGCGATCAATGCGACGACCGCGGCGACGGCAATAATGCCCTTGGTCTGTGCCGACACGAGAGGCGAGGGTTACGAGTGATCCGGCAGCAAGTCGGCCGGCGATTTCCGCATAAGATCGCCGCCGACGATGACCGTGACGTCGCTGGTCTGCGTCGCCGTCGCGGCCGGCGAGCTGCTCGGCGACTCCTCCGGCACGACGACCGCCTTGCGTAGGTTCTGCGGCAGCGCACTGCGCACTTTGGCGCCGGCGAACGTGACGCTGGAATGTTCGCGGATCTCCGTCGTTCCGTAGTCCGAACGGTCGGCGTCGCCGATGTCGCCGATCTCAAAGCCGGCCTGTTTCAGCACGTCCGCGACGCGCCGGGCGGCGCCCGAAACGCCGCTGCCGTTCTTGACGTCGACGCGCAGCGTATTCGGCGGAATCGCCGCTAGCGCCATCGCGTCGGGTGACGCCACCGGCGCCGGCGGAGCGGTCAGCATCAACGCGACCAGGCGCGCGCGCGCGGCGGCGTCCGGGACGAGCGAGTCGCCGTAGCCCGGCAGATTCACGTCGTCGGTGTACGGAACCTGAGCGGCCACGATCGACGAGTCGGTCATGCCCTGGTAGTAGTTCGCAATCGAGAGCAGCTCCGAGTCCGCGAAGTCCGTCTGCACGTACTTGCGGAAGACGTGGAGCATGTCGCCGAAGTGCAGGAACGTGTTGACCTGATCGCCCTTGACCTTGGCGACCAACGCGTGCAGCACTTGCTGCTGGCGCATGATGCGGCACGGGTCGCTGCACCAGTCGTGACGGAAGCGCATGTACGCCACGGCGCGCTCGCCGTTGAGGTGCTGCAGGCCTTCCTTCAGATGGATGTGCAGGTGGCCCCAGGTGTCATCGTAGTCGAGCGTATCGCCGGTGCAGTTCGTCTTGTAGCGCAGGCAGTTCGACGACTTGACGTACACGTTGACGCCACCGATCGCGTCGACGAATTCCTTCGTCGCGTCGATCCGCAGGACCGCGTAGCGGTCGAAGCCGGGAATTCCCAGCCACTGCGCGATGACGCTCTTCGCCTCCTTGACGCCGCCGTCCGACTGCGCCTGATTGATCTTGGCCTGCGTGCCGTTGGGCAGCGTGGCGATCATGTCGCGCGGGACGGAGAGCTCGTAGATCCGCTTGTTGGCGAAGTCGAGGTTGACGGCCCAGATCACGTCGCTGCGCGAGTTGGTCGAGAACTCTTCGTCCTTGTCGGTGTAGTCGTAGTCGAGGCCTTCGACGAGCACGACCAGGTTGTTCTTTCCGAACACTTGTTGCGGCGCCGTCACGAAGATCGCAGCGATCGCCGTCACCGGATTCTTGTGCTCGAAGACCGCGTAGCCGGCCAGCGTCGAAACGAGGCCGATCGCCACAATCCCGGCGATCGTGAGGATGCGCTTAGTCAAACCGCGTGCTCCGCGGGTATCGCTCTGCCGAAGAAATCGAATGGGCCGTGTCCCTCGAGCCGCACGCGCGTGAACTCGCCCACGCTGGCCTGGCCGGTGAAGTAAATACCGCCATCAACCGCAGGCGCTTCCCCGTCCGAGCGTCCAAACCATGCTCGGGATTCTCCCAGGTAGCGACGCAAGCCGTCGCGTTCGCGCAGCCGCCGCGACTCTTCGACCAGGACGCGCACCGTCGTGCCGCAGCGCGTGCTCCGCGCTCGCTCCGAGGCCAGCCGCTGCGCTTCGCGCAGACGGATCAAACGCTGCCGGCGCCGCCGAGCGCCGACGCGATCGGTGAGTTGCGCGGCTGGCGTTCCCTCCTCCGCGCTGTATTCGAAGAAACCGACGCGATCGAGCTGCGCGCGGCCGATCCACTCTTCGAGGTAAGCGACGTGCTCGTCGGTTTCGCCGGGGAATCCCACGATGAACGTCGAGCGCATCGTGATGCCGGACACGCGCGCGCGAAACTCGTCGATGAGCTCGAGATAGCGCTCCCCGTTGCTCGGCCGCAGCATGGCGCGCAGCACTTGCGGATGCGCGTGCTGCAGCGGCATGTCCATGTACTTGCAGACCTTGGGCAGGCGCGCGATCGCGTCGATGAGCTCGCGATCCACGGTGGCCGGATACAGATAGAGCAGCCGGATCCACTCGAGGCCGTCGATCTCGTGGAGCCGCTCCAGCAGTTGGGCGAGGCCGCCGCGGGGGATGCCGCGATCGCGGCCCCACATCGACGTGTCTTGCGCGATCAGCACGAGCTCCTTGGCGCCGCCCGCGACGAGGGCCCGGGCCTCCGCGCAGATCGAGTCCGCGCTGCGGCTGCGGAATTTTCCGCGCAGCGCTGGGATGATGCAGAACGTGCACGGATGGTCGCAGCCCTCGGCGATCTTCAGATAGGCCGTGGCGCGCGGCGTCGTGACGAGCCGCGGCAGAAAGTCGTGTTCCGGCTCGGCCTCGAGCCCGAGCCGCACCGGCCGGCGGCCGGCCTCGACGTCGTGCAGCAGCTCGACGATCCCGGCGTACGCGCCGGTGCCGACGACGCCGTCGATCTCCGGGATCAGGCTCTGCAGCTGGTCGCCGTAGCGCTGCGCGAGACACCCGGCGACGATCAGCTGCTGCCCGGCGCGCTTGCGCGACGCGTGCTCGAGGATCGTCTCCGTCGACTCCGCCTTCGCCGGATCGATGAACGCGCACGTGTTGATGACCACCGTGTCGGCGCGATTGGCGTCGGCCTCGAGGCGCCATCCGGCGCCGCCGAGCTTGGCGATCATCACCTCGGTGTCGACGAGGTTCTTCGCGCAGCCCAGGCTGACGAACGCAACGCTCGGCATGCGTTACCGGTAGTTGACGAACTGCAGCGGCAGCTCGAACTCCATCGAGCGCAGCGACGCGATGACCTTCTGCAGGTCGTCCTTGTTCTTGCCCGACACGCGGATCTGCTCGTCTTGGTACTGCGCGTTCACCTTGAGCTTCAGCGACTTGATCCGCTCGATCAACGCCTTGCTCTGGTCTTTCGGAATGCCGCTGCGCAGCGTCACGGTCCGGCGCACGGTGCCCCCGGCGGCCGGCTCGACCTCGCTGAAGTCGAATGCCTTGATGTCGATGCCGCGCCGTACGGCCTTGCCCTGAAGGACGTCGACGACGTTCTTCATCTTGAGCTCGTCATCGGAGATCAGCGTGATCTTCTTGCCGTCGAATTCGATGCTCGTCTTCGAGTGCTTGAAATCGAAGCGGTTCTCAATCTCCTTGCGCGTCTGATTGAGCGCGTTGTCGAGTTCCTGCCGATCGACGCGCGAGACCACGTCGAACGAAGATTCGCTCGCCAAATCTTACGATCTCCTTTTTATAGTGTGAACGCGTGCTCCACGACGTCGCCCTGTTTCCCCAGTTTCCCGACGTCTTTGCCGTCGACGTAGATCTCCACGCCGCCGGCGTTTCCGATGCGTACGAGGGCGTTCTTCCCGTGGAACGTCTTCGACGTTCCGGCCGGAAACGTGCCTTCCATACTAACATTTCCGTCAACGGTCACGCGCAGCCAGGAGGGGGCGGAGAGCACCAGCGCGAGCGACTTGGCGCCGTCTGCCGCGGCGGCGGCGGGCGTGCTTGTCGGGGGCGAGGTCGCCGCGGCCGCCGTGGGGCTCGCCGCCACGGGAGCCGCGCTGGCGACGGCGACCGCCGGCAGGCCGGTCCTGCGAGGCATCGTCAGCTCGGTGAATACGACGAAGGCGATCAGCAGCACGGCCACCGAGCCCGCGCCCCAGAGCAGGGCCGCGCCCGCCCACGAGGGCGCCGTGCGCCGCGACTCCGGCTCGCGCGCCGCACTCGTCTGCGGCAGAGGCTGCGTGCTGTTGAAGGCGCCGACGGCCTCCTCCGGGTCCAGCCCGAGGAAGCGTGCGTACGTCCGGAGGAAGCCGCGCACGTACACCGGCGCGCCGATCGTGTTCCAGTGCTCGTCCTCGATGGCGGCCAGGTAGAGAGAGCGAATTCGGATCTGCTCGGCGACTTCCGGAAGCGACATGCCGCGCGCCTCGCGGGCCGCGCGAAACCGCTCACCCAGCGCTTCAGACGCTCCTGACATTTGGGCTTTGAGTTAGCTTCGCCCTAGTGTTATCCTGTTCGCGAAAGTCATATGGCAAAAGAGCGCGTCATTGCGGCAATGAGCGGCGGAGTCGATTCCGCCGTTGCCGCCGGTCTCTTGCTCGAAAGCGGTTACGACGTCGTGGGAATCACGATGAAGATGTACACGCCGTCGCGGCCCGCGCACGCGCGGAGCTGCTGCGGCATCGACGACTTCGACGACGCCCGGCGCAGCGCCGCGGTGCTCGGAATTCCCCACTACGTATTGGATTTCGAAGAGGCGTTCCGGCGCAGCGTCGTCGAGCACTTCGTCGGCGATTACGCGGCCGGCCGCACGCCCAACCCGTGCGTGTCGTGCAACAATTTCGTCAAGCTCGGGACGCTCGCGCAGTACGCGGACAGGCTCGGCGCGCGCTACGTCGCCACGGGTCACTACGCGCGCGTCGAGCGCCGCGACGACGGGCCGCATCTCTTTCGCAATCCGCACGCGAAGGATCAGGCGTACGCGCTCGCGCAGCTGACGCCCGCGCAGCTCGCGCGTCTGCTGCTGCCGCTCGGCGAGCTCGACAAGACGGCGACGCGCGCGCACGCGTCGCGCATGGGACTGCCGGTGCACGACAAGGCGGAATCGCAGGACGTCTGCTTCGTCGAGGGCGGCGACTATCGCGACGTGATCAGGCGCCTGCGCCCGGAGATCGACGCCGGAGGCGCGATCGTCGCGACGACCGGCGAGCGCGTCGGCCAGCACGCGGGCATCGCGTACTACACCGTCGGACAGCGCACGCGGCTTCCCGCCAGCAGCACGGGACCGCGTTACGTCACGCGCATCGATTCCGCGACGAACACGATCGTCGTCGGACGCGAAGACGAGCTGCTTTCCGGCGAGCTCGAGGCCGACGCGCTGAATTTGATTCGCCCGGAGCGTTTTGCTTCGGACGAAACGCCGGTGCGCGCGATGATCCGCTATCGCGCCGCGCCCGCCCGCGCCGTCGCCACCGTCGATGGGGACTGCCTGCGCCTGCGCTTCGAGCGCCCGCAGCGCGCAATTTCGCCCGGCCAGCTGGTGGCGCTGCTCGACCCGGCCACCGACGAGGTCCTCGGCGCCGCCACGATCACTTTGTCAGCCTGAGCCCTTCGACCGTCGAAACTCTAGAGGTGCCTGCGCCGTACAAGCATCGGTGAACCGAGCTTGGAGATGGCCCCTAATCGGCGTGGCCGTTGCGATTGCCGTCACGTCAATCATGGACGCGACGGGCCTCTCGGCATTCAGCGCGTTGCCGCTGCTTCCGTTGCTGGCGATCTTCTGGTACGCGCAGCGACTCTCGGCGACCGAGGTCGGCTTTGCGTGGGGGCGCCCACGTGCGCTGCGATGGTATGCGATCGCCGTGATCTATCCGGTCGCCGTAATGGCGATCATCGCCGGCGTCGCGGCGCTGACCGGAGCGCTGAGCCCGGCCACCGCGCCGCATCACAAGATCAGCGCGTGGCTCAATCTGCTGCTCATAACGGTAACGACGATTCCCGTTGCGCTGGTCACCGAAGAGGGATTCTTTCGCGGCTGGCTCTGGGCGTCGCTGCGCCGCGCAGGTGTGGGACCCATCGTTACGCTGCTCTTCACCAGCGTTGCTTTTGCGCTGTGGCACTGGTCGTCGGTCGTGCTGCCGACGGGATTTAATCCGCCGCTTGCACAGGTTCCCACGTTCATGGCCAACGCGGTTTTGCTGGGCGCCATTTGGGGGATGCTCCGGCTACGGTCGGGTTCCCTGGTCGTGTCCAGCGTGAGTCACGGCCTCTGGAACGGCCTTGCGTACGTCCTCTTCGGTTTTGGAACCCACGTGGGCGCGCTGGGCATCGGCAACACGGCGATCCTCGGCCCGGAGGTCGGCGTCCTCGGCGTGCTCCTCAATGCGATCGGCGCACTCGTGCTGTGGCGGATGCTGGGGATTCACGCCTGGATAGCGCGCGGCGGCGCCGGCGGCGAGGCCGTGACGTCGAGCCCGTAGCACGCGCGGCCCGCGCCGTGCGGCCAGTCGCGCGCTAACCACTGCGTTCCCGCCGGATACTCCTGCCCGCGGTCGGACGACTCGCTCGTCGCGAAGCTCGCGCACAGCGTGTAGTGTTTCCCGTCCACGCGGCGATACTCGTAGGTTTGCTTGGTAACGGGGTCTTTTAGCGCCATGGTCTCCGGAAGAAGACCCGGAAGGCTGCCGCTGGGATATTGATCGTGGAGCAGCGACGCGATGCGTTGGAGATCCATGACGCGCACGTCGTCGAGTGCGACGAGGCGCTCGTGACCGGGCGTTCCCAGGAAGCTGAACGCGAGTGCGACGCCCGCGATCACCGTCGCGACGGCCGCCGCGCCGAAGAGCCGGTTGAAGCTCACTCCGCCGCGGCGGGCGGCTCCATCGTCCGAAGGTAGTACACGAAAACGCCTCCGCCAATGACTAGCAGGACCAACGAGTCGAGAATGAAGCGCAGCGTCAGCTCGCCGCGGATGAGGGCTTCGATGACCCACGCGGCGTCGGTGAGCACGACGATCGCGGCCACCACCAGCGTGAGGTACGTGAGCCATCGCCGGATGCCCGACTCGTAGAGGTCGCTGCGGTTGCGCAGCTCGCGCGCAATTAGCGCGTGGACGTATATGAACGTGGGGAATGCTACGATGACGGTAGCGACTTGCCAGGCGATGTCGTCGCGCAGCGACCCGTAGAGCGTGGTCGCGGTGGGGTCGGGCAACCAGTAGGCGATCAGACGATAGAATATCTGCCCCAACGCGACGGTCCAGAAGCCGAGCGTGATGAAATTGAGCAGATAGAAAAACGCGTCGCGCGCGTTCTCCGCGGCCTGGTAGCGCTTCGGCAGCGGCGCCCCGAGCCGCTCCGCATAGAACGCCGAATACGCCCGATAAATCCGCCTTTCGGGCCAGCCGTTCTGGCGCAATAGCGCGACGACGAACTCGTCGCCGATGTTCTGCTCCTTCGCGGAGCGCAGAAAAGCGAGTAGTTCCGCGTCCGAGTCCTGTCGCACGCTCATTTGCTGCCTGCTTTAGGGATCGGGTGTTGGCGAGGGTGGCGGCAGTGCCAGCACCGTAGTGGGCTTTGTCGGGTTGCACTGCAGCGGCGGCGGCGACGGGCCGACGAACGACGTTAGGTCGAGCGGATTCGAACTCGCCGTCGCGCTCTGCGTACCACTCGTCGCGGCGCCCTGATTACCACCCGTCGCTCCACCCGGGTTTGCGCGAGTAAGCGGCTGCGTACCGTGTCGGGGCGGTTTAGGGGACTTAGTCGGCTTGGGGGTCACCAACTTAACCGTCACTTGCGCCGATTTAGCCAACGGGGGCGACGGAGTTGGAAACGAAAAGGGTGTGAACTGATCAAAGCCGACAAGCTCTTTCACCGGCTTCGGCGGCGGGAATCCGCTCGGGAACCCTCCCTGTTCTCGCAGCTGGGCGACGATGTCGAGCCGTTGGCACATCTGGTCTATGCCGCGTTGCAAGGCAACGGTGGCGACGTCGTCACGGATGATGTACGAAGTCGGATCGACGTCGACGATCTTGGAGAAGGCCAGTGCGCCCTGCGTGATCGACGTCCATTTTAACCAGTGCGGAAAGCCGAGCGACAGCAACGTCACGTATGCGGCCAGAGACGCGCTGGTCGTCGGCAGCCACACGGCATCCTGCCCTCCGAACGGGATCGTCGTCCTGCTCGCACAGTCGGCGATGAATGCGCCGGCCGACGCGCCGACTCGCGACTCGCCGGTGATGAAATTCGAGTTGCTCGTCATGCTGACGGAATAGACGAAGTATCGCTCGCCGCTCGAGCAGATCACGGATCCCGGCGACGAACCCAGCTGTGCGCTCGTGAAGCTCGACCGCACGGCCGTTACGCCTCGGCGAGCTAGCAATTCGGCGATGACTGGGGCGTAGTCCACGTCTTTGTTCGAGGTCGGCGCCTGAACGATTTGCAGATACTGCTGGTAGCCTCGATTGAGCACGATGGCGTTGCCGACGACCGCCGGCGTCCCCAGCAGCGGGGAAACGTCCGAATCCTTCGGCGTGCCCGAAAGATCCACGTCTTTGACGTTGGCGATGACTCCGCCGTCCACGATATCGATCGCCGTGAGGTCGTAGTGTGACTGCGTGCCGGCCGGCATTGCACGGATCAAGACCGTCGCGTCGACCGGGCTGCATTGCTGGCCGGTCGGCAGCGGGCAATAACCGCTCCCGACCACCCAAACGGAGTACAGCGGGAAGTCTTTGTTGATTACGTCCGCCATCGTGCCGAGCGGCGATTTTTTCGCGTCCTCGCCCTTCGGTGGAATGATCGCAATTTTAACGAGTATTCCGGTGCTCGCCGGCCGCGTGGCGCCCAAGGCCGTTCCGGAGGCCAGTATCGATAGCGTAGCGGCAAAGACTAGAGCCGAGCGACGCATTTATTTAATGCTCCGTGCAAGCATGGACGACATTGGAATGTTCGCCGGATGCGGTAGCTTCGACCATCGAGCGGAAGCAAGAAATTCCTTCCTCCGCAGAGGTCGCCGATCTCCTGGCCTTGGACGGCTTGAGCATCGGCAACCCAGGCGGCGTGATTTAGCTCTCGACGGGATTCCCCACCAAGCAAGCGTTCCCTCTCGTCGCCCTGGGCCCTTCGACTACGCTCGGCTGCGCCTCGCTTCGCTCAGGACGACAAAACCGGCGTGGCGAGGGCGAGGTCGTCGCGGAGGTTCCAGTAGGTGTCGCGCAGGACGGGTTTGAAGCCGGCCTTGAGGATGAGCTCTTCGAGGTCGCGTCGCGTCGCCTCGTTGGTGCTGCCGGCGTCGTGCACGACCTGCTCTTCGAGGATCGTCCCGCCCATGTCGTCGCAGCCGTAGAACAGCGCGAGCTGGCCCATCTTCAGGCCCGGCGTGAGCCAGGATGCTTGCAGGTGCGCGAAGTTGTCGAGATAGAGCCGCGAGATCGCGAGCACGCGCAGGTACTCGAGCCCGGTGGCCTCCCTGCCGCGCAGCGGCGTCTTGAACGGCACGTAGTACCACGGGATGAACGCGGTGAAGCCGCCGGTCTCGTCTTGCAGCTCGCGCAGCACGTGCAGATGCTCGATCCGCTCCGCAGCGGTCTCGATGGAGCCGAACATCATCGTCGCCGTTGTCGGCATGCCGAGCAGCTGCGCCTCGCGCATCACGCCGAGCCACTCGTGCGGCTGCACCTTGCGCGCCGATATGCGCTTGCGCACGCGCTCCACCAGAATCTCCGCCCCGGCGCCGGGCAGCGACTTCATCCCCGCGGCCTTCAACCGCGCGAGGACATCGCGCGTGGAGATCCCCTCGATGTGTGCGATGCCGACGATCTCGGAGACCGATAGCGAGTGCAGATCGGCTCGGGGGTACTCCGAATGCACGCGCTCAAAGAGTTTCTCGAACCACTCGATGCCGAGCTCCGGATTGACTCCGCCCTGGATCATGATCTGGGTCGCGCCCTGATCCACGGCGTATTTCACGCGATCCAGCACCCGATCGTGCGACATCGTGTAGCCTTCTTTGTGATGTTCCGGCCGGAAGAAGGCGCAGAACGTGCAGTGCACGTTGCACACGTTCGTGTAGTTGATCGTCGTGTCGATCACGTACGTCACGACGTCGGGCGAATGCATCTGCATGCGGCGCGCGTGCGCCGCGGCACCGAGCTCGTGGATGTCGGCCTCGTTGTAGAGGCGCAGGCCCTCGTCGAAGTCGAGGCGTCCGCCCGTCGCGGCGCGGTCGAGCAGGCTAGCCAGCGAGGGCACTGGCGGCCTCCCGCAGCGGCGCCGGAACGTCGGCGATCGCGCCGATCTCGACCAACTCGCGGCAATACGCCGCCAGCCCGTTGCGCGCGGCAGCGTGAAACATGAAGTTGAGCTTCCCGAAGTAGCTCTCGTAGAAGCCCGCGGGGCGCGCGATCGTGCGCTGGGCGAGCGCGACGACCTCGGGCGAGTGCGAACGCGACCAAGTGTACGCGTCGGTCAGCGCGTGCATGCAGGCGTGAAACGGCGCGGGATCGCTTTCATAGGCGTCGCGGCGCGCGGCCCACACGGCGAACACCGTCTGGTGGCCGCTCCACTCGTGCCACAGCCTTCCCAGATCGTATACGATCTCGGACGGGAAGCTTTCGATCGCGTCGATCGCGGCGTCGCCGATCAGCAGCGTCGGATTACCCGCTGTCGCTCGCGCACGCGGATCGCTCTCGTCGACGTATTTCGGCCGGACGCGATAGCGCTGCTCGAGAATGATCCGCAAGAGATATCGCCCGCTCGCCGACTCCTCGCTGATGTAGACCTTCGAGCCACCCAACAGCGCCGGCGGCTTGCGCGAGACGAGCACGACCGACACGACCTCGTCGCGCGCGCCGATGCACAGGTCGGGCAGCAGCGCGAGGCGTTCGGAGTTCGCCGCCCACGCGAATGCGCTCACCGGTCCCATGTCGAGCTCGCCGCGCAGCAGCATGGAGTTCAAACGCGCCGGCACGTCGGCATGCAACGTGCCCGGATACTCGATCGCGCCCGCATCGAACGCGGCGTAGATCGGCAGGTCGTTGGTGTATTTGATTCGGCCGCAGCGGAGCGTCACGATGAAACCGGGAGAGCGGGTGTCCAGTCATAGGCGAACTCGTCGTAGGTCGAGTTGCGGCGCACGGGCACGTAGCCGGCCTCCTCGATCAGCCGGCGAAACTCGCGGTCGTCGACGTACTGGCCCGATTGCGTGCCGGCAGAGTGGTAGATCATCTCCTCGTCGGTCGAGCCGTGCGTTCCGTCCATATCGTCGGCGCCGAACTTCAGCGCCACCTGGCAGACCTTCAGCCCTTGGATCATCCAGTAGGCCTTGACGTGGTCGAAGTTATGCAGCATCAGGCGCGCGACCGCGAACGTGCGGATGTCGTCGAGACCCGTCGTCCACCCGCAGTACGAGAGCTCGTTGCCGTCGGGATGAAACGCCAGCGGGATGAAGGCGTTGTAACCGGGCGAGCGTTCCTGTGACTCGCGCAGGCGGATCAGATGATCCACGCGATCCTCGAGCGACTCGATGTGCCCGTACAGCATCGTCGCGTTGCTCGCGATGCCCTGACGATGCAGCTCCTCGTGAATCTCGACCCAGTTCGCCGCTGACACCTTGTTCGGGCAGATCTTCGAGCGCGTCCCATCTGCGAAGATCTCGGCCGCGCCGCCGTTGACGTTGTCGAGCCCGGCCTCTTTGAGCATGCCGATGATCGCCGGGAACGACAGCCGATGGCGCTTCGCCATGTACTCGAGCTCGGCGGCCGTAAAGAGCGACAACTGCACGTGCGGCAGCGCCTGCTTGAAGCGGCGCATCAGCGGCAGCCAATAATCTAATGAGAGTTGACGCGGATCGTGACCGCCGACGATGTGGATCTGATTGAAGTTCGTTCCCGTCTCGACGGCCTTGGCGAAGACCTGATCCGCGGTCATGCGGAAGACGCGCTGCGGTTCCTTGAACTCGTCCGCCGCGAACGAGCAGAACGTGCAGCCTGCGAAGCACACGTTCGTCGAGTTGATGTAACGGTTGAGGACGTAGAAGACTTTCTTGCCGCTCTTGCGCTCCTTCTGCTTGCGCGCGAGCCGCCCGAGCGTGTGCAGATCCCACGTGCGATAGAGCGCGAGCCCGTCGTCCATCGAGAGCGGCACGCCGGCATCGAGCTTGCGCTCGATCTCCGCGAACATCGGATCGGAAAACGGCATCCCGCGCCTATTCGGCCGACCGGTAGAGGCGCCCCGCAGCCTGTCCGGCGGAGATCGCGTGCGGAACGACGGAGAGGCCGGCGGAGACGAGGGCGACCGCTAGGAGCGCCCCGCCGATCAGGTCGGTGAGGTAGTGCGCGCCGAGCGCGAGGCGCGCCCAGCAGATCGCGATCGCGAGAAACGCGAGCAGCGCCGCCGCCGTCTTCCGCGTGGCGCTCGGCAGTTCCGAAATATACAGCATCAGCGCCCAGAGCCCGTAAAAGCCCGTCGCGATCGCCGCGTGCGAACTGGGATACGAGCCCGCCGTCTCGTGCTTGACCACCCAATCGAGGCGGCGCGGCCGCGCGAAGATATGCTGGAAGAAATCGGCACCGCGCCAGCACAACAGCAGCATCGCCACGCTAAAGATGATCCGGACGCGCCACTCCGGCGCGAGCCACGCGACGATGAGCAGAATCGCGGCGATCGGCACCATGACCTGAACGTAGCACGACCAGGTCAGCCACCATGCGATAAGTGTCGAATGGTCGACCCAGGAGCGCTCCCACGCGGTCAGCCACGCGGGCTCCCCGAAGCGCACGACCTGCACGCCCAGCACGTCGAACAGCGCGGCCGCGACGATCGTCACGATCATCGCCCGGACGGCGTACCCGAGATCGTAGCGCATGCCGTCAGCCGCTCGCGAAGAGGTCTTGCTGGCCGCCCGGGTTCTTGCCGAGACGCGGGGCCATCAGATCCAGCTCCGGCAGGCCGATCAAGATCTTGCGCGGCTTCGTCCCCTCGTGCTGGCCCACGACCTTGAAGTCTTCGAGCTGCTTCATGAGTCGCACCGCGCGCGGATGGCCGATCGAAAACTGCGACTGCAGCGCGGCGGTGGACGCGTAGTTCGTCTCGATGATGAATTTGGCGGCCTCAAAGCACAGCGGGTCGGCGTCGCGGCGCGCCGACTCGTCGTCGCCGACCGGCACGACCTCCACGTCGAGCAGGTTGTCCGGGCGCGCCTGCCGTGCCCAGAACTCCACCAGCCGGCTTACCTCGGAAGCCGTGATGAACGCGCCCTGCGCGCGAATCGGCTTCGGCGCATCAATTGGAAGGTAGAGCATGTCGCCGCGCCCCAGCAGCCGCTCCGCGCCGTTCATGTCGAGGATAACGCGCGAGTCGGCCTGCGAGCTCACGGCGAAGGCGATGCGCGAGGGCACGTTCGCCTTGATCAGACCCGTGATGACGTCGACGGACGGGCGCTGCGTCGCCACGACGAGATGGATGCCCGTCGCGCGCGCGAGCTGCGCCAGCCGCATGATCGTCGTCTCGACCTTCGCGGGCGCGACCAGCATCAGGTCCGCCAGCTCGTCGATCACGATCACGACGTAGGGCAGCCGCTCCTGCGGATACTTCGTGTTGTACTCCTCGATCTTGCGGACGCCGGCCTTGGCGAAGCGCTCGTAGCGTGACTCCATCTCCTTCGTCATCTCGAAGAGCGCGCCGGCGGCGAGCCGCGGATCGGCGATGACGTCCTTGATGAGGTGCGGGATGCCGTTGAACACCGCCAGCTCCACGCGCTTCGGATCGATCATCAGCATCTGCACCTGATCCGGAGTCGAGCTGACCAGCAGCGACGCGATGATCGTGTTGAGGCACACCGACTTGCCCGAGCCCGTCGCGCCGGCGACCAGCACGTGCGGCATCATGCAGAGGTCGCCGAAGACCGGCCGCCCGGTGATGTCTTTGCCGAGCGCCATCCACAGCGGCGGCACCTGTCCGCGATTGGGAAGCGAGTCGAGGATCTCGCGAACGGCGACGACCGACACCGTCTGATTGGGAACCTCGATCCCGACGGCGGACTTGCCGGGGATCGGAGCCTCGATGCGCACGCTCGTCGCGGCCAGCGCGAGCGCGAGGTCATCGGCGAGCGACGCGATCCGCGAGATCTTGACGCCGCGTTCCGGCTTGAGCTCGTAGCGCGTTATCGAGGGTCCGCGCTCGATGTGCACCACCTTTGCGCCGACGCCGAAGCTGTTCAGCGTGTCCTCGAGGATGTGTGCGCGGTTGGACTCGTCTACCGTCTGGCTCGGCGGGACGTCAAACAGCGCGAGATCCGGAAGGCGATACGCGCTCTTCGACGTGCCGAGCGGCTTGGGCTCGGAGTAGCGCGGCGGCTCGGGCGGTGCGGCCGGTGGCCGCGGCACGATCATTTCAGCCTCGATTTCGGGCTCGACGACCGGCTCGGCGATGTTGTGCTGAATCGGGAGCGCGAAGGCGTCGCGCAGCCGCGGCAAGCGCGGAAGCGGCGGCGGCCGCAGGCCTCCGAAGAAGACGATGACGCGGCCGATGAGCTGCTTCATGCTCGCGTTGCTCAGCCACAGCGTCAGCGAGAGCGCGGCGAGGACGAGCAGAATCCAGGCGCCGGCTGAGCCGAAGAGCGCGCGCAGCGCCCACCAGATGTTCGAGCCGATAGCGCCGCCGTGCGTTGCGCCGCGCGCTCCGAACATCGCGTCGATGATGAGGAAGTACGCGAGCGCACTGCTGCCGAGGCCGGCGATCATGCGCGGCACGTTGACTTCCAAGAAAACGATCGCGCCGAAGAGCGCAAGCAGAACCGGGAAGAGCGGCGCCGCCGATCCGAACACCCGGCGCAGTCCGCCGGCGGTCCAGGCGCCGATGGAGCCGGCGTGATGCGGAAACGCGAGGGCGATCCCGCACAGGACGGCGAGTGCGATCGCGGTAATCCCAACGATCTCGAGGTTGAGCCTCGCCCTGGCATTCGCTCCGCGGCGCCTGCGCGAAGCGGAGTCGAAGCGCGCCCGTGCCATGGGATCTATCTCTTCTTCATCACGTTGGGAGTTCATTTTGGCCACGCTCGTCGTCCTCGAGGGCGATCAGACCGGACAGGAGTTGCTTCTCGAAGCGCTGCGCGTGCTCGACCGGCGGGTCATCGGCATCGAGCTCACGCTCCTACCCTTCGACCTTTCGCTGAAGAACCGCCGGACGACGAGCAATCGCGTCGTG
>DATDGN010000014.1:0-4811 GCA_036522095.1 Candidatus Cybelea sp. | reverse complement strand
TGCTTTTCTTGATTCGCGACGGCTTTCAAGCCCCGTGCGAAGTCGTTCTGAAGCGGGAAGCTGACGTTGAAGGAAATGTTGAATGCCGGATAGCGCCACGCCCACATGTTGGCCGTCGCCTGACCCATCTTGCCCTGAGTTTCCGGCGGCGGCGTCGGACAACCGCCCGTCGGAAGGTTGCACGCGAACGACTCGAAGCCCGGAACGGGCGCGAGCAGACCGGCGAAACCGTTGCTCTGATACTGCACCTGGAGGTCGGCCTGCGGCAGCGACTGATTCTTCGCATAGGCTTCGTCGACGTCGGCCTGCCGAATCTGGTCCTGCGCCTGTCGCACCTCGGGGCGATACTTCGCGGCCAATTCGACGATCGCCGACAGGTCCTCGATCGTGGGAAGCTGCTGCACCGGCGACGACGGCACGAGGTTGGCGCGCCAGATCGGATCGTCGGAATCGGAGACGATAAGGCTCTTGAGCTGATTCTGCAGCTTCGATACGGTTTCGAGCGCGGCGAACACGTCGCTCTGGAATTTTGCGACCTGGCTCTGGACCTCGACCGCGGTCACCGGAGGCGCCGCACCGCGCCGCGCGATTCGCACGACGCTCTGCTCCTGCGTCGCGGCTTCTTTCAGCGCCTCTTCCTGGACGGCGACATTACGCCACGCCGCGACAAGGTTCCAGTAGGCGTCCGCGACCTGCGCGATCGTGCTCGACGCGTCGACGAGCGCCTGCGCCTCCTGCGAGTCGGTCGTCAGGAGCTGCAGCCTGAGCGCGCGTTTCGCCTCGTTCATCCCGAAGTTGCGCAACAGCGGCTGCGTCACCGCGAGGTTCAGCGACGACTGATAGTACGGGTTGAACGTGTTGATCAGCGTGTTGTTGTAGGTGCGCGTGCGCGTTATCCCGGCGGTATACGTCATCCCGTTGACGAGCTGTCCCGAGAACGAACCCTGGAAATTATATTGATGTTGGATAATGTTGCCGGGGCCTGCAGTCTCGCACGTGAACGGCTGGCCTTGGCCGTTTGTGCACGTGTACAATCCCGGGTTGCCCGGCCCCGCGAAGAAGAGATTCTCGGGCGGCGTGACGGAAAAACTTGACGAAGGCTCGAGCTGAAGCTGCGTGTCGAAGGCCGCTTTCGCCTCCGCGATGCGGTAGCGGGCGATGCGCGCGTTAGAGGCCGAGATCGCTAGATTGGGGTTCTGCAACAGCGCCATCGCGACGGCATCTTGCAGCGAGATTCCGACGAAGGGCTGCTGGATCACGCCGACGATCGCAGCGGAGCTCGGACCGACGGCGGGCGCGCGAAAACCTGGAGCGACGCTCGGCACCGGAGCCATGTTCGCCGACGGGATCGGCGTCGGCAGCGTCGCTCGCTTCGGCAGATTATCGTCCACCTGCGCCGAGGTCGGCTGCAGCGGCAACGCGCCGGCAACGAGCGCTGCGAGCGCGACCGCCGCGGACAGCGCGCGAGCTTTTAGTTCTCTCACTGCTTACCGCGCCAGTGCCCGGCTTCCGAGCGTTCGCAAGTCCACGCCGTTTTCCGTGAGGATCGAGCCGTCGACGCGGTGCAGCTCGACGATGGCTTGATTCAGGTCGGTCTGCGCGGTGAGCTCCTGGCCCCGTGCTTGAGCCAGCTCTACCTGGCGCTGCAACACGAGGAACGTCGTCGAGGCTCCGGCATGGAACTTCCGCACCTCGCTCGCATATACGGCTTCGGCCGATTCCCGCGAACGCCGCGCCGCATCTAGGCGCGCGAGCCCGGATTGATATGCCTGCAGCGCGATGCGGGCTTCGGCGCCGATGCGCACGGCGACGCCCTGCATGAGGATCGCGGCTTGGCGCGTTTCCTCGGCTGCGACGCCGCGTTCACCGCGCGCGAGATTCGCCTGAAGCGGATAGCCGACGATGAGGGCGACGTTGAACGTCGGAAAGTACGCCGCCCACATGTTGTGATAGGCGAACGCCATCGTGCCCTGCGTCTGCGGCGGCGGCGTGGGACAAGCAGTCAACGCCGCCTGCGAGCATACGTTGGTCAAGAACGGGGGCACGGGTGTGAGCAGCCCCGCGAAGCCGTTGCTGAGGTACTGCGCCTTGAGGTCAGCCTGCGGGAGCGACTGGTTCTTGGCAAAGGCCCGATCGATATCGGCCTGATGCGCCTTGGCCCGCGCTTGCAGCATTTCCGGCCGATGCTGCCGTCCCTCGGCGACGATCGTAGCGAGGTCCGACGCGGTCGGAAGCTGCTGTACGGACGTCGAGGGGACGAGGTTGGCGCGCCAGATCGGATCGGCCGCGTCGGTCACGACGAGGTCCTTGAGCTGATTCTGCAACGCGGAGACGTTCTGCAGCGCCGAATACACGTCGTCGCGGAACGTCTCGACCTGCGTTTCGGACTCGACGGCGTCGACGTACGCGGCCTCGCCGCGCCGCGCGAGGCGCACGTTGCTCTGTTGCTGAGCGATGGCCTCCCCCAGAGCTTCCTCCTGGATCGCTACGTTGCGCCATGCGGCGACCAGCTGCCAATAGGCGTCCTCGACCTGCGCGATGGTATTCGACGCGTCGATCAGCGCCTGCGCCGCCTTTGCATCCTCGTTGACGAAGGCCAGCTTGAGCTGGCGCTTGTTCGCGTTCATGCCCGCATTCTTCAGCAGCGGCTGCGTCACGGCGAGGTTGAGCGTCGCGATGTAGTACGGGTTATACGCGTCGAAAACGGTGTTGTTATACGTGCGGCTCTGCTGGATACCCGCCTGATACGTCATGCCGTTTTCGGTCTGGCCGCCGACGCCGTACTGGAAGGACGATTGATGCTGGACGATGTTGCCCGGTCCGGTCGTGAAGATCACACCCGGCGTCGACGCGGGCCCCGGCGAGTAGCGCCCGAGTTCGCCTGGGCCGGCCTCGAACGCGTTCTGTGGCGGACTCACCGAGAAGCTCGAGGATGGCTTGAGCTGCAGTTGCAGGTCGTACGCGCCCTTGGCTTCCACGATAGTGTAGCGCGCGACGCGCACGTTCGAGGCCGACACCGCGAGGTCCGGATTTTTCAGCAACGCCATCGCGATCGCGTCCTGCAGCGAGATGCCGACGAACGGCTGCTGAGTGACGCCGACGATCTGCGCCTGGGTCGGTGCAACGTCCGGCGCGCGATAACCGGGCGCCACGCTCGGCACCACCGGCAGCTGCGGAGGCTGGGCCGACGTGGGCGGCACCGGTAGCGTCGCGAGCGCGGTGACCGCGATCGCCACTATGGCCGGAACGACGGGCCGCTTCACGGTCGCGGGATGCCTACTGCGCCAGCGCGTGCGTGCCGAGCGTCTGCACGTTGACGCCGTTGCCGCTGAGGATCGTGCCCTGCACGCGCTCCAACTCGACGATGGACTCGTTCAGCTGCGTCTGCGCCTGCAGCTCGGCGCCGCGTGCCTGGGCGAGCTGAACCTGGCGCTGGAGGACGAGATACGTCGTCGACGCGCCGTTGCGGAACTTGCGCAGCTCGCTCGCGTAGACCGTCTCGGCGGCCTCGCGCGCGCGCCGCGCCGCGCTCAGCCTGGATAGCGCGGACTCATAGGTCTGCAGCGCGTTGCGCGCCTCGGAGCCGATGCGCTGCCGCACGCTCGCCATGGCGACCTTCGCCTGTGTCGTTTCCTCGCTCGCGACGCCGCGCAGGCCGCGCGCGACGCGGCCCTGGATCGGATAGCCGACGATCAACGCGATGTTGAACGTCGGGAAGTAGCCCGCCCACATGCTGTGATAGGCAAAGGCCATTTTTCCTTGCGTGTTGGGTGGGGGCGTAGGACAGGTCTGAAGGCCGAGGTCGCCGTTCGATCTGCTCCCCGTGCAGTAGCCCAAGATAAATGCGGGCACCGGTGTGAGGAGGCCGGCGAAGCCGTTACTCTCGTATTGCGCCTGGACGTCGGCCTGCGGCAGCGACTGATTCTTGGCGAAGACGACGTCGATGTCGGCGGCGCGGCGCTTGTCTTCCGCCTGCCGTACTTCCGGCCGATTCTGTTGCGCCTCGGCGATTACGTCTGAGAGTTGGCTCGCCCTCGGAAGCTGCTGCACCGACGTCGACGGAACGAGATTCGCATTCCACACCGGATCGCGCACGTTGAACGCGATCAGGCTTTTGAGACGGTTTTGCAGCTGCGAGACCGTTTGCAGCGCCGAGTAGACCGCATCTTGAAAGTTCGACACCTGCGTCTGCGACTCGATCGCGTCGATCGACGCCGCGGCGCCCCGCCGCGCGAGCCGCACGTTGCTCTGCTGCTGCGCGACGGCCTCCTTCAACGCGGCCTCCTGGATCGCGACGTTGCGCCAGGCCGCGACCAGGTCCCAATAGGTGTTCTCGACCTGCGAGATCGTAGTCGACGCGTCGACCAGCGTCTGCGCGGTGGCTGCGTCGGAGTTGATGAAGGCGAGCTCGAGCTGACGCTTCGCGGAGTTCATGCCGAAGTTCTTGAGCAGCGGCTGCGTCACCGAGAGATTGAGCGACGCGAGATAGTACGGGTTGTAGGCGTTGAAGACGGTGTTGTTGTACGTGCGCTGCTGGGTGATCGAGCCGTTGTAGGTCGTGCCGTTGACCGTCTGGCCTTGGACTCCATATTGGAACCCGGACTGATGCTGGATGATGTTGCCGGGACCCGTGGTGAACACCGGTGAAGGAGAGCCGTACGCTCCCTGCTCCCCCGGACCCGCCTCGAGGAAGTTGACCGGCGGGTTGTCGGAGTAGCTCGACGACGGCTGCAGGTGCAGCGCGACGTCGAAGGCGCCCCTCGCTTGGACGACGTTGTAGCGCGCGACGCGAACGTTCGATGCGGAGACCG
>DATDGN010000013.1:0-7063 GCA_036522095.1 Candidatus Cybelea sp. | reverse complement strand
GACGCGCGAGCGTTGATGAAGCTGGCGTGGCAATCCTCGCCCGATTCTGCGATCGCGACGTGGAAGTCGCCCGTGCTCCTCATCCAGGGCGACGACGATCGCAACGTCGAGTTCCACCAGATGGTGGATCTCGTGGAGCGGCTGCAGCGTGCGCGGGTGCCGTTCGAGCAGATCGTGATCCCCAACGAGATCCACGGCTTCCTCCGCTATGCGGCCTGGCTCGAGGCCGACACGGCGACGGCGGACTATTTCGCGCGGCAGTTTCTCCCTCTGTCACGCTGAGCGATGTCATCCTGAGCGTGGCGCTAACGTAGCTCCGAATAGAACATGGTCATATAGGCGACGAGAAGCACCAAGAGCGCAATCGGAGCCGTGATCTGAATCCAGCGAGCCCGCCAAAGTAGCGCCGCGACGGTCACCGGCAGCATAGCGATCACTACTATGTTCTCGCGCATCCAGTTCAGGACGTTCAGACCGAATCCGCCAAAATAGTTGATTAGGATCGAAGCGCCGATCAGCACGGCGAATGCCGCGATGTACGTTCGACCTTGCGTTTCGTGGAAGACGCGCATGTTCAGACCGTCTTCCGCATCGAGCCTAGGTGACACGAGCGCACAAACTAAGTACTGATTTATGCTGAAGAGGAAGCCAGCCGTGATGGTTGCCAGCGTGAAAGTGGCGAGGGCGTGAACGTCCCACCAGCTAATCCAGTTGGCCCACAGAAACGCGAGCGCCGCGGTCATCCACAACGCATGCGCCCAATCGAAAACGAGGTCGCGCCTATGGCGGATCATGTGTGCCGCCGCCAGCAGAAGATGGGCAAGCGCAAGTGCGTAGATAAACGCAAGAAACGTGATGACGAAGTCGAACGGCCGCATCTGCTAGGTTTTCGCGGCCTCGCGCTTGCGCAGACGCAACCGCTCGGTCTCGTCGAGGATGCGTTTGCGCAGGCGGATCGATTTCGGCGTGACCTCGACGAGCTCGTCGTCATCGATGAACTCGAGCGCGCGCTCGAGGGAGAGCTGCTCCGGCGGCGCCAGTTTGACGTTCTCGTCGGAGCCGGCGGCGCGCATGTTGGTGAGCTTCTTCTCGCGAACGACGTTGATCGCGACGTCGTACTCGTCGCCGGCACGGCCGACGATCATGCCCTGGTAGACGTCGATCCCCGGACCGATGAAGAACCGGCCGCGCTGCTCGAGGCCCATCAGGGCGTAGCCCGTCGAGCGGCCCGTGTCGCTCGCGACCAGCGTGCCGACGTTCCGGCCGGGCAGCTCGCCCTGCCACGGCTGGTGGTCGTAGTACGTGTGCGAGAGCACCGCGGTGCCGCGCGTCAGCGTCAGCAGCTCGCCGCGCAAGCCGAAAATGGCCCGCGTCGGCATCGTGTACTCGAGCCGCTGAACGTCGCCGACGGCGAGCATGTTCGACATCGTCGCCTTGCGCCGGCCCAGCGCCTCGATCGCCGCTCCCGAGTACTCCTGCGCAACGTCGACGACGACGTACTCGACCGGTTCGTAGCGCTTGCCGTCGCGCTCCGTGACGATGACCTGCGGCTTGGAGACGCACAGCTCGTAGCCCTCGCGGCGCATCGTCTCGATCAGGATCGCGAGGTGCAGCTCGCCGCGTCCGCGCACCTCGAACGTGTCGGGCGACGCCGTGTCGGCGACGCGGAGGGCCACGTTCGACTCCAGCTCGCGCATCAGGCGCTCGCGGATCTGGCGCGACGTAAGGAACTTGCCCTCGCGGCCCGCGAACGGCGAGTTGTTCACGGAAAAGAACATCGATACGGTTGGCTCGTCGACGGCGGTCGCCGCGATCGGTTCGGGCGCGTCCGCGTCGGCGAGCGTGTCGCCGATGTTGAGATCGTCGATGCCCGAAACGCACACGATGTCGCCGGCCGACGCCTCCTCGACGTCGATGCGCTCGAGGCCGGCGAAGGTCAGCAGCGTCGCGAGGCGCAGCCCCGTCGTGACGGCGCCGTCGCGCGCGATCTTGACGATCGGCTCGTTGCGCCGCGACGTCCCGCGGAAGATACGGCCGATGCCGATGCGCCCGACGTAGCGGTTGTGATCGATCGCCGAGATCAGCAGCTGGAACGGGCCCTCCTCCGAGGGCGGCTCCGGCACGCGTGCGACGATCGTCTCGAACAGCGGCTCGAGCGAGTCGCCGCCGTCGTCCAGCGAGCACTTCGCGATGCCGGCCTTGGCGTTGGTGAACAGCACCGGAAAGTCGGCCTGCTCGTCGTTCGCGCCGAGCTCGACGAACAGATCGAAGGTCTCGTTGACGACCTCTTGCGGCCGCGCGTCCTTGCGGTCGATCTTGTTGACGACGACGATGGCGCGCAGGTCGAGCTCCAGCGCCTTGCGCAGGACGAAGCGTGTCTGCGGCATCACGCCCTCGGCGGCGTCCACGAGGAGCAGCACGCCCTGCACCATCTGCAGCACGCGCTCGACCTCGCCGCCGAAATCGGAGTGGCCCGGCGTGTCGACGATGTTGAACTTCACGTCGCCGTGGCGCACGGCCGTGTTCTTCGCGAGGATCGTGATCCCACGCTCGCGCTCGAGCGGATTCGAGTCCAGCACGCGCGTGGCCACGTGCTGGCCTTCGCGGAAGACGCCGCTCTGCTTGAGCATCGCGTCGACGAGCGTCGTCTTGCCGTGATCGACGTGTGCGACGATCGCTACGTTACGGATGTCGGGACGGGTCTTCACGAGAGTAGTCTTTCGGCGCGTTAACTAGTGGTGGAAGCCGGTTCCCTCGGACGGGCGTATCTCGGGGCGGGGGTGGCTCTCGAAGAATGCCAGCGCAGCTTTGAAATCGCGCATCAATAGCGTGGCGAAGTCCTTCTCGAAGCCGCGGCGGCACATGATCCGCATGACGATAACGTCCGAGACCTTTCCGTTGAGCGCGAACGCCGGGACTTGCCAGCCGCTCATGCGCAGCCGGTCGGAGAGGTCGAGCAGCGTGTAACCGGGGTCTGCGCCCGCCTTGATGCGGAAGCACACGGCCGGTATTCCCTCTTTCGGATCGCCGGTGCTGATGAACTCGTAGGGTCCGAGCGGGGCGATCGCGTTCGCCAAGTACGCCGCGACGTGGTAGGCGCTCATCTGCACGTTCCTGTATCCTTCGCGGCCGAGCCGGATGAACGTGTAGTACTGCGCGATCACCTGGCCCGCGGGCCGCGAGAAGTTGATCGCGATCGTGCCGACCTTGCCGCCGAGGTAGTCGACGTCGAAAACCAGATCGTCGGGCAGCGCCGCGGCGTCGCGCCAGATGATCCACCCCGTGCCGAGCGGCGCGAGGCCGTACTTGTGGCCCGAGGAGCTGATCGACTTGACGCGCGGCAGGCGGAAGTCCCAGACGATCTCGGGCGCGCAGAACGGGGCGAGGAACCCGCCGCTGGCGGCGTCGACGTGCATGTCGACGTCGAGGCCCTTCGCCTTCTGCAGCTTGTCCAGCGCGGCGTGGAGCGGCTCGGGAAATTC
This sequence comes from Candidatus Cybelea sp., assembly GCA_036522095.1. GTDB lineage: Bacteria > Vulcanimicrobiota > Vulcanimicrobiia > Vulcanimicrobiales > Vulcanimicrobiaceae > Cybelea. The sequence goes on along the minus strand of DATDGN010000013.1, from coordinate 3,581 downwards.
GTAGTTGCCGGTATAGGTGACGCCGAAGGTCGGAACTACCCCGATCGTATTCTCGTCGATGGCCTCGACCATGCGCTCCGGATCCAGGAACAGCCGGTCCGGCTCCATCTGAATCTCGCGCATCTCGACGTCCCAGTAGCGCGCGAACTTGTGCCAGCACACCTGCACCGGCCCGCACACGAAGTTCGGCTTGTCCGTCGGCTTGCGTAGGGCTTTCATCTGCGTGCGCCAGCGCCGCAGCATCGCCATCCCGCCGAGCATGCACGCCTCGCTCGAGCCGATCGTGTTGGTGCCGGTGGCGTCGTCGCAGGCCGGCGCGTTCCACAGATCGGCGACCATGCTCAGGCACTTCTGGTCGATCGCGGCGGACTGCGGATACTCTTCCTTGTCGATCCAGTTCTTGTTGAGCGAGATGTCCATCAGCCGATGGACGTATTCGTCGTCCCAGGTCTGGCAGAACGTCGCGAGGTTTTGGCGCGCCGTGCCGTCGAGGAAGAGCTCGTCGCTTACCAGCTGGAAGGCGGCGTCGGCCGGCATCTCATCCCTGGGGAAGCACCGGTCGGGGGCGGCCTCCTGCAGCCAGCGCGACTCGAACACCGAGTCGTAGGGAGAGCCGGTCAGCGTACTGTCTGCCACAACGGCAGCACTTCGGGCCGAGCCCCTACGCCTTCCCCCACCGCTGGCCGCGGCCGTCCGAATCCGATACCATAGGCGGCATGAGACAAATCGTTGCGGATGCCGCGGAGGCCCAAACGAACTGGGGCTGGTACGTCGCGCTGGGCGTCCTGTTCATCCTGGTCGGGATCTACGCCATCTGGGCCGAGCGTGCGGCCACGCTGGCGTCCGTGTTCGCGCTCGGCATCGTGCTGGTGATTGCCGGGATCGGTCAGCTCGTTGCCGCCTTCATGGCGCGCGGTGCCGGCCACGTAATTTTGCTGCTGCTGGTCGGCGTGCTGGACGTCATCGTCGGCTTGATGCTGCTCGAGCATCCCGTCGCGGGCGCGCTCGTCGTTACCCTGCTGCTCGCCGCGCTACTCGTGTTCGGCGGCGTCTTCCGCTTCATTGCGGCCCTTATGATGCAGTTTCCCAACTACGGCTGGGTGGCCACGAGCGGCGTCCTCAGCGTCATCCTCGGCCTTCTGCTCTGGGCGCAGTGGCCGTTTTCGGCAATCTGGTTCATCGGATTCGTCGTTGGACTGAACTTCATTTTCGCCGGTATCTCGTGGACCTGGCTCGGCTGGAAGTTAAAACCAGCATAACAATCTAAATACGGGCGGGTCATCACTACGGGAGCGTACGGGTCTGGTGGCCCGCACGGTCTTCAAATCTTCGTGTCGCGCTAAACCCCGCGTAACGACGCGAAAGTGCTTCTCATATATCAAGGCTTTTCCACCAGGTCAGCTCAACGCCACTAAACCAAAGTAAAGGTCACAAAACGACGTGTGGCTTCCCGGCGGCTACCCTTCAATGGGAACGACTGCTCAGGCAATACCGGTCGCCATCGTCGCCTGCGCTCCTGCCCAGCGCGAGGACCATTTCAGCGCCGTAACGGCCCCGATGCCAGGCTAGGAAGGCGCCGCCGCCGTCGAATCATCCTCGCCGGAGGTAGCGCCGATGATGGCTTTCCGTCTTAGCCGCGACGCCTTAGGTATTGCCCTCGGCTTGGTGGTGCTGGCCGGATGCGGTGGCGGGTCACACCCACTTCCAACGGCGGGCGGCTTGGTCCAAAACATAAGACTACATCAACCGGCGGCCTCGCCTGAGAAGGTTCTCTACCGGTTCAAAGGCGGCCCGGACGGCGGTCGCCCGCAGGGAGGTCTCATTGAAGTCAACGGCTCCTTTTACAGCACAACGTATGACGGGGGTCCAGGCAACGAAGGAACGGTTTTTTCGTTAGAGCCATCCGGCAAGCAGCGGGTCATCTACAGCTTTAAAAAACCTCCTGACGGCGGACAGCCCACTGCTGGCCTTGTTTACGTCAACAGGAAATTTTACGGCACGACATCATTTGGCGGCTACTATGATGCGGGGACTGTCTTCGCCGTTGATTCCGCTGGCAATGAGCAAGTTGTCTATAGCTTCAAAGGCGGCACCACAGACGGCTCGTACCCCAGCGCGGCTCTTATCGTAGTCCACGGTACGCTTTACGGCACTACGGAATCGGGCGGCGCAAGCTCCAAGGGAACCGTGTTCGCGCTGACTACATCGGGCAGTGAACATGTACTGTATAGCTTTAAGGGTTCCCGTGATGGCACATACCCAATGTGTAGCCTACTTAACGTGAACGGGACTCTTTACGGTACGGCGTCTGATTACTTCAATGGTGAAGGCTGGGGCACTGTGTTTTCCGTTACGACCAAAGGCGAAGAGCGCACGCTGTACCACTTTAAAGGGCCTCCAGATGGTGCAACACCGTTTTCGAGTCTACTCAATGTCAAGGGAACCTTCTACGGCACAACATACGCCGGGGGAACAAATGGGTGGGGGACGGTTTTTTCGATAAACGCGTCAGGGAAGGAGCATCTACTTTATAGTTTCAAGGGTGGCGCTGATGGTCAGCAGCCCTACGCGCCTTTAATTGACGTGAAAGGTTCCTTATTTGGCACAACCGATGGCGGTGGTGGCGAACAGTCCAAATGCGACGGATGCGGCACGGTCTTTAAGGTCAGCACATCTGGTTCTGAAAACGTTGTTTACGCCTTTCAAAACGACCCGGATGGTGCGTACCCTATGGCCGGTCTCATCAACTGGAAGGGCGTCTTAGTGGGGACATCCGAATCCGGCGGATACGACGACGGAACCGTCTTCCAAATTACGCCATGAAGGTTAAAAAACCGAGACTTCTTGATACGAGAAGAGTGCGAGCGTCGCCTCTCTATATGCGAGCCCCAGTGGCCCTAGGCTCTGTCAAGCGTCACGGACGGGTGCGAGGCTCCAGCGGATGGCCGATATGGACGCCCCTGCACGTTCTGCAGTAGTACGAATGCACTCCCGCCAGACCAGACCGCTCGATGAACTGCTCCGCCGCCCAGTACGAGCCAAACCGCTTCTTCGGCGTATCATCAGCGTTGAAGTGCGGATTGCGGATAGTTGCTGCTACAGGCTTCTTCATCGCTCACCTGTTATGGTCGTCATTTTGCCATCATCGCGATGGTGCGCGCTCCTCCACGATATGAAGCAATTCACTCGCAAATATAAAGGTGCGAAGTACTGTACGCGAGTCGCGCCAGTCTATTTTGGCGATGGGACGGCGGGTTCCTATGGTCAGGGGAGTGCCGGGCGTTCGCGTAAGGAGGGTCCTGTAAGAGGCAGTTCAGAAAACGCCGCCACGCGCAACGGGTCGTCAGCGGGAAGCCAGCCAAGAAATGGCTGCGCTCGGAGAGCCAACTTTCTGAATTCGTCGAAACTGAATTCTTCCTGCTTTACCAAATCGTTCAGGATTTCCTCGAGGATGTAATAGACCGCGACGATATTATAGCTCTGAAGGTCGAGAAACATTGGAACGTCAACGGTTCGCCGGTTGAGGAGGGTCCACAACCGCTCGAAGAAATTGGTGGCCGCAATAATGCGACGCCGTAACT
>DATDGN010000012.1:0-9638 GCA_036522095.1 Candidatus Cybelea sp. | reverse complement strand
ACCGACGTGCGCGCCGGGGAGTTGGCGGACTGCTTCGACTTCGGGCAGCACGCGCTGCCGTTCGAGCCGATCCCGACGATGCGCCAGGCGGCGTTCTTCGCCGCCGGCGGCCAGGCGGAACTCGAACCGGACGACGACTTTTAGAGCCTGAGTTCCATTCCGTCGAACGCGATCTCCGCGCCGAGCTCGCGCACGAGCGCGGCGGCCGGCGAGTCCGGATCGAGCATTGGGTTGGAGTTGTTGACGTGCGTGAAGATCACGCGCGTCTTCATGCCGCGCAGTCTTTCCAGCGTGCCGCCGGCGCCGCCTACCGGCAAATGCCCCAGCGACCGGGCGCTCTTGCTCGCGAGGCCCTGCGCGACGAGCTCGTCGTCGCTGTAGAAGGATCCGTCGAGGAACGCGAAGCTCGCGGACTCTATCGCACGCTCGAGCGTATCGTCGATATCCGCGAAGACCGGCGCGAAGAGTAGGCGTTTATCGCTGCCGCAATCGGCGATCTCGTACGCGACCACGGCGCCGCGCACGCGGCGGCGGCCGTAGTAACCCGGCGTCGTGCCGGGCACCGGGATCGCGCGCACGGTGAGCTGGTTGCCGACGAGGTCGTCGTCGCCGTCGGCGTCGCACGGGGCGCCGAGGGGCGCCTCCAGCCAGTGATGCGGCAACCGCGCGAACGGGGCGAACGCGGTCTGCGCGGTTGCGATCGCGCGAACGACTCCGCTCGAGCGCACGACGAAGCCGCGCTCGCCGTGCTGGCGCAGCACGGCGAGGCCGCCGAGATGGTCGACGTTCGCGTCGGTGACGAGCATGCCCGCGATCGGCGTGCCGCGCGGCCGCTCGGGGTGCAGCGGCGCAAATTCCTCGATCTGTGCGGCGACGTCGGGCGAGCAGTTGAGCAACAGCCAGCGCGCGCCGCCGGCGCTGACGGCGACGCTCGACTGCGTGCGCCGCGGCTGCCGGCCCTCGCGCGCCGCCGTGCAGTTCGCGCAGGCGCAGTTCCACTGCGGCACGCCGCCGCCGGCGGCGGAGCCGAGAACCCGGACGATCACGCCCGGCGAGCGACCAATCCGCGTTCCTGCGCGCCGTTGCGCAGGGCGGTTACGAGGTGGTGATCGGCACTCAGCGAGCAGACCGGGTCGGTGGCGCCGGCGTCGCCGGTGAGCAGGAACGCCTGGCACCGGCAGCCTCCCCAGTCGATCTCGCGGCGCTCGCACGAGCGACACGGCTCGGGCATCCAGCCGGTGCCGCGGTAGCGCCGGAACGAATCGGATTCGGACCAGATCTCGCCGAGCGCGCGCGCGCGCACGTTTTCGAAGCGCAGCGTGCTGATCGCCGCCGCCGCCGGACACGGCAAGACGATGCCGTTCGGCGTGACGGTCATGAACTGCCGGCCCCAGCCGTTCATGCACGGCTTGGGAAACTCGTCGAAGTAATCCGGCGGCACGTAGACGATCTCCATCGCGCCGTGCAGGCGCTCGCGCGCCGCCGCGAGGACGGCCTCGCCGCGCTCGACCTGCTCGCGCGTCGGCATCAGCGCGAGGCGATTGCGATACGCCCAACCGTAAAACTGCACGTTGGCGAGCTCCAGGCGGCGGACGCCGAGCCCCTGAGCGAGCGCGATGACGTCCTCGATCGCGTCGTGGTTGAGCCGGTGCAGCACGCAGTTGAGCGTCACGGCGACGTCGCGCATTAACGCGCGCCGCAGCGCCTCGAGCTTGCGCTCGTGCGCCGTCGCGCCCGCGATGCGATCCGCGAGCGCGGCCTCGGGCGCCTGGATGCTGATCTGAACGTGGTCCAATCCGCTCGCGAGCAGTTCGTCGAGCTGAGCGTCGTCCAGGAACGTGCCCTGCGTGATCAGGTTCGTGTAGAGTCCCGCGCCCGACGCGCACGCGACGACTTCGGCGAGGTCGCGCCGCAGCGTCGGCTCGCCGCCCGAGAAGTGCGCCTGCACGACGCCGAGCGCGGCCGCCTGCTCGAGCACGCCGCACCACTGCTGCGTGGAGAGCTCGTCGCGATAGTCGCGGAGCGCCAGCGGGTTGTAACAGTACGGACACTGCAGGTTGCAGCGATACGTCAGCTCGCACAACAGTGACAACGGCCGCGGTGCGTTCATTGCAGAAAACCGCGCACTTCCAAGCGCTCGAACAGTTCGTGGACGTCCGCGTGCGCGCGCTCGAGCGTTACTTCGAAACGCTCGATGATCGCGGCGACGATCTCGTCGATGCTGTGCTCGCCGTCCACGAGCTCGAGCGCGGCGGCCGCCGGAGAGTTGAGGACGAGCGCGCCTTCGGGCACGACCAGCATCGTCGTGCCGTCGGCCTCGAGACGCAGCTTCACGCCCTTGCCGAAACGCGGCCGCGACTGATCGTTCATTTGAAGACGCCGCTCGCAAGCGCGGTCGCGTCGAGGATGGACCACAGCACGCCGCACTTGAACTCCAGCGCCTCGACGCAACGCTCCGCGATCTCCGGCGTCGTGGCCTCCTCGAGGACCCACTCCAGCGCGATCTCGGCGTCGCGTTTTGCGAGCGGAATGCGCCCGCGAAAGTACGCGAGGCCGGCGGGATCGATCCACGGATAGCGCTCGACGATCGCCGCCACGCGGCGCTCCATCACGGGCGGACCGAACAGCTCGGTCAGCGACGCGGCGACGGCCTCGACCCACGGCTTCGCGCGCGCAAACGCCACGTACGCGTCGACGGCGAATCGTGTGCCCGGCGCGACGCCGCGCTCGGAGAGCACGTCGGCCGGGTCGAGACCGACCGCTCGCGCGAGCGCGAGCCATGCGGCCGTTCCGCCGCTCTCGCCGTTGCCGGTGCCGTCGTGATCCGTGACGCGCGCGATCCACGCTCGCCGCTGTGCCGCCGAGGGCAGATTGGCGAGGATCGCCGCGTCCTTTACGGGGATTTGCTTCTGGTAGTAATAGCGGTTCGCGACCCACGCCTGCACCTGCGCGCGATCGAGCGTGCCGGCGACGAGCCGCTGATGGAAGGGATGCTTGTCGTGGTAGCGCGCCGCGCCGACGGCGTGGAGCCGGCCGACGAGGTCGAGTGACGCCGTCGCGATGGCAGCGCGGCTAGAGTTTCGGCTTGCGAATCGGCGAGGTCAGGTACGCGGTAACCTCAGCGCCAAGCGGATGCTCTTGAAAATCGGGCCGCTCCCAGTGCTGGCGAGGCTGATTCATGCGGTACTCCGTGACTTGATTGGTCTCGTTAGTATACCGTATCCGGGCCGGGCGCGCCGAACGAACGCACGTTTGCGTAGGCGAGCCGGCGCCGCATCGGTGCGCTGGGGATGCGGATGCGGTCGGCCAGCCGCAGGAAGGCTAGCGCCCGGACGTGCCACCAGGTCATATCGAGCTCGAACCAGCGCAAGCCGTGCCGCGCGGAAAACGGAAACGCGTGGTGATTGTTGTGCCAGCCCTCTCCGAACGAGAGGAGCGCCACCCACCAGCAATTGGTCGAGCGGTCGGTGGTGCGGAACGTGCGGTAGCCGAGCATGTGCGCGGCGCTGTTGACGAGCCACGTCGTGTGGTAACTCACGACGAGGCGCACGAAAACGCCCCAGATCACCCACGGCCAGCCGCCGAGGAAAAACAGCAGCGCGGCGAGCGCGAGCTGGAGCGGCGCGCCTAGATATTGCAGCGCGCGGTAGAATGGGTCCGCGTAGAGGTCGGGAGCGAAGCGCGCGACCTCCGCATGCGACGGCAGCGCGACGTTGTGGCGGTACAGCCAGTCGACGTGTGCCCAGCGAAATCCCATACGGATGTCGTGCGGATCGCCCTCGTGATCGGCGTTCGCGTGGTGCTTGCGGTGCACGCCCACCCAACGAATCGGGTCGCCCTGCAGCGCAAGCGTGCCGAAGAACGCGAAGAGATATTCGACCGGCTTGCGCAGCCGCAGGCTGCGATGCGTGAGCACCCTATGATAGCACAGCGTTACTCCGAGCGCGCCCGTGAGATACCCGATGATCGCGGCGACGACGACGCCGGAAGGGCGGAAGAAGGCCGGTATGAACGCGCACAGCGCGCCTACGTGAATCAGCGCCAACCCAACGCCCGTGCCATACCTCGCCACTCGTTCCATCGCGCTGCCGTTTTGTACGGCGGATGAAAAAGAGCCTGCCTTGGAGGCAGGCTCTCGGTCATGCGAGGCGCGGTGGCCCGGCGAACCGCTTAGCGGTACGACGACCGGCGCGTCGCGAAGCAGTCGCGGCAATAAACCGGCTTGTCTCCGCGCGGCTGGAACGGTACCTCCGCTACGCCGCCGCACTGGCTGCAGGTGGCCTTGAACATCTCGCGCATGCCGCCCGCGCGGCTACCGCCGCCATTGGACGAGCGGCCGGCCTTGCGTGCCGCCCGGCAGTCCGTGCAGCGGCTGGGCTTATTGGTAAAGCCCTTCATCGCGAAAAATTCTTGCTCTCCGGACGTAAAAGCGAACTGCTGCCCGCAGTCAACGCATGTGAGCATTTCATCGGTATACATAGAAACGAGCGAATCTCCTAAAATTTTGGGTGGACTTGTTCACCGGATCCGACTCGCTTGAGTATCCTAAGAACTGTAGCGGGCTACGACCTGGGTAACCCATGCAGTATACACCATTGCGAGCGAGCCGTCACTGTGATGGGCAGGGCGCACCGGCAGAGGCCCGAACATACGTTCAAAATCCAGCCCCACGCGCTGCGTGGGGCGGGTGGTGGCGTCCGCTTTGGGGCGCCACCTGGCTAGGGTCCGGGGGGCCGAGCAGGGCTACCGGACCGTCAACCACCTAGTCGAAAGGACACCATGCCAACCAAGCTCAAACGCGCCGTCAGAGAGCGGCGGCCCAAGCGTAAGCCGTGCAGTTTCTGTACGGACCGGGCCATCGCGGTCAGCTATCGCGACGTCGCCCGGCTCAAGCGCTACGTCTCCGAACGCGGTAAGATCGTTCCACGCCGGATCTCGGGCAACTGCGCTAAGCATCAGCGCATGTTGACGACGGCCGTGAAGCGCGCCCGCCTGATCGCCTTTCTTCCGTTCGGCTCCGAATAGGTCGCCCGTGCGGCTGATTCTCTTGCGCGACGTGGCGGCGCTGGGCAAGCGCGGCGACGTCGTGGACGTGGCCGACGGCTACGCGCGCAACTATCTGCTGCCCCGGAAGCTGGCGGACGAGGCCGGAAAGGGGGCGCTCGCGCAACGCGACGCGCAGCAGAAGGCCCACGAGCGGCGCAACCAGCAGGAGCTCGAGGAGGCCAAGGCGCTCGCCGCGCGGCTCGAGTCGGCGAAGCTCGCCGTCAAAGCCAAGGCCGGCGGCAACGGGAAGCTCTTCGGGGCGGTCACCAACGCCGACGTCGCCGCGGCGATCGCCGGCGCGCTCTCGGTCGAGATCGACAAGCACAAGATCGAGTTGCGCGGCCAGATCAAGGCGCTCGGCTCGTATCCGGTCGCGATCAAGCTGCACCGCAACGTCGTGGCCAAGGCCACGGTGGACGTCGTAGCCGCTTAGGCGAAGGTCCGAAGATGCCCCAGGTCTACGCGGCGCGCTTTCGTCGCAAGTTCGGCGTCGAGGACGAGATGAGCCGTTACGTCGGCGCGCTCTACGAGATGCTCTCGTCGGTGCTCGGCCAGGACAAGGTCGTGCTGCGCGCGGGCAAGGTGAACGCGCTGAAGATGATGCGCTCGCAGAGCTTGCCCGACCGGTTGTGCGGGCTCCAGCGCCTCGTCTTTGAAGATCCGACGCTCGAGCGCGTGACGACGCGCGCGCAGCAGCGCAAGACGCTCGCGGAGATCGAGGAGGCGATGGCCGATGTGATCGCGCAGCGGCACGCCGAAGACGCGATCGACAAACGCGTCAACGAGAAGATGACCGAGCGCCACCAGGAATACGTCAAGGATCTCAAGCTCGAGGCGCTGCGCGAGACGGGCGGCCCGGAGACGCCGGCCTCGCAGGCCAAGCTCGAGGAGCTTAACGCGCTCTCGCAGCGCAGCGTCGCGGCGTCGGCGCTGCGGCAGCTGCGTCCGCAGACGCTGCGCGAGGTTGTCGGGCAGGAGGCCGCGATCCGCGCCCTGCTGGCGAAGATCAGCTCGCCGTATCCGCAGCACACGATCCTCTACGGGCCGCCCGGCGTCGGCAAGACGACGGTCGCGCGGCTCGTGCTCGAGGTCGCGAAATCGCGGCCGTACACGCCGTTCGCGAAGGACGCGCCGTTCGTCGAAGCCAGCGGGACGACGCTGCGCTGGGATCCGCGCGAGACCGTCAATCCGCTGCTCGGCAGCGTGCACGACCCGATCTATCAGGGCAGCCGGCGCGAGTTCGCCGAGGCGGGGGTCCCCGAGCCGAAGCTCGGCTTAGTAACACGCGCGCACGGCGGCGTGCTCTTCATCGACGAGATCGGCGAGATGGACGGCCCGCTGCAGCTGCGGCTGCTCAAAGTGCTGGAAGACAAGCGCGTCACGTTCGAATCGTCATACTACGACGAAAGCGCGCCGAACGTGCCGGAGTACGTGAAGCGACTGTTTCGCGAAGGCGCGCCGGCTGATTTCATCTTGATCGGCGCGACGACGCGCGAGCCCGACGACATCGATCCCGCGATCCGCTCGCGCTGCGCGGAAATATTCTTCGCGCCGCTGACGCAGCACCAGATCGTTTCGATCGTGACGGGTGCCATCAAACGGCTGGGTGCTCGCGCGGCGCAGCGCGTGATGCAGCTCGTCGCGTCATACACGATCGAGGGGCGCAAGGCTGTGCAGATCGTCGCCGACGCCTACGGCCAGGCGCTGTACCGGCTGCATCCGGGACGCCACTCCGACGGAGCGGTGAAGAAGCCGTCGATCACCGAGGACGACGTGCATGCGGTCGTGCGCGCGAGCCGGCTCGTGCGCCACACGCTGGTCAAGGGTCGCGCGACGCGCGAGATCGGCAAGAGCTTCGGCCTGGGCGTGCTGCACCATCTCGGCAGTATCATCGAGATCGAGGCGGTCGCGTTTCGCGCGTCGCTAAAGGGCAAGGGCACGATCCGCTTCAACGACACGGCCGGCTCGATGGCCAAGGACTCGGTGTTCAACGCGACGAGCGTGCTGCGCGCGGCGACCGGCCTGGACATCGCGGATTTCGATTTGCACATCAACGTGGTGGGCGGCGGCAACATCGACGGGCCGTCGGCGGGGCTCGCAATCTTTCTCGCGCTGTACTCGGCGGTGACGCGGACGCCGCTGCCGCAAGACATCGCGGTGACCGGCGAGCTTTCCATCCAAGGCAAGGTGCGCGCGGTGGGCGGTATCGTGGAGAAGCTCTACGCGGCGCGCCAGGCGGGAATGCGAACGGTGCTGCTGCCGCGCGAGAACCTGCGCGAGGTGGACCGTCAGCTGGCGGGGCTCAAGGTCGCCGGCGTCGCGAGCGTGGAGCAGGTGCTCCGCGAGCTAGCGCATTGGCGCAAGCGTGCCGCGCGCCGATAGAACTGACGTCAGTTCCGATCGGTTGTTCGCGCTCCTGATTGGCTAGGTTAGCGAGCTAATCTTAAAGACAGTTTTTGGTTTTTGAACTTGCGTCATTTAGTTGAGATCGAGACCGCATCGGGTTAATGACCGGGGTTAGCAAGGCGTAAGAAGTTAATAGAAATTGCAAGGCCGAGCCATTGCGAGCCCACGGCGCGCGTAGTATCATATCTTTATCAGGTTACGATTTTTGTCGAAACATTTGATCTCAAGGAGCATTGTTATGGGAGTGCGCATCCTCCCAAAACCAGCAGCGTACGCGACATGGCTCGTCGCAGTTCTCGCGGGGTGCAGTTATTCATCGGTTAGCCCCACGGCGCCGCTGACCCAGGGCGCTTCGACCGAGTGGAGCGTAAGGGCGAATCTGAAGCGCTCATGGATGAGCTCCGCTGCGAAGAAGAACGACCTTCTCTATATTTCAAATGGGAATAATGAAGTCGACATTTATTCTTACCCAAGCGGCGCTAAAGTGGGCCTTCTTAGTGGGTTTGAGGGGGTCAATTTCATGTGCGTCAACAAGGCCGGCGACATTTTCATTCCAAATCAGGGCCTGAACGAAATCTTTGAATACGCGCACGGCGGCACAAGCCCGATCGCAACCTTGAATGACCCGTACGGGGAGGCAAACGCGTGCTCCGTAGACCCGCTAACAGGTGATTTGGCGGTGGCAAATCTTTATACCATTGGCGGCTCGGGAAACGTGGCTGTTTATAGGCACGCCTCGGGGGTTCCGGAGGTGTACAACGATTCAAATTTCCATCTGTGTGAATTCGTCGCTTATGATGGCCACAGCGACCTTTTCCTCGAGGGATACAGCGAGATCGGCTATTTTGAATTCGCGGAACTACCAGCGGAACGCGCCCGGTTCAGAACGGTAACGCTAGATAACTACGGCCTGGAAAACGGCCTACAATGGGAGGGAACGTACCTCGCGGTTGGGGGCGCGACAGACTCTGGAGACACCTATATCTACCACATCAAGATTCAGGCTCGGACTGGGACTACAATTGGAACGACTGCCGTAGACGAAATCTACCCGACAGCGAACTTTTTTATTAAGGGCACTAGGATCATTGTGGCGGGTGGGGAGCCCTCCTCCGACACAAGGTTCTTTCCTTATCCTGCGGGCGGCTCCCCGACCAAGACGATAAGCCAGGATTTTTCGGTGGGAGTCGTTGTCAGTAGAGGCACAAAATAGCAACCGAACAACAGCGTTAAACTCGTGCACCGCCGGCTTTCCCGCTAAGAGGGCGAGTTTAGGCAGGTGCCGCCGAAGGCGGGGACGGCATTCATGGCAAATATCTATAACGCACTAGACTTTGGCCTCGATCCGAGCAACACAGCTTCGGGAAATCAGGTCGCGTTGCAAGACGCGGTTACGCAGGCACAGCAAAACTTTGGCGGCCAGATCGTAATCCCATCATTTGGATCCTATTCGATTTCCGGCACAGTCACCATCACCGCGGACATTACCACGGCGATCCACATTGTCGGCTCTTCTGGTAGCGCCCTGTTCGTAAAAAATGACGCCAGCGACCTCTTTAGCATCACTAATACGAATGCTGGTGATGGAGTCTTTTTCGAGGACATCCACGTACGCTACTCGGGTACGTTTTCTAACGTCGCGGCATTCAGGTTCGCGCGATGCAGGAACGGTCGGTTACATCGGGTCACCATGGAGGACTGCCCGCTCGGGGCTGTTTTTAGCGACTGCCAACAATGTAGCGTCTCCGAGTGCAGATCTCTATACGGAGCGCAAAACAATTCTACCTTAATAACAATCGATACTGCGGGTTTCGGCGGAACCTCGCAAACTCGGATATATGCGTGCGACTTCGAAGTAGGTACTACGGCGACGGGTTGCGCTGGTCTAAGCGTTACTCAAAGTTCGGACCTCAGTGTCGACGATTCTTTGTTCGCCGGCTTCGCGAACGCGATTACGATTGCGGCGGCGAGCGCCCAAAGCGTCGTTCGCAGTCTCTTCAGGGGCATATCGTGCCAAACCACCAGCACCGCGGTTACAGTAAAGCTGAAGTGACCCCCTCGGGAGCTGGACACCTCATAAGAGAAATGAAGGTGTCCGATGAGAAAGCAGCAGCTACCACCGCAGCCTGAACCGGAGAAGTTCGAGCGATGGACCGCGCAACGTAAGGCAGCGATCATCCTCGACG
>DATDGN010000011.1:0-5670 GCA_036522095.1 Candidatus Cybelea sp. | reverse complement strand
CGGTCGGCTGGATCGCCGCCTGGACCGTGCGGGCGCTCCTCACGCAGTGGAAGCTGCGCGACGGATCCTGGATGCGGCGCACGCCGCTCGCGGCCTAGGTTCCCTAACGGATTTTTCGGCGGGATTGCCTAACGGCGCGGTATGGCGTTTACGGAGGGGTTCATCTCGGAACTGGTGGGACGTCACGCGACGATCGACGACGCGCCGATCGGCAAGGTCGCGGATTTTGTCGTGCGCAAACCGGAGGCCGTCTTTCCGCAGGTAGACGGCCTGGTCATCAAGACATCCGCGGGCCCGCGCTTCGCGCCGATCGATACCGTCGCCGACGTCGACCGCAACGGCAACGTCGCGCTGACGATCGCGCCGACGCAGCCCGCGCCGCCGGAGCATGAGGAGCTGTACCTCGTCGCGGACCTCCTCGACAAGCAGATCGTGGACGTCGACGGCCGCAAAGTGGTTCGCATCAACGACATCGAGGTCGCGAGCGCCGGCGGACGCCTGCGCGTCGTCGCCGCCGACGTCGGCTTCGCGGGACTGCTGCGGCGTCTCGGCCTGCGCTCCTTCGGCAAGCGCTGGATGTCGCGCCTCGGCAACGTTCCGCGCTCGATGATAGCGTGGGACTCCGTGGCGCCGATTCGCGACGCGAATCCCTCGCAGGTGCGCCTGGCGGTCAAAGAGAGCCGGTTGGCACGCCTCCATCCCTCGGAGCTGGCGGAGATCATCGGCGACCTGTCCGCACGCGAAGCGGCGGCGGTCGTGGGACAGCTCGACCTCGAGACCGCCGCCGACGCATTCGAGCACCTCGACACGGAGACGCGGAAGAACCTCATCGAGGACATCGGCACCGAACGCGCCGCCGACATCATCGAGGAGATGGACGCGGACGACGCGGCCGATCTGCTCGGGGAGCTCCCCGAGGAGCAGCAATCGGAGCTCCTCGCCGAGATGAGCGCATACACCGCCGGCGAGCTGCGCGAGCTCGTCAAGTATCCGGAGGACACCGCGGGCGGGATGATGACGACCGATTACGTCTGGATCTATCCGCACCGCACGACCGACGCGACGATTCGCAAGATTCGCGAGATCGCGCCGGAGTCGGAGTTCGTCTATTATCTCTACGTCGTCGACCGGGACGACCAACTGCTCGGCGCGCTCTCGCTGCGCACGCTGCTGCTCGAGCTGCCGACGGCCTTCATCGATCGCATCATGGACACGGATCTCGTGACCGTCGCGCCCGACACGCCGGCCGTCGACGTCGCCTCCACGATCGCGAAGTACGACTTGCTCGCGGTTCCGGTGGTCGACGATCGCGGCAAGATGCTGGGCATCGTCACGGTGGACGACGCCATCGATGCGATCATGCCCGACGAGATCGCCAAGAAGCTGCCGCACCTGCGCGCGCGGCATCATTCCCATCACGGCGTGACGTGACGCCGCAGGCGATCGTCGAGTTCACCGAGGCGCTCGCGCACATCGCGGCATCGGGCGGAGGCCCCAAAGCAATGACGGCGCACTTGGCGCAAAGCGTAGGCGGAGGCGTGCTGCTGGAAGACGCGCATTGGCGCCATCTCGCGGCGGCGGGAGCGGGGCCGATTCCCGCGAGCGGGCGCGCCACGGTCGAAGCGGGCGCGCCGGGCCGGGCGGCGCGCGTGACCGCCGGCGCGAACCACGTGGGCTGGCTCTCGGTATTCGGCGTGGACGCCGGCGATGCGGATCTTCTCCTGCGCCTGACCGCGGCCGCGATCGGCGTCGAGCTCGCGCGCGACGCCGCGACGCAGCGCGGACGCAAGGAAGACTTTTGGGACGCGCTGCTCTCCCAGACGTTTGCGGACTCTGCCGCGGCGCGCGACGACGCAACCGCTCACGGCATCGCGCCTGCGGCGTCCTATTTGGCGGTCGCGCTGGAGGCGGAGCCGGGCGATACGGGCGAGCTCCGGTCGCTCGTCGCCGACTGCTTTCGCAGCACCGACGGAGAGCTCGGCGTCGCGCAGCGCGGCGTCGCGCTCCTGGTGTTCGTTCCGGCGGCGCGCGCCGTCGATGCGAGCAACGCCAAGACCGTTGCGAGCCTGCTGCCGAAGACGATCGCGCGGCGCAAGCCGAGCGTACGCATCTCCGGCGGCGTCGGCACGGTCGAGCCGCTGCTGGGCGTGCCGCGCAGCGCGGCGGCCGCGCAGGCGGCGCTCGCGATCGGACGGCGCGTGTACGGAGCCGGGCACATCGCGTCGTACGACGAGCTGGGCGCGTATCCGCTGCTCTACGAGGGGGCGGCCGTCGAGCGCCTTCGCGCGTTCGCGTCCGAGGCGCTCGCGCCGCTTCGGCGGTATGACGAGAAGCATCAGACGGAGCTCGAACGAACGCTGAGGCTGTACTTCAGGCTCGGACAAAACGTGAAGACGGCGGCAGCGGCGTTGAACGTCCATCGTCACACCGTGTTTTACCGGCTGCGGCAGATCGGGGAAATCACCGCGCGGTCGCTGGAGAGCCCCCACGACCAACTCACGCTTCGTTTGGCGGTAGCAATCGATGAACTCCACAACTCGACCTGAGTCGCGGCGGCCGTCGGCCAAGCGCGACGTCGTCAAGCTCGCGCGCGACGGATCAGTACGCTTCGTCCGGCTCGTCTTCGCCGATATTTACGGCGTAAGCAAGAACGTTTCGATCCCGATCGACCAGCTCGAGTCCGCGCTCGACGGGCACGTCACGTTCGACGGCGGATCGATCGACGGTTTCGTACGCGGCGAGGAGCTCGACATGCTGCTCAAGCCGGACCCGTCGACGTTCGCGATCTATCCCTGGCGCGCCGCACCCGACGCCGCCGAGGCGCGGCTGATCTGCGACATCGCGATGCCCGACGGCTCGCCGTTCGAGGGCTGCCCGCGCACGACGCTGCGCCGCGCGATCGAGAGCGCGACGGCGCTGACCGGGCAGCGCATCGGGCTCGAGATCGAGTTCTATCTCTTCGAACAGCGGGGCGGCGACGGCTCGTCGACGGCGACGTCGGACGTCGGATCGTACTTCGACTTTTCCGCGAACGACCGCGGCGAGGAGGCGCGCAACGCGATCGTGGCGGCGCTTCGGGAGATGGGCGTGCCGATCTCGTCGGCGCACCACGAGCACGGCGCCGGACAGCACGAGATCGACGTCGCGCACGACGATCCGCTGGCGGCCGCCGACCACGCGCTCACGCTGCGCACGATCGCGAAGCACGTCGCCGCGGATTTCGCGCTCGACGCGACGTTCATGCCCAAGCCGGTCGAGGACTGCGCCGGCAGCGGTCTCCACGTTGATTTTCGCCTGCCCGCTACCGCCGAGGAGGAGACCGCGCTCTATGTGGTCGGCGGGCTGATCGCGCATGCGGCGGCGACGACGGCGATCTGCAATCCGACGGTCAACTCGTACAAGCGGCTCGTCGCGGCGTGGGACGCGCCGATCTACACGGTCTGGTCGGAGCGCAGCGCGAACGCGCTGGTCCGCGTTCCGCCCGGACAGGCGCCGGCGCGCATCGAGATGCGCAGCCCGGATCCGGCGTGCAATCCGTACCTCGCGCTCGCCGTGCTGATCGGCGCGGCGGCGGACGGTGTAGCGCAGCGCACGCTGCCGGGACCGGCGCTCGTGGGATCCACCTACGACCTCACCGAGCTCGAACGCCGCGAGCGCGGGATCGGCGCGCTGCCGAAGTCGCTGCGCCAGGCGATCTCCGAGCTCGACGGCGACGCCGTCGTGCGGGCCGCGCTCGGCGACCATCTCTATCACGCGTTTCGCGATGCGAAGCTCGAGGAGTACGAGCGCTATCGCCGCGCCGTGCATCCTTGGGAACGCGAACAGTACCTGCGCCTGTGTTGAAGCCGACGCTCGCCGTCATCGTGACGGCGGTTTGGGGCGTGCTCCTGCTTCCCGGACTGCTCGGCGCGGCGCTATCGCCGATGTTCTTCGATGCTCCCGGTTCGATGGACAACCCGGCCGCCTGGCTCAACGCCCTCATCGTCGTCTCGTTTCCGGTCCTGTGCCTGCTCTCGATCGGCGGATCCTGGCTCGTGTGGAGCGTGCGCAGGCGCAATCCGACGCGGACGTCGTCGTATGCGGCGATGGCGGCGGCGGCCTTGCCGTTAATCCCGATCACCTACTTCGTCGTTGCGATGGTCATCGGCACCGCTGGCCTGCTCCTTAGCGGGCAGACGCCGGGACTACACAGCACGATCATCAAGCCACTGAGCCACTAACCGCGCCGGCTTCGCGCTTGAGCACGCGCCAGGCGTGCTCGACGTCGGAGCGCGTCGTGCGCAGGTTGCCGATGGCGAGCCGGATCGCATAGCGGCCGGCGATCTTCGTGTGCGAGATGAAGACCTCGCCGGTCGCGTTGGCGGCCTCGACGATTGCGGCGTTGAGCGCCTCGAGCCGCGCCTCGTCCAGTCCGGGCGGAGCGTAACGGAAACACACGACGGACAGCGCATGCGGAGCCAGGATCTCCCAATTCGGCTCGTCCCGAATCCAGCGCGCGAGCTCCTGCGCGAGCGCGACGTGCGCGCGGAGCCGCTCGCGAATGCCTTCGGCGCCGAAGCTGCGCAACACGAACCACAGCTTCAGCGCGCGGAAGCGCCGGCCGAGCTGTAGGCCGTAGTCCATGTAGTTGATCGCTCCGGACTCGGGCGTCGTCAGGACGTACTCGGGTACGATGCTGAACGCGCGGCGAACGATCGCTTCGTCCTTGAGAAAGAGCACGGAGCAATCCATCGGAACGAACAGCCACTTGTGCGGATTGACGACCAGCGAGTCGGCGTGCTCGACGCCGTCGAGCAAGCCGCGCAGCTCCGGGACGATCGCCGCGATTCCGGCATACGCCGCGTCGACGTGCAGCCACACATTGTGGCGGCGCGCGATCTCCGCGATCTCGGGCAGTGGATCGACCGACGTCGTGGACGTCGTCCCCACCGTCGCGACGATGGCGAGCGGCCGCATTCCGGCCTCGACGTCCGCCGCGATCGCGGTGGCCAGCGCGTCGGGCCGCATGCGAAACGCGTCGTCGCACGCGACGCGCACGACGTTGCGCCGTCCGATGCCGAGCGCGATCGCCGCCTTCTCCACGTGCGAGTGCGTCTCGCCGGTCACGTAGACGCGCAAGGAGGGCAGCTCGCGTCCGGCCATGCCTTCCTCTCGAATTCCCAGGCCGAGCGCCTCGCGCGCTGCGGCTAACGCCGTGAAGCCCGCCACCGAGGCGGTGTCGTAGATCACGCCGGTCCAGTCGCGCGGAAGGCCGAGGAGCCGGCCCAGCCAGCGCATCGTCACTTCCTCCAGCTCGGTCGCCGCCGGCGACGTGCGCCACAGCATCGCCTTCACGTCGAGCGCCGCGGCCAACGCCTCCGCCGCGACGGCGGCGGGCGCGGCGCTCGTCGCAAAGTACGCGAAGAAGCGCGGATGATTCCAGTGCGTCGTCGCCGGCACGACGATTGATTCGAAGTCGTCGAGGATGCGCTCGAGCGACTCGGCCGACTCCGGCGCCTCGGCGGGCAACGCCGCGGCGACGTCGCCCGGTTTGACGTCGGGCAGCACGCGATAGCGCTCCGGGTGCTCGTAGTAGCGTCCGATCCATGCTGCGACGCGATTCAGATCGTCGCGCAGCGCATCGCCTGCGTCCATGGCTTGGAGTGTTGGCGCCGCGAGCGGAGAAGGCCC
>DATDGN010000010.1:0-9246 GCA_036522095.1 Candidatus Cybelea sp. | reverse complement strand
AGTAAAAAGAAGGGACACCGTATCGCCGCCAGATCTCGGCGCCGGCGCGGTGAGCGAGCGCGGACGCCTCCGGCAGCCCGGCGCCTGCCAGCGGGACGAAGGGCAGGACGTCGAGTGCGCCGATTCGCGGGTGCGCGCCGCGATGAGCGCGCAGGTCGATGCGCTCGAGCGCGATGCCCGCCAGCGCTACGGCGGCGTCGAGCACTTGCTCCGCGCTGCCGACGACGGTCAGCACGCTGCGGTGGTGCACCGCGTCGCTGCTGCGGTCGATCAAACGCGCCCCGGTCTGCCGGATCGCCGCGGCGGCCGCATCGATGGTCGCCGCGTCGCGTCCCTCCGAGAGATTCGGGACGATCTCGAACAACTGCGACGCCTTCATCCCAGCGCCCGCGCTATCGCCTCCGTAAGGTCGCGCGCGTTCTCGGGCGAGATGACGTGGCGGTAGCCGTGTTTGCGCGCCTCGGCCGTGCGGCGTTCGCCGCCGCTGACGCCGCGCACCTCGCCCGACAGCCCCAGCTCGCCGAAGACCGCGGTCTCCGGCGCCATCGCGGCGTTTCGGAAAGACGACGCGATCGCGAGGGCGATGCCGAGATCCGCGGCTGGTTCGCTGACGCGCAATCCGCCGGCCACCGATGCATACACGTCGTGCGAGCCGAGCGCGAATCCCGCGCGGCGCTCCATCACGGCGAGGATCATCGCAAGACGCTGCTGATCCAAATTGTTGGCGAGCCTGCGCGGCATGCCGTAGCTGGTCTCGCCCACGAGCGCCTGCACCTCGATCAGCACGGGGCGCGAGCCGACGAGCGAGGCGACCACGCACGAGCCGCTCGGGCGCCGTTCGCGCGCGCCAAGGAAGAACTCGGAGGGATTGGGGACCTCGCGCAAGCCGCGGTCGTGCATCGCGAACACGCAGATCTCGTCGATCGAGCCGAAGCGGTTCTTGTACGCGCGCAGGATGCGATGCTCGCCGCTCGTCTCTCCCTCGAAATACAAGACGGTGTCGACCAGATGCTCGAGCAGCCGCGGCCCCGCGATGGCGCCGTCCTTCGTCACATGCCCGACGATGAAGGTCGAGCATGAGGTTCGCTTCGCGTACTCCATCAGCGCCTGCGTGCAGTCGCGGATCTGCGTTACGCTCCCCGCGTACGCCTCGGATTCCGGGAGCCATACCGTTTGGATCGAGTCCACGATCAGCGCCAGCGGCGCGCTGCGTTCGAGATGGTCGAGCACGGCTCGCAGATTCGTCTCGGGATAGACGAGCAGTCGGGCAGACACGTCCCCGGCTAGCGTGCGCTCCGCCCGGAGCTTCACTTGCGCCGCCGACTCCTCGCCGCACACGTAGACGACGTCGCCGCGATCCGCCAGGTGCCCGGCGATTTGCAAAAGCAGCGTCGACTTGCCCGCTCCCGGCGGGCCGCCGACGAGCGTCAAGCTGCCGCGTACGATGCCGCCGCCGAGCACCGCGTCGAACTCGGGCATCGCGACGGAGAGGCGCTCGACGCCCGCGGAGCCGATCTCGTGCAATCCGACCGGTCTCGTCGATCGCGAGATCGCGGGCGCGCGGGCGGCGACGTTGAACGGGCGCTCGTCGAAAGAGTTCCACGCCTCGCACTGCGGGCAGCGCCCGAGCCAGCGCGTCGATTCAAACCCGCACGCGGAGCAAAAATACGCGCTGCGCGCCTTAGCCATTGTAATTGGTACGGGTTCTCTTGGAGGGCAATGCCATCATTCCGAGGGAAACGATGCGCCGTGCAGGTGCAGATCGCGATCGACGGCCCGGCCGCGTCGGGAAAGACCACCGTCGCGCGCGCGACCGCGCGGCGCTTGAGCGTGCTCTATCTCGACACCGGCGCGATGTACCGTGCTCTGGCCTATCTGGCGCTGCGTACGGGTACCGACGTCGACAACGGCGCGGCCCTGGCGCGCCTGGCGGCGACGCTGCCGATCGAGGTGGAGCTCGACGAGGCCGCGCCGCTCGGCTTCCGTGTCTTTGCCGGAGGCAGCGAGCTGGACGAGGCGGCCCTGCAAAGCAACGAGGTGACGGCGATCGTTTCCGCGGTTGCCGCGCACGCCGAGGTGCGCTCCGCGATGGTGGAAGCGCAGCGGCGCATCGCCGGGACAGGCTCCGTCGTGATGGCGGGCCGCGACATCGGCAGCGTCGTGCTGCCCGGGGCCGCGGTCAAGATCTACCTCACCGCCTCGCTCCCGGCGCGGATCGAGCGGCGTCGTCAGCAGCTCGAAGAGGCCGGCGTGGACGTCGACGCGCATCGTCTCGGCGCGGAGCTCGAGGAGCGCGACCGCATCGACAGCACGCGCACGGTGTCGCCGCTGGCGCCCGCGCCCGGCGCGCACGTCATCGACTCGAGCGGCATCGATGCCGACGGCGTCGTCGACAAGATCTGCGCGATCGCCCGCTCTCTTGAATGAATACTTGGTTCTACGACTTTGCGAAGGCCGCCGTGCGCTGCGTCGTGCGGGTGGTGTGGCGCGCGCGCGTGCGCGGAACCGAGAACGTGCCGCCCACGGGCCCGCTGATCGTCGCCTGCAATCACGTCTCCTACCTGGATCCGCCGGCGATGGGCTGCCTCTGTCCGCGACGGATCAGCTACATGGCGAAGAAAGAGCTCTTCGAGATCCCCGTGTTGGGAGCCGCGATCCGGGCGCTCGGCGCGTATGCGGTCGATCGCCGGGGAAGCGCCGCCGCCGCGATCAAGCGTTCGCTGGAGGTGCTCAAAGCCGGCGGCGCGGTGGGGATCTTCCCGGAGGGCACGCGGAATCGCAGCGGCGACGTCGAGCCCCAAACGGGCGTTGCGTTGCTGGCCGCGCTGGGCGGCGCCCCGGTGGTTCCGGCCAGCATCCGCGGCACGGACCGGGCGCTGCGGTTAGGCCGGATCGACGTCGCGTTCGGAGCGCCGCTCGAGCTACCGGCCGGGCGGAAAGCAACCCGCGACGATTTGGCGAAGTTCACGCTCGCGATCATGAACGCGATAGAAGCTCTGGCGGAGAAGACCGGTGGAAATACGTAAGGCGTCCGTTCAAGGATTCTGCTTTGGTGTCGCGATCACGGTCAAGAAGGCCGAGGAGGCGATCGCCTCGCGGGGCGACGTGACGACCCTTGGGCACGTCGTGCACAACCCGCAGATGGTCGAGTCGCTCCAGTCTCGCGGATTGAAGAACGCCCACAGCGTGGACGACGTCGACGCGGGCGCGCTGTTCGTGCGGGCGCACGGCCTGCCCGTCGACGTCTTCGATAAAGCCAAGGAGAAGAAGCTCGAGATCATCGACGCGACCTGCCCGATGGTCACCAAGATTCACGTGCAGGCGGAGAAGCTCAAGGCCGACGGCTACAAGATCATCGTCATCGGCGATTCGAACCACCCCGAGGTCAAGGGCACGCTCAGTCACGTGCCCGGCGCGTGGTGTATCCAGACGCCGGCCGACGTCGAGAAGCTGCCGCGCTCGAGCCGCGTCGGCGTCGTGGTCCAGTCCACGTGGTCGGGCGAGGGTTTCACCGACATCGTGCGCGCGCTCTCCGCGAAGTATTACGAAGTGCGCGCCGTCAACACGATCTGCACGGATACGCACAACCGCCAGAACGAGGCGTTGCGGCTGGCCAAGGACGTCGAGGTCATGGTGGTCGTCGGCGGCAAGACGTCGGCGAACACCAAGCATCTCGCGGATCTCTCCGAATCGCACGGGGCGCGCGCGTATCACATCGAGGGTCCGGACGAACTGCGGGCTCAGTGGTTCGACGGCGTCGAGGTCGCGGGGCTGATGTCGGGCGCATCCACCCCGGGATGGCTCGTCGATCAGGTCGAGGCGCGGATGGAGGAGCTCGGCGCTTCTGCTTAGCCTCGTCAACTTTGCCGAGCGTTTCGAAAACGCCCTCGAGGAACGGATAGCCGGATATCGGGGATCGAAAGAGATCTCCGATATGCTTTTGCGGCACTTCGGCTACGCGCCGTATGGGCCGGCCCGGCGTGGCAAGCGCCTGCGGCCGCAGATGGTCATGCGCGTGGCAACCTGCGAAGGCGCGCCGATCGAACACGCGCTCGGCGCGGCCGTCGCGGTGGAGATCTTTCACAACTACTCGCTCGTTCACGACGACATCGAGGATCGCGACGAGCTGCGCCACGGCCGCCGCACCCTGTGGAGCACCTACGGGATACCTAGGGCGATCAACGCCGGCGATGCCATGTGCGCGCTGAGCTTCCTTAGCCTGGAGCATGCGGCCGCGCATCTTGACGCCGGCCGTGTGCTGCAGATGCTCGCGCTCCTGCACGAGGCGCACGCAGTGATGTGCGAGGGACAGTCGCTCGACCTTCAGTTCGAGTCCGAGCGTTCCGTCGATCTGCCCGGTTATTACCGCATGATCCAATGCAAGACGGCGCAGCTCTTCGACGCGTCCTGTCGCCTCGGCGCGCACGCCGCCGCTTGCGACGACGCCGCGATCGCCGCTTATGGCGACGTGGGGCGGTCGTACGGCATGGCGTTTCAGATTCGTGACGACGTCGCGGGTATTTGGTCGTCCGTCGGCGTGACCGGGAAGACCGCCGCGGGCGACATCGCGCGGCGCAAGTGGACCTTTCCGGTCGTGTGGGCGATCGGCCAGCCGCCGTCCCCGGCCCGCACCGCCATCGCCGACGCCTACGCATCGGGACTCGCGCTCGACCCTTCTACGATCGCGCGAGTCGTCGACGCGCTCGACGCGCTGGGCGCCAGGGAGGCGGCGCAACGCGCCGCCGCCGAGCACCTGGCGGTCATCGAGCGCTGCCCCAACGCGGGCTTTCGCGATTACCTCCTAAACACGCTCGATCTCGCGCCGGCATCTTGAGAGAATCGCCCGTGAACACAAGCGGTTCGGTTTCGGCTGCGACGCGCCAGACGACGGCGTCGTGGGCCCTTCCCGCGTTGCTGCTGGCCGGATTCATCATTCGCCTCGTGTTCGTCAACAGCGAGGGATTCAAAACCGACATCTCGACCTATTCGGCCTGGGCGATCGCGCTGGCCCAGCATGGGTTCGCGTCGTTTTACTCGTCGATCGGATTCGCGGACTATCCGCCGGGCTATTTCTACATCCTGGCGGCGGTGGGGCGCTTCTGGCAACTGTTCTTCGCGGCGCATGATCACTCGTACGCGGTGCTGCGCGTGCTCGTCAAGCTGCCCGCGATCCTGGCTGACCTGTGCGCGGGGGGGCTGCTGTACGCCGTCGTCCGCCGCTTCGCCGGCGTGGGGCTGGCGCTGGGAGCGGCCGCGCTCTACCTGCTGAACCCCGCCACGATCTACGTCTCGGCGCAGTGGGGTCAGGTCGACTCGATCTCGGGCGCGCTCGCGCTGCTCGCGATCTACGCGCTCCTGCGCAGCGACGACGAGCCGGCCGGCGGCCGCGGGCAAATGCTCTGGATCGTCTTGGCGTGGCTCGCGTTCGCATATTCGCTGTTGATCAAACCGCAGGCTGCGGTGTTGCTGCCGCTGATGGTCGCATTCGCGTTCGTCGGCGGGCACCGCCGGCGGGAGCGCCTCGTCGCCTCGGCGGTCGGCCTGGTCGCCGCGCTGCTGCTCGCCGTGCTGCTGGCCGAGCCGTTCCATCCGAGCAACCCCATCGCCGCGTTCGCATGGCTGTACGAGCGCTACGCCTACGGCGCCACCGTCTATTCGTATAACAGCGTCAACGCCTTCAACCTGTGGGCGGTACGCGGCACGATGTGGCTGCCCGACAGCCAATATATCTTCGTCTTGCCGCAGTGGCTCTGGGGCGTGGTGCTCGTGATTGCGGCGCTGGCGCTGGTCACCTGGCGCTACGTCCAGGAGCGCACGCCGCGCGCGCTCTTGGAAGGGTGCGCCGTCGCGACGATCGCGTTCTTCGTCCTCGCGACGCGCATGCACGAACGCTATCTCTTCAACGGCGTGCTGTTTTCCATCGCCTGCATTCCCTTCGCGCGGCGCTACCTATGGGGCGCCGCGGCGCTCTCCGCCGTGCTGTTCGCAAACCTCGCGTACAGCCTGCAATACCTAAACGTCGTCACCAATAACGTCGCCGGCGCCAACTCGCAGAACCTGTGGGGTCCCTGGACTTCGATCCTGTCGGCGGTAGCCGTCGCGGCGTTCTTCTGGCTGGGCTACCAGTATCTCGGCACGGCCGAAGTCAAGGCGCCGGCGGATACGATGCCCGGAGATCGGGCGCGCGCGGCGCCGGAGGAGGGGCCGGCCGGGGTTACCGCGGTTCGCGACTGGTTCGATCCGCGCGAGGGGCTCGTCGCGATGCGGGCGCTGGATTACGTCATCGCCGGCGGGCTCGGCGTCGTCAATTTCATGCTCTCCTTCGTCGGCTACTGGTGGCCGGCCGAGAAGGTCTTCGACGAAATCTACTTCGCGCGCGCCGGAGAAGAGTATCTCCAGAACCTGCGCATCTACGAGAACACGCATCCGCCGCTGAGTAAACTCCTGGTGACGCTCTCGATGATGCTCTTCGGCGGCATGCCCGCCGGCCACGGCCTGGGCGGCTGGACCGGACTGAACGCCGTCGTCGGGCACATGACCAACGGCGACAACTCGTACGGCTGGCGCTTCCTCGACGTCGTCTTCGGCGCGCTCGTCGTGATGCTGCTCTACGTCTTCGCCAAACGCATCACCGGCTCGACGATCTTTTCGACCATCGCCGCGCTGTTGCTCACCTTCGACGGCATGCACTTCGTGCAGTCCCGGATCGCCACGCCCGAAGGATTCGTCATCTTCTTCGCGACGCTGGCCGTCTACGCGTTCTACCGCTTCTGGATCAGCTCGCAGGTCGGCGATCGGCGTCACGTCGAGGTCCCGTGGTGGGGATTTGCCGGCGGCGCGGCCGCCGCGCTGGCCGCGGGCCTGGCCATCGGGCAGATCTGCCGGATCGCGTGGGGCTTCGACGCGTCTTCGTCGACGATCGTCACGCTTTACGTCGGCTGCATCTGCTACTTGGTGATCCGCTACGTCGCGTTCCCGAGGCGGTTCGGCGACGGACGGCAAGAGCTAACGTTCGCTGAGGGTTCCTACGCGCTGCGCGGCGCCGGCGGGAACGCGCTCTTTGCCGCCGACGGCGGCACGATCGACGAGCGCGGAAAAATTACGCGGGGAGCGATCTCACAAGCCAAGGGCGGCGCGCTGATCTATGACGACGACCCGCTGCGGATCGAATACCGCCGCGACGCGAGCGTCTCGTACGAAACGCCCGAGGGGAGAGCGCGCTACGCGGGCGACCAGATCCAGGCCGACGCGCCGGCCTCGGTGGAGAACGGCCGCTCCTCGAAGCTGTGGCTCGTGCTCTTCACGGTCGCGCTGGGCTTGCTGGTCAGCAGCAAGTGGTACGGCGTCATGGGCTTCGGGGTGAGCTTCGTCATCTTGATCGGGATCGCGGCTTCGGGCCTCTACTTCCGCGACAAGCTGCGGCCCGCACTCTGGGGCAACCCGCGCGGCTTCCGGCTCGATGCGGCTCTCATCACGATCCTGGTCGTGAGTGCGACCGTTTACGTGCTGGCGTGGGCACCGGATTTAGCGCGTCACTCGCCGGATCCGAACGAAATCCACAACATGAACGATCTCGTCGGCCGGCAGAAGTCGATGTACGACTACCACGACACGCTCAAAGCCACGCATCCGTACTCCTCCAAGTTTTGGGAGTGGCCGATCGATTACGTGCCGATCGCATACTTCTACCAAGACCATCGCAAAGACAACAGCGATCCGAACGGCTGCTGCGTGTACGAGATCACGTCGCTGCCCAACCCCGTGATCCTGTGGTTCGGACTGCTCTGCGTGCCGTGGGTAGCCGTGCTCGCGTGGCGCGAGCGCAACAAAGCCTACGGGTTGATCGTTATCACGTATCTGCTGCAATGGCTTCCGTGGTGGCGGTCGCCGCGCATCACCTTCGCCTATCATTTTTACGTCGACATTCCGCTGATCTGTCTGTGCAACGTCATCGTGCTGCAGCGGCTGTGGCGGTGGTCCAGACGGGGGGACAGGGCCCGCTGGCTCGGACCGGTGGGCGTCGGCGCGTACGTCGCCGCCGCGGCGCTGGGTTTCGTCTACTTCTATCCGATACTCGCCGCGCACCCGATCTCGTGGAGCGCCTGGCACCAGCGAATGTGGTTCCCAACCTGGATTATCGGTCCGGGTTAACGAAGGGGGTCCCCCATGTCCGGGCATTCGAAGTGGCATAACATCAAGCTGAAGAAGGGAAAGGTCGACGCGCAGCGGGGAGCGCTCTTTACCAAACTCAGCAAAGAGATCATCCTGGCCGCGAAGGGCGGCTCCCCCGATCCCGAGGCCAACTATCGCCTCAAGATGGCGGTGGAGAAGGCGCGCGAGTTCAACATGCCCGCCGACAACATCAAGCGTGCGATCGCGCGGAGCACCGGGCCGAGCGGCGGCGCCGAAATCGAGGAGATTCGCTACGAAGGGTACGGTCCGCACGCGTTGGCGGTCATCGTCGACGCGGCGACCGACAATCGCAACCGCACGGCCGGCGAGCTGCGGTTCCTTTTCAGCCGGCACGACGGAACGCTTGGGGAGAGCGGGAGCGTCGCCTGGATGTTCGATGCCGTCGGTGTAATCGAAGTCGGCCCGGGCGGAAGGACTGAGGACGCGTTCATCGAGGAGCATCTCATCGACGGCGTCGAGGACATCGAATTCGACGATGAACTCGCCGCGATCTACACGCAGCCGGCACAACTCGCGGACGTCCGCGACGCACTGCGGTCGCGCGGCGCGAGAATTTCAGACATCTATCTCGGGATGCGCGCGAAGACCAAGCTCGAGCTGCAGGGCAACGAGCTACAAGTCGCGCTCGCGTTCCTCGAGGCGCTCGAGGAACACGAAGACGTGCAGAGGGTCTTCAACAACCTCGACTTCAGCCGCGTTCCTTTGGAGGCCTTGGCCTGAGGTCGTCGCTCCAAGAATATCTCCCGCGCGATTGGGTCTTTCCAATCGTCCTGGTGATCTTCGTCGCCGTGGTCGTTTGGTTCGGGCGCCAGATCTATGATTTTCTCTTGCCCTCGTCTGCGGTCGTCACGTTGCCGTCGTTCGTCGGTCAAACGCTCCCCGACGCCAACGCGGAGATCGAGCGTCTCAAGCTCAGCTCCGCGGTCGTCGACCATACGACTAGCGATCGCTATCCACAGGGCGTCGTCATCATGCAGCGTCCCGAATCGGGAGCGCAGGTGCGCCAGGGAAGGCAGGTGTCGTTCGTGATCAGCGACGGAATCGTCGCGCGCC
>DATDGN010000009.1:0-17148 GCA_036522095.1 Candidatus Cybelea sp. | reverse complement strand
GTCCTTCTTCGTCTGCTGCGACTTCGGTCCACGCTTGCCCGGCTTGAGGCTGCGCCTGGTGATCCGCTCGAGGCGCGCCATGAAGCGTTCATCCCCGAGCGGTCGGCCGATGCTCTCGGCGGCGCGCAGGCGCGCGAAGGCATCACGCCGGACCTCACGACGCTGGGCAAGATCATCGGAGGCGGGCTGCCGGTCGGCGCGTTCGGCGGCCGCGCGGACGTGATGGCGCAGCTCTCGCCCGACGGGGCGGTCTATCAGGCCGGGACGCTCTCCGGGAATCCGCTTGCGATGGCGGCCGGGCTCGCGACGCTGGGAATCATCGCGGCCGATGCGACGTTATACGACCGTTTGGAAGAGCTGACCCGGCGACTTACCGGCGGGCTGGACGACGTGCTGACCCGGCACGGGGTGGAACACGTCTGCAACGCGGCGGGTTCGATGTTTACGATGTATTTCACGAGCGAGCCCGTCACCGATCTGCAGAGCGCTCGGCAGTCGGATCGAACGCTGTACGCGAAGTATTTCGGCGCCATGCTGGATCGCGGCGTCTATTTCGCCCCCTCGCCGTTCGAGGCGAACTTCTTGTCGACGGCGCACACCACAAACGAGATCGAGCGGACCGTCGCGGCGGCCGACGCGTCGTTGTCGCAGCTCGTCGCGGCGCCGGTGCGCTGATGCCGATCACCTGCATCGGGCTGTCCCATCACACCGCGCCGGTCGAGGTGCGCGAGCGCCACGCGTTTCCGGCTTCCCGGATGGCGGAGGCGCTGGTGGCGTTGCGCGACTACGAGGCCGTGCAAGAGGCCGTCATGCTGCAGACCTGCGGCCGCCTCGAGATCTACGCCGAGCTCCACGACTACGAGCGCGGCGTCGCGCAGCTGAAATCGTTTCTTTCGAACTTTCGCCATGGCGCTACCGGCTACGATCTCGAGTCGTATCTCTACACGCACCTCGGCCACCAGGCGGTCGAACATCTCTTCCGAGTCTGCACGGGCCTCGATTCGATGCTTATCGGCGAGGCCGAAATTCTCGGGCAGGTAAAGGACGCGTACGTCGCTGCGACGCAGGCCAAGTCGCTCGGGCGCACGCTGCATCGGCTCTTCCGCGATGCGTTGGCCGCCGGCAAGACGGCGCGCGCGCAGACGCAGATCGGCGGCGCATCGGCATCGATCGCGACGGCCGCGGTCGCGGCGGCGCAGTGCCGCCTGGGCACGCTGGAAGACAAGTCGATCCTCGTCGTCGGCGCAGGCAAGATGGGACGCACGGCCGTGAAGCGGCTGCGCCACGAGGGCGCGGC
The DNA here is from genome assembly GCA_036522095.1 of Candidatus Cybelea sp. Lineage (GTDB taxonomy): Bacteria > Vulcanimicrobiota > Vulcanimicrobiia > Vulcanimicrobiales > Vulcanimicrobiaceae > Cybelea. The sequence goes on along the minus strand of DATDGN010000009.1, from coordinate 15,851 downwards.
GCGCGTGATCGTCGCGAATCGAACGCTGTCGCGCTCGCGCGAGCTCGTCGCCGACGCGGGATTCGGAGAGGCCGTCGAGATGCCGGGGCTCGTCGACGCATTAGCGCTGGCCGACGTCGTCGTCGCGTCGACCGGCGCGTCGCACTTCGTGCTGAACGAGCCGCGCGTGCGCGCGGCGATGGAACGGCGCCCGGATCGTCCACTCTTCATCGTGGACATCGCGGTGCCGCGCGACGCCGATCCGGCGGTAGCGAATGTGCCGAACGTCTCGCTCGTCGACATCGACGGGCTGAAGGCGCTGGTCAACGAACGCCTCGAGCTCCGGCGCGAGGCGATTCCCGCCGTGGAAGAGATCATCGAAGAGCACGTCGAGCGCTTCGAGAATTGGTATCGCTCGCGCGTCGCGGTGCCCGTGATCGCGCGGCTGACGACCAAGGCGGAAGCGATCCGCGCCGCGGAGCTGGAACGGCTGCTCGCGCGCTGCCCCGATCTGGACGAGCGCGAGCGGATGCTGATCACCGGCACAACCATGACCATCGTCTCGAAGCTGCTGCACTCCGCGATCCTGCGCATCCGTGAGAAGGCGACGCTCGATAAGGAGCAGGCGCTCTCGACCGCGCGCCTCCTCGACGAACTCTTCGAGCTCGACTCCGTGAAAGACGACTCGCCGACGTGAGCGCTGCGCGTGTGCATCTGGTCGGCGCAGGCCCGGGCGATCCGGGCCTGCTGACGTTACGGGCCGCCGAGCTCCTGCGCGCCGCGGACGTGCTGCTCTACGACGCGCTCGTCGCCGATTCGATCGTCGCGCTCGCGCCGCCGGACTGCGAACGCATCTTCGTCGGCAAGCGCCGCGGCGCACACGCCATGCCTCAGGACGAGATCGAGCGGCTGATGATCGAGAAGGCACGCGCGGGAAAACGGGTCGTGCGCCTAAAGGGCGGCGACCCGTTCGTCTTCGGGCGCGGCGGCGAGGAGGCGCAGGCGCTGCGCGACGCCGGCGTCGCGTTCGACGTGGTTCCAGGGATCAGCTCCGCGGTGGCGGCGCCCGCCTACGCCGGCATCCCGGTGACGCATCGCGAGCACGCAGCGTCGTTCACGGTCATCACGGGACACGAGGATCCCGCGAAGCCCGCTACCGCGCTGGACTGGGCGAAGCTCGCCGATCCGCAACGAACGCTCGTGCTCCTGATGGCGACCGCGACGCTGGCCGAGATCGCGCAGCAGTTAGTCGAGCACGGGCTCGACCCCGCCACGCCGGTCGCCGTGGTGCAAGACGGCACGCGCCCGAGCCAGCAAACCGTGTCCGGCACGCTTGCAACGATCGCGGACGAGGCCGCGCGCGCGAACGTCGGCTCGCCCGCGGTCGTCGTGGTCGGCGGCGTCGCGGGTCTGCGCGAGACGCTGCGCTGGTTCGATACCGACGCCCTGTTCGGCAAGCGCGTCCTGATCACGCGCGCAGGCCATCAGTCGGACGCGTTCGCGCGGGCGCTGCAGGAGCGCGGCGTCGAGGCGATCTCGGCGCCCACGATCGCCGTCGAGCCGCCCGACGATCCGCGCCCGGCGGACGACGCGCTCGGCGAGCTCGCATCCTTTGCGTGGATCGTCTTCACGTCGCGCAACGGCGTCGACGCGTTCTTCGAGCGTCTCGCTGCGCGCGGCGGCGACGCGCGCGCGGTCGGGGGCGCAAAGATAGCGGCCATCGGCGCGCGCACCGCCGAGCGATTGGAGCGTCACGGCATTCGCGCCGACTTGCTTCCCGCGATGTACGTCGGCGAGGAGCTCGCCGCGGCAATCGTGGCGCGCTCGCGCGCCGGCGACCGGGTGTTGCTCTACCGCGCGAGCGACGCGCGCGACGCGCTGCCGCGCGCGCTCGAGGTGGCCGGACGGCGCGTCACCGACGTCGCCGCGTACCAGACGGTCGTCGCGCGCGACCCGGATTTCGCGGAGAAAGTGGCGCGCGCCGACGTGCTGACGTTCTCGAGCGCGAGCACCGTGCGCGGCTTCGTCGCGCTGCTCGGCTCGAGCGCCGCGGCCGTTGCGGCGGCGCGCGGCAAGTGCGTCGCCTGCATCGGACCGATCACCGCCGAGGCGGCGCGCGGCGCTGGTCTTAACGTCGAGGTCGTCGCCAGCGTTTACACCACCGCGGGGATCCTCGACGCGCTCGCGGCGTACTTCGCGCGGACAGGATGATCCAGGCCGCGCTCGGCGCCGCGCTGGCCGCCGCGATCGCGCTGATCGCGCGTCGCGCGCGGTCGCTCTCGACGAGCGGCGCTGTCGCGGCGTTCGCGGTCGGGACTCTCGTGTTTGCGTCAGCGGGATTGCGCGGCGCGGCGGTGCTCTTCGCGTTCTTCATTCCGTCGGCGCTGCTTTCGCGCCGCGGTTCGGACGGTGCGCCGCGCAGCGGATGGCAGGTCCTGGCCAACGGCGGTGTCGCCGCGTGCTGCGCGCTGCTCGCGATGCGCTATAACGCGCCGTTCGCGGCCGCGTTCGCCGGCGCGTTCGCGGCGGCGTCGGCCGACACGTGGGGAACGGAGATCGGCACGCGCGTCGCGCAGACTCCGGTCTCGATCCTCACGTTTCGTCCCGTCGCCGTGGGTCGCTCCGGCGGCGTCACCCTCTGGGGGTCGCTTGCGACGGTCGGCGGCGCGCTCTGCGTCGCGCTCGTCGCCGCGGCCGTCGGAGTCGCGCCATTGCGGGGCGTCGCGGCCGGCGGCGTCGCGGGAGCGCTGCTCGATTCGCTGCTCGGCGCGAGCCTCCAGGCGCTGCGCTACTGTCCCGCGTGTGCGCGCGAGTGCGAGACGCGGCGCCACGCATGCGGCGGCGCGACGCAGCTGCGGCGCGGCCTGAGCTGGATCGAAAACGACACGGTCAACTTCGCGGCGACGCTGTGCGGCGCCGTCGTCGCGGCGTCGATCGTCAGGTAATCGGCGTTCCCCACGACGCCCAACCGGGCGCCGACTCGCGCGCGAACAGCTCGATGCACGAACGCTTGCCGCAGAGCTGCTCGATCATCCTGCGAAACACCGCGGGCTTGCGGCTGTGCTCCTCCCGTTGGTGCAGCACGACTTGACCCTGCGCGAGGTCGTGCAGCGGAAACGGCCGGCCTGTCGGCATCGTCGTCGCGGCGAGTACGAATTCGGTCGTCGGTTTGGTGAACGTCGGCGCGACGCCTTGCCCGCGAATGATCTCGCCGCGCCGATTCGTCTTGACCCAGACGTAGAGCACGCCGCGGAAATGCAGTCCCCAGCGCTGCACGAGCTCGAGCGCGAGATGCAGGCGCGGCCCGGTCGCCCAGAGGAACAGCGCCGCGCGCTTGGCCATGATGTCGCGCACACCGAGCTGTGCGAGCACCTCCTGCGACATCAGCGAGTAGTGCTTCCCCGCGGCGGCATCCTTGATCGGACTGCCGTAATAAGACCACGGCGGGTCGGCATAAACGATCTCAAACGGCCCCTTCGGGAGGGGCGGCACCCCGCCGGGCTCGCGCGCCGGGGAACGCCGGGCCAAGCGCGCCAATTGCTCGAGATTCTTCTTTGAATACGGGCTCACGACCCCAAAGAGGGGTCACGGACCGGGGCGGTTGCACGTTGGTACCGAAGGGAGCTTTTCGATTATGACGGCAGCGCTCGATGCTCGGACTCGCATGGGTCGGGCGACGCTCGCGTCGGTGGGGATTCACCTGCTCGCGGCGCTCGCGATTCCGGCGTTGGTCTGGACGAGCGCGAACAACGCGTCGGTCGAAACGATTAGCTTCACGCATATCTTGCGGATCCAGATCGTGCGGCCGCGCGTGGTTCAGCCTCCTCCGCGAGCGGCCGCACCCCGGCATAGCGTCACGCCCAGACTGTCGTACACCAAGAACGTCCATCTCGTCGCGCGCTCGCCGAGTCGCCAGGTCTCGCCGCGGCGCCGGGTTGCGGCCGACGCGCCCGCGGCCGCCCCGGCCGTCGCTTCAGTGACCCGCGCGGGCGAATTGAATGCCGGCGGCGCCGCCGCGCCCAACGTGACGCCCTCACCGCTCGCGCGCGCGGTCGCGAGCGAGGCCGCGCGCCAGACGGGCGGCTACCTTCCGTTCGGCGCGGAACAGCCCGTGCCGGTGCTGGATCCGAACGTGCGCAAGCAGCTCGACACTTTGAACGTGCACGTCACGCTGCTCGTCACCGTCGGCGACGACGGCCGTACCCAAAACATCGAGTTCCAGCCGCCGGTCGACCCGCAGATCGAAACGCGCATCCGGTCGATGCTGGCAGACGCGAGTTGGGATCCCGCGGTGTGCGGCGGCGGCGTCTCCTGCTCCGGCGTCGCAACAATCAAACTGTAACCTCCCTATTTAAACGGGGCGAGCTCTTCCTTCGATTGCTGCGGCGATCAGTGGCTATCGTCGACCCGAATGATGATCAACGCGTCCGGCTCCCCTTCGTGTATCAGGAATGCGTATCGGTTCGCACCGCCTAGAGCATCGACCCGCTTGAATGGCGCCGTGATCATGAGGTGCGGAGCGAAGTGGACGACTCTACCGGCAGACACCAGCACGTAGTTATCATTGGAAAGCATGTAGACGATATCGCCGGCCCGGGGTGGCCGGAAGGTGCGATCGGCATAGCGCGCGCGGACATCGCGGTCGACTGCCGCGGTGTTTTCGCCGAGCATCTGCCGCTCACGGCGATAGACGTCAATGGGTAACAGCGTTGCGGCAGAGTCCGCATCGTAACACTGCGGCTCGAGAGTAGCCGAGGTTTCCTGGGCGACGATACACTGCAACCCGTTGCTTCCGCGGCGCGCCTGATGATAGCCGGAGCGAGTCCGAACCCAAACGCCGGCCGTACTCCGCAGATCCCTCGGCGCCGCGCTTAATGCCAGGGCAATCTCCGTGGCCTCTGAGCTCGGCGTAGAAGCAAATGAAAGTACGGCCAGTAGCGCGACCGCCAGCATGTCAATGAAAGCATAGCGAACTGGGGCAGCCCGCGCATCAACGAATATCAAAATGAGGGGATTTACTGTTGAAGTATACCCGAATCCCCGCCTCTTAGTGGTAAGCCTCGAACGGATCGTCTTTGACTGCGTCGACGAAATTGTTCAGGTGAAATCCGGGAACCATACGATAGCCGATGTCAGTAATCCAGGAGTTACCGGTTGCAAGCGGCTTTCGCTTGACATATGCGGCGACGGTATTGAGGAAGACTGGGACGAAGTTGCTTCGCGGAGCGGCCAATAGCACCGCGACTATGTCATCCTTCTTTAGGGTATCGAGATGCGCGCCGAAGTCTGTAGCGACGCCGGCGTTGACGAGCGCCACTTCGGGCTGCTTGAATCGAGCAATCTCCCCTTGGTCGTGGAGCGCCACGGCATCCCAGATGATATTGGACCGCGCGCCGGCAAGGTTGTACTTCTTGCACAGATCCAGGGCCAGAAAGGCGCCGTCAACTTCGAACCGCCGTCGGTCGCTCATGTACCGCGGGCTTAGTCCAGCGTCATGCAGGATGGAGGCGACGTAGACCGCCTCGGCGTCGTGCTCGATGCCCGACGCCCTCGCCAGGAGCTCGGCGAAGAGAAACGTCCGTAGGGAGTGAGCGAAGACCTCGGGCGACTCTGCCGCGATCGCGATCGCGGTTGCTTCTGCAGCAAAGGCGGACGCCGGTATCGGCACGCCCGCAATGGCGCCGCCGCGCAGCTTTGCAGCAGGCACTGTCGCCGCAGTCGTTAGGGTCGCGATGAATTGCAGTCGGTCCATGGCGACAGGATACCTTCACACCGGCGGTCCTGCAAATGCAATTTGCAATTGATATCATTTTATCGCCCGAGGCAGCCTCACTCACCATGGCAGACCGAGCTAGAGGATCGATTTGCCCAATCCGGAGCAGATCAGGCCGACCGCTAGCGACGCCGTTTGATTGCGCGTATCGAAGATCGGGTTGATCTCGACCATCTCGATCGAGCCGAGCTGCCCGCTGTCGGCCAGCATCTCCATGACGAGGTGCGCCTCGCGATAGCTGAGGCCGCCCTTGACCGGCGTGCCGGTGCCGGGCGCCTCGCTCGGGTCGATCGCGTCCATGTCGAACGAAACGTGGATCGGGTGCTGGTCCGCGCCCGCGATCGCACGCGCGTCGTCCATCACGTGCATCATGCCGCGCTTGTCCACGTCGGTCATCGTGAACGTCTTCACGCCGAACTCCCGCAGTATGCGCTTCTCGTCCGCGTCGACGTCGCGCAGACCGATCTGCACGGTGCGCTCCGGCAGCGCGAAGCCGTTGGTCAGCGCGAAATACAGCGGCATCCCGTGAACGTTGCCGCTGGTCGAGCTGGCGGGGCTGTTGATGTCGGCGTGTGCGTCCACCCAGATCAGCCCGGGCGGGGAGCCGTACGCGCGGGTCAGGCCCGTCAGCGTCCCCATCGCGATCGAGTGGTCGCCGCCGAGCACGATCGGCCTTCCTCCGGCGCTCACCGCCTGCTCGACCAGCAGAGCGAGGTCGTGACATACCGACGAGATCACGGTGAAGAATTTTGCGGAGGCGTCCTCCGAGTTTGCCGACTCACGGATGGGAACCGCGAGGTCGCCGCGGTCCACAATCGTCTCGATGCCGAGGCCGCGCAATTTCTCGTGGAGTTTGGCATAGCGCACCGCCGATGGGCCCATGTCGACGCCGCGGCGGCTCGCGCCCAGATCCATGGGAACGCCGATGATGTCCACGCGCCGTACGGGAGAAAGCGTCGTACTCACGACGGCGGGGGGTTCGTTGCTCGACGCGGCAGGACCCGCGCGCCGCTGAAACCGAAAACCTAGGCCCATGTTGCGACGTGCGACGCGCATTCCGGCGTTTGCTCTCTGCGCCGCCGTCACGTGCACGACTCCCGCCCTCGCATATCTTCCGCCGCCGTTTGCGGCCTTGAGTCACGACGTTCGAACGGTCGCTCGCCACATTCCCGCCGCGATCGGGCTCGACGTTCTCGATCTGAACACCGGCTATCACACCGGTTTCAACGCCGCGAAGAGCATGCCCGCGGCGTCGACGATCAAGGTCCCCGTCATGGTCGAGGTCTTCGAGGATCTCGAGGCGGGTGCGTTCGACCTCAATCGTCGCGTGACGCTCGAGCCCGCCGACAGGGACGATGGATCCGGCGATCTGGCGTACGCTGAGATCGGCACGACGTTCTCGGTCTCAGAGCTGCTCGCCAAGATGATCGACGTCAGCGACAACACCGCGACCAACATGCTGATTCGGCTCGTCGGCCGCCGCAACATCAACCGGCGCATGGCCGACCTCGGCCTCGAGCGCACGCACCTGACCGGCGACGTGCGGACCGACGCGTGGTCGATCCGTCAGGCGCTGCGCACCTCTCCGGCCGACCTCGTCCACCTGCTGACGATGATGGCGCGCGGCGAGCTCGTCGACGAGTGGTCTTCCAACGAGATGATCGCGCTGCTCAAGGCCGATGAGATAAACACGTTGCTGCCCGAGCCGCTGCCCGACGACGTCGCCGTTGCCCACAAGACCGGATCGCTCTTCGACACGCTCAACGACGCGGGAATCGTCTATGCCGCAGATGCGCCCTATGTGATCGCGGTCATGACCACGGCGCTGCCGTCGCAGGACCTCGGGCGCGCGTTCATCCGCCGCATCTCGCGGGTCACGTACGCCGACGAGCTGCGCTTCGCGCGCTGGCGCGAGGACATGGGCATCGCGCCCGCGTTCGCATCGCATGCCGCGAGCTATGCCCCCGGCACGTCGCCCGACGTGCCGTACTGGAACGACGCGCCGCCGAAAGCTCCTTAGCGTTAGGCGTTGACGCGCGCCGACGCGTACACCCGCGTCAGCCACGCTTCGTAACGCGGATCGCGCCCCGATACGATTCGCTCGTAGAGATCGCGTAGGCGCGCCGTGACCGGACCGATCGTGCCGTCTCCTACCGTGCGCCGGTCGATTGACGCGACGTACGCGATGCCGGCCGCCGTCCCCGTAAAGAAGATCTCCTCCGCCGAGTAGAGCTCGCCGCGGTCGATCGAGCGCTCGACGATCTCCAAGCCGAGCTCGGCCCGCGCGATCTCCTTGATCGCTCTCCAGGTGACCCCCTCGAGCACGTTTTGCGATGGATCCGGCGTGTAGATGACGTTGCGGCGCACGAGGAAGATGTTCTCCGCCGAGCCTTCCGCGACGTGACCGTCGTGCGAGAGTAAAATGGCCTCGTCGTATCCGTTGAGCACCGCCTCGCTCTTGGCGAGGGCCGAGTTGACGTACAGCCCGGTGATCTTCGCCCTCGGCGGGGCCATCGTATCGTCCGAGCGCCGCCACGAGCTGACGCAGACGTGCAGGCCGTCGCTCGTATCGAGATACCGCGTGAACGGAATCGGCACGATCGCGAACGCGTCGGGCACGCCGTGCAGCCGCACGCCGACGTCCTCCGCCGACTTATATGCAAAAGGCCGGATGTAGATGTCGGTCTCGTACTTGTTGCGCAGGCAGAGCTCGATCGTGATGTCGACGAGCTCGTCGACGCTGCGGGGAAGCGCCATCGTCAGGATCTTCGCGGACGTCGTGAGCCGCGCGTAATGATCCCGCACGAGCAGGAGCAAGAGCTCGCGCTCTTCCGGGATCCAGTACCCACGGATTCCTTCGAAGCAGCCCGTGCCGTACTGCAGGCCGTGCGTGAGCAGTCCGACCTTGGCGTCCTCATACCGGCAGAATCGCCCATCGGCAAAGACGGTAACCGACGAAAGCTCCATGCGGATCGCCTCCCTTCCTGTCCGCCGGTTGTTGCCTTCGGCACTCGGAAGTCCTTTGGCCGGGGGTGGGAGCCCATCGACGGCGAGCGAATTACCGGCGCATGAGCAAAGCCTACGTTCGATTGACGCATCCGCTGGTGCGTGACGGCGAGCGCCTGCGCCGTGCGACGTGGGACGAGGCGCTCGATCGCGCCGCGTCCAGTCTGCGCGACGCGCGCGATCGCGGATCGACCCGCACCTACGGCATGTTCAGCTGCTCGAAGGCCACCAACGAGATGAACTTCATCGCGCAAAAGTTCGCCCGCGCGGTCCTCGGCAGCAACAACATCGACAGCTGCAATCGAACTTGACACGCCCCGAGCGTCGTCGGTCTGACGGCGGTATTCGGGGCAGGCGGCGGCACGAGCTCCTACGAGGAGGTCGCGCAGTCCGACCTGATCGTCTTGTGGGGCTCGAATGCGCGTGACACGCATCCGATCTTCTTTCATCACGTGCTGCGCGCGCTGCGCCGCGGCGCCAAGCTATACGTCGTGGATCCGCGGCGCACTACGAGCGCGCGCTGGGCCGACGGCTGGCTGGGCCTCGACGTCGGATCGGACATCGCGCTCGCCAACGCGATCGGTCGCGAGATCCTCGCCGCGGGCCTCGAGAACCGCGCGTTCATCGAACACTCGACGACCGATTTCGACGAGTATCGCGCCTCGGTCGAACCGTACACGCTCGACCACGCCGAAGCGATCACGGGCGTTGCGGCGCCGCTCATCCGCGAGCTGGCCCACGCATACGCGCGCTCGGAACGCGCGGAGCTGTGCTGGACGCTCGGCATCACGGAACATCACAACGCTGTTGACAACGTCCGCGCGCTCATCAACCTGGCGCTGCTGTGCGGCCACGTCGGACGTTACGGCTCGGGCGTGAACCCGTTGCGCGGACAGAACAACGTGCAGGGCGGCGGCGACATGGGCGCGATTCCGAACAAGTTTCCCGGCGGCCAGGACGTCGAAGACGACGCCAGTATCCGCAGGTTCGAAGCGGCGTGGAACGTCAAACTGCCGCGCAAGGCCGGCTGGAACCTCACCGACATGTTCGCGGCCATGGAGCGCGGCGATCTCGACACGCTCTACGTCATCGGCGAGAACCCCGCGCAATCCGAAGCCGACCAGGAACACGCGATTGCGCTGCTGCGCGGGCTGAAGCACCTGATCGTGCAAGACATCTTTCTGACGAAGACCGGCGAGCTCGCCGACGTCGTCTTTCCCGCCTCGGCGAGCTGGTGCGAGTCCGAGGGCACGGTGACCAGCAGCGAGCGGCGCGTGCAGCGCTGCCGCAAGGCGCTGGATCCGCCGGGCGAGGCGCGCGACGACATCGCGATCCTGTCCGCGCTCGCGCGCAGGTTGAGCCGGGATTGGCCGGAGTACACGCCACGCCAGGCCTGGGACGAGTGCCGCTCGCTCTCGGATTGGCACGCGGGCATGACCTACGAGCGCCTCGACGCGCTTCACGGTATACCGTGGCCGTGCTACGATGAGACGCACCCCGGCGAGCAGTTCCTGCACGCGCGCCTGTGGGAGGAACCGCTGCGCGGCCCGCGCGCTCCGTTTGCGGCCGTCGAGCACGACCCGCCCGTCGAGGCGCTTGACGCGGAGTATCCGGTGCGCCTCACGACCGGGCGGCGCCTGGACTCGTTCAATACCGGCGTGCAGAGCGGCGGCTATCGTTCGCCGCTGCGCCGCGGCGAGACGCTCGACATCTCGCCGGACGACGCGCGGCGCTACGGCGTCGCCGACGGCGATACCGTGCGCGTCACGTCGCGACGCGGATCGATCCTCGTGCCTGTTCGCATCGACTCCGGCCTGCGCGCGGGCCTCGCGTTCACGACCTTCCACTTCAACGACGCGGTCGCCACGAATCTGCTCACGATCGACGCCACCGACCCGAAGTCCGGCACCGCCGAGTTCAAGGCGTGCGCGGTGCGGATAGATCCTTCGACAGGATCAGGATGACAGGGTAGTGCCCGATCTGCACTTTACGTCGGCGACCGCAACGGCGGCGGAGCGCGCCGCGGTCGACGCCGCGCTGGAGGGCGCGCCCGGCGACTCGAAGCGCGACGAACGCCGCCATCTGCTGCTCCCCGTGTTGCACTCGATCAACGATCGCATCGGCTGGATCAGCCCCGGCGCGCTGAACTATGCCGGCGAGCGGCTCGACGTCGCACCGGCCGAGGCGTACGGCGTCGCGACGTTCTACGCGCTCTTTTCGACGACGCCGCGCGCGCCGCGCGTCGTGCACGTGTGCGACGACATCGCCTGCATGGTCGCAGGCGTGCCGTCCCAGATCGACGCGACAGACGCTGAGATCGTGCACAGTCCATGCCTCGGTCTGTGCGATCGGGCGCCGGCGGCGCTCGTCGTTGAGGCGGGCGATCCGCCGCGGGCGCGTCAGATAGCGCCGGTAGACGCGGCCTTAGCGGACGCCGCAGTGCCGGCGCCGCGGATCGGCGGGGCCCCGCTGCGACTGCTGCGACGCGTCGGTCGCGTCGATCCCGAAAGCCTCGACGCCTATCGCGCGAGCGGCGGGTACACCGCGCTGGCGCGAGCGCTCGGCATGGGCGCGCAGCGAGTCATCGCCGAGGTCACTGCGTCGAAGCTCTTCGGGCGCGGCGGCGCGGCGTTTTCCACCGGACGCAAGATGGAGGCGGTCGCGCGCGCTCCCGCGTGCCCGCACTACGTCATCTGCAACGCGGACGAGTCGGAGCCGGGAACGTTCAAGGATCGTGTGTTGATGGAGCACGATCCGTTCGCGATCGTCGAGGCGACGACGATCGCGGCATTCGCCGCCGGCTGCGAGCGCGGCTTTATCTACGTCCGCGGCGAGTATCCGCTGGCGGCCGCGCGCCTCGAGCACGCGATCGCGCAGGCGCGCGGGCACGGGCTGCTCGGCGACGACGTGATGGGACGCGGCGTACGCTTCGACGTCGAGCTGCGCCGCGGCGCCGGCGCATACATCTGCGGCGAAGAGACGGCGCTGTTCAACTCGATAGAAGGTAAGCGCGGCGAGCCGCGCAACAAGCCGCCGTTTCCCGTTGAGGCCGGACTGTTCGGCAAGCCGACGCTGATCAACAACGTCGAGACGCTCGCCAACCTGCCGGCGATCGTGCTCGACGGCGGCGCGGCGTATGCGGCGATCGGAACGCCCGAATCGACCGGCACGCGTCTCTTCTGTGTCACCGGCGCCATCGCGCGGCCGGGAGTGTACGAGGTGCCGCATGGGACGACGCTCGGCGCGCTCGTCGAGATGGCCGGCGGCGTTCCCGGCCCGCACTGCGTGCGGGCGATCCTGCTCGGCGGCGCGGCCGGATGCATGCTCGCGCCGGACGCGCTGTCGCTGCCGCTCAGTCACGAGGCCGCGCGCGCGGCGGGGGCGACGCTGGGCTCGGGCGTCGTCATGCTCTTCGACGAGCGCGTCGACCTCGCCGCGATCTTGCGGCGGATCGTGCGCTTCTTCCGCGACGAATCGTGCGGACAGTGCGTGCCGTGCCGCGTCGGCACCGTTCGTCAGGACGAGGCGCTGGAGCGCGGAGACCTGATTCTGCTCGATGAAATTGGCCGCGTCATGCGCGACGCCTCGATCTGCGGCCTCGGCCAGACCGCCGCCAGCGTGATCGCCTCCGCCCGGACGAATCTGGGGATATGGTCGAGCTAACGATCGACGGCGCGCCCGTGCGCGTGCCCGACGGCGCGACGATCCTCGACGCCTGCCGCGCCGCCGGGATCGAGACGCCGACGCTCTGCTTTCTCGAGTCGCTGACGCCGGTCAACGCTTGTCGCGTGTGCGTCGTCGAGCTCGACGGGTCGCGCGCGCTCGTGCCCGCCTGCGCGCGGCGCGCCGAGGCCGGCATGGCCGTGCACACCGATTCCGCGCGGGTGCGCCACAGCCGCAAGATGGTGCTCGAGTTTCTCGTCTCGTCCGTGGACCTCTCGACCGCGCCGGACGCGCAGCGCTATTGCGAACGCTACGGCGCCGACCCGCGGCGCTACGGCGCGGCGCCGGCGACGGTCGCGCAGCCCGTCAAAGTCGACAACGAGCTCTACGTCCGCGACTACGCGAAGTGCATCCTCTGCTACAAGTGCGTCGAAGCGTGCGGCGTCGACGCTCAGAACACGTTCGCCATCGCCGTCGCGGGGCGCGGCTTCGACGCGCGCATCGCCACGGAATACGACGTCGCGCTTCCGGACTCGGCCTGCGTCTACTGCGGAAACTGCATCGGCGTCTGCCCCACGGGCGCGCTGATGTTCTCGTCGGAGCACGAGCTCCGCGCTAGCGGGCAGTGGGACGAGACCGCGCAGACCCAAACGGAGACCATCTGCTCGTACTGCGGCGTCGGCTGCACGCTCACGCTGCACGTGCAGGACAACGACATCGTGAAGGTCACCTCGCCGATCGAAAACGGCGTGACGCACGGACACCTCTGCGTCAAGGGGCGCTTCGGTTACCAGTACGTCCAGAACCGTCCGGAAGACGACGTGTCATCCTGAGCCCTTCGACTTCGCTCAGGACGGGCTCCGTCGAGTGACGCGAGTCGGGCGCACCGCGGAGGCCGAGGTCGTAACGCTCGACCGCGGAACGCGCACGGCGAAGCGGGACGAAGTCGTCGCCGAAGAGCCGCTGGAGCTGCGTGTCGTCGCCCGCGGCGCGTCGCAGACGATCGCAGTGACGATGCGCACGCCCGGCAACGACTTCGAGCTGGCCGCAGGCTTCCTCTTCGACGAGTCGATCGTACGCTCGCGCGAAGAGATCGCGAGCATGACGTACTGCCTCGATCCCGGGATGGATCCCGATCAGCGCTATAACGTCGTGAGCGTCGAGCTGCGCGGCGCGCCGCGCGACCTCACGCGCTTCGAGCGGCACTTCACGATCAACAGTGCGTGCGGGGTTTGCGGCCGCGCGCAGCTCGATGCCCTGCGCGAGCTCGGGGTCGCGGCGCTGGACGACGACATCCGCGTAACCGCCGAAGCGCTCTACCGGCTGCCGCAGCGGATGCGCGAGGCGCAGCGAGTCTTCGCCTCGACCGGCGGCCTGCACGCCGCGGCGCTGTTCGACGAGGGCGGCGAGATCAAGGCGGTCCGCGAGGACGTCGGCCGCCACAACGCCGTCGATAAGCTGGTCGGTTGGGGATTCCTCGACGGCACGCTTCCGTTCGCGCGTTCGATCCTGCTCGTCAGCGGACGCGCCGGCTACGAGATTCTGCAGAAGAGCGTGATGGCGCGGATCCCGATCGTTTGCTCCGTCTCCGCCCCGAGCAGCCTCGCGGTGCAGCTGGCGGGCGAGTTCAACGTCACGCTTGTGGGATTCTTGCGCGGCGAGCGCGCCAACGTCTACGCCGCTAGCGAACGAATTCTCTCAGAAGCCGGTTGAACTCGGCCGGATTGTCGGCGTTGGCGACGTGGCCCGCGTCCGCGATCTCCACCAGCCGCGAGCCGCGGATCCCGTTCGCGATCTCCTCGGCCAGCGCGCGCGGCGCGACCGCGTCGTGCTCGCCGTGGGCCACGAGCGTGGGGACGTCGATTGTCGGCAAGACGTCGAGATAGTCGCCCGTCCACGTCGCGTCCGTCGCGGCCAGAAAGCAATTCACCGACTTGCACGCATACTGCTCGACCGTCTCTCGCAAACGTTCCGGCGGCAGCCCGAGCTTCGCCGCCCGCAGCTCTCCGAAGGCCCGCATGCCGTTGATCTCGCGCGCCTGCGCGCGAATTTGCTCGGCGTAGCGCGCGCCATCGGGGTAGCGCGCGAAGCTCCCGAGGATCAGCATCGCGTCGACGCGCCGCGGCGCGCGGCGCCATAGCTCGAACGCGACGACGCCGCCGAGGCTGCAGCCGACGAGCGTGAACCGCTCGACACCCAACGCGTCCGCGATCGCGAGCACGTCCTCGGCATAACCCGCGCGGCTGATCGACGACGGGTCGGGATCGGGCTTCTGCGCGCCGTTGCCGCGCAGCTCGATCGCGGCGCAGAGACGACCGCTCCCGAACTCCGCGAGCTGATAATCCCAGATGGCCGCCGTCGATCCGACGCCGTGAACGAACACCAGCGGCGAGAGCCGGCGATCGCCGCCGGCCGGCCCGGCCAACCGCGCGCCGGCGATCACGCCGCGCTCCGCTTGCGCGCGACGAACGCGCGCACGTCGTCCAGCGAGCGCGCGTTCAACACGTCGGCCACGCCGAGCCCGGCGCGCCGCGCCTGTCCCACCGCGAACTCGATCGCCGCCAGATCCCCGGTGCGATGCGCGTCGCTGTCGAGCGCGAACGTCACGCCGTACGATTTCGCCATCCGCGCCAGCGGAGCCGGCAGGTCGAGGCGCGCCGCCTGCCCGTCGATCTCCAGCGCCGTGCCCGTGCGCGCCGCGGCGGCGAACACGGCGTCGTAATCGAATTCGTAGCCCTTCGAAGCATCGAAGCGGCGGCCGGTCGGATGTCCGATGATCGTCACGTACGGATTCTCGCACGCGCGAATGAGGCGCTGCGTCATCTGCTCGCGGGGTTGATGCGTCGCCGCGTGCACCGACGCGATCACGACGTCGAGCTCGTTCAAGACGCCGTCGTCGAGATCCAGGGAACCGTCCGGCAGAATGTCCACCTCGCTCGCGAGCAGCGTTCGTATCCCGTAGCGCTCGCTGACGCCGGCGATCTCGTCGCGCTGCCGGCGCAGCTCCTCGGCACCCATGCCGAAGCGGCGCGCTCGGCCACGAGAGTGATCGCTGATCGCGTGATACTCGTAGCCGCGCGCCGCCGCCGCAGCGACCATCGACTCCAGCGCGTCGTCGCCGTCGCTCCAGGTCGTATGCATGTGAAAATCGCCGCGCAGGTCGGCCGTCTCGACGAGCGCCGGGATGGCGCCGGCGCGGGCCATCTCGATCTCGTCCAGTCCGCTGCGCAGCTCGGGCGGGATGTACTGCATGCTCAGCGCTGCGTAGACGCCGTGCTCGTCGGTGCACGTGACGACGTCGCCGGTCTCGAGGTTCAAGATCCCGTTTTCGCTCACGCGCAGGCTGCGGCGAACGGCGTACTCGCGCAGCTTGATGTTGTGTTCGCGCGAGCCGGTGAAGTGCTGCAGCAGATTCCCGTAGAGATGATCC
>DATDGN010000008.1:0-11991 GCA_036522095.1 Candidatus Cybelea sp. | reverse complement strand
ACGACGGGGCTGCTGTTCCAGCAGTTCGCGCTGACGATGGCGGCCTCGATCGCCATCTCGCTCTTCACGGCGATGACGCTAGCGCCGGTCCTGACCTACAAGCTCGTGCACGGCGCGGAACCGACGACCAACCGTTTCATGCTGTGGTTCAATCTGCGGCTGCACGCGCTGACGACATGGTATCAAGGCCTCGTCCCGAGGTTGATCCGCCGCCAGCGAATGATGATCGCCATCTTCTTGGGCGGCCTCCTTTTGCTTGGCGTGATATTCAAGATCACTCCGCAGGGCTTCTTGCCCAACGAAGATCAGAGTCTGCTCTACGTCCTCGTGACGCTGCCGATCCAATCGTCTATGGACCAGACGACGGCGGCCGTCAAGAAGCTCGAGGGCATCATGCGCTCGATGCCGCAGGTCGAGGCGGTTACGTCAGGCATCGGATTCGGCTTCGCCAACAACGGCTCGAATCAAGCGACGATGTTCGTGCAGTTGAAGCCGCTCTCGGAACGGCACGGCGTGCAGAACGCAGCGCTCGCGCTGCAGTTCGATCTCTATCAGAGCTTTTCGAAAATCGGCGGCATCACCGCGCTCCCGGCGAACCCGCCCGCGATTCCGGGCTTGGGTTCGACGGGCGGCTTCGCGATCCAGATCGAGGACATCAACAATCTGGGGTTGCCCACGCTCAATAAGGTCGGCGGCACGATCCTGGCGCAGGCGAAGGCCGATCCGACGCTGTCGCAGGTCCGGATTCCGACCACGCTCGTCGGCACGTATCTCGTTACGAAGTTCGACCGCTCGAAGGCGCTGGCGTTCGGCGTGTCGCCGCAGTCGTTCTTCGACACGATCAATGCGACAACCGGATCGACGTTCGTCAACTTCTTCGACTACGGGACGCGGTCGTATCAGGTGATCGTCCAGTCCCGCGCCAAGCAGCGCACGGCGCCGCAGGACCTCTCGCGGATCTACGTCCAGAACGCTGCGGGCGCGATGATGCCGGCGAGCCAGTTCCTCAAGACGTCGATCGCACAAGACAACGTCGCGATCATGCGCTTCAACGAGTACAACGCCTACGAGATCGACGGCAATCCGGGAACCAACGCGAGCTCGGGCGACGCCCTCAACGTGGTCCAGCGGCTCGTCGTCAAGAACCTGCCCAAGGGCATGGGGTACGAGTGGAGCGGCATCGCGCGGCAGCAGGTGCAGAGCGGACCGCAAACGATCGCGGTCTTCGCGATGGGCCTGCTGTTCGTGTTCCTCGTGCTCGTGGCGCAGTACGAAAGCCTCTCGACGCCCTTCGTCGTCATGCTGGCCGTGCCGCTCGCCCTGCTCGGCGCGATCGGGGCCATCTACATCCGGCGCATCGTCGAGATCATCATGATCGTGGTCCACTCGAAGCTGGCCGGTCATCTGGTGCCGATCCCAACGACGTCATCGGACATCTACGCGCAGATCGGCTACGTCATGCTCATCGGGCTCGCAGCCAAGAATGCGATCCTGATCGTGGAGTTCGCCAACCAGCTGCGCGAGCAGGGGATGGAAGCGGTCGAAGCGGTCGCGCACGCCGCCGCGACGCGACTGCGGCCGATCCTGATGACGTCGATAGCGTTCATGCTCGGCATCATTCCGCTCGCGTTCGCGCACGGCGACGGCGCGCAGTCGCGCATCTCGCTGGGCACCGCCGTGCTGGGCGGAATGGTCGTGTCGACGATCATGAACCTGGCGATCGTGCCCGTGCTGTACATCGTCGTCGTCGAGATCACCGAGCGCAAGCGGGGCAAACGCGAGCCGACGCTCCCGGAAGATCTCCCGCCTCCGCCGATGCCGCAGCCCCCACTGACGGAAGGCCCCGCCTCGAGCCTCTCCTGAATCACTTAGGCCCGAGAGGCTGAGCCGTCGCTCGACCGGGAACGAAGAGCGTCGAGCGCTTCGCGCGTGCGATGTGATCGGAGCCCCCAATACCCCGCGGTCCGGGCAACTGCTGGCTGAGAGGAGGTAGTGACATGATTCAGAGCATACCTCGGGCAGCGATGTCACTTGAGCACATCTTTTACGTCAGCCAGTCGATCGCGGCGGTGGCGGTGGTTGCCTCCCTCCTGTATTTGGCGCAGCAAGTGCGTCAAGCCGATCGTGTTCAGCGTGCGACGATGCAACAGGGACGAGCCGATCGGACTTCGCAAGCTTCTTTGGCCGCAGCGAACCCGGACCTTGCGCGCGTTTTCCAGAAAGGCGCGGCGGGAGACCAGGAACTGACGCGCGAGGAGTTCACCCAATGGATGTTGATTTGTCGCGGGCTATTTCTCAGTGGCGAGGACTCCTTTCTTCAGCATGAGGCTGGGATGCTCTCTAACGCTGCGTTCGACAGCTATGTCGCGGGTGTCAAATTCTATTTCTCGATGCCCGGAATGCGCGCGGCCTGGAAATTGTCGGAGAACCAATTCGGCGCCGACTTTCGCGCCTTCGGGAATGCGATGCTGGCTCAGTCGCAAATATTGCAAAACGTCGACGCCTATTCTCAATGGCAAAAACTGCTGAGTTCGGAGGCAAGCCGAACGCGGCCGGGCGCCGCGATCGAAGTGGACTAGCCCCAAAACGAGGCGCTCAGCTCATTGGCAGCGCTGGTACTGGTTTTCGTAAAAGCACTTCGCAACGGGGGTTCTTGCCCGGGCGCCCGACCTTCGTCTAAGGGATAGTCGCCTAAGTGCGGCCGAGCGCTCTTCCTCATCGTCGTAGAGATTACCGAGCGCAAGCGCGGAAAACGCGAGCCGGCGCTCCCGGAAGATCTCCCCTCTCGAGCTTCTCCCCAATGGTCCGGGGATATTCGATTTTCGTCTTGCTAAGCGGCTCTCAGTTGATTACGAACTTCGTCGCAGGGACCCGAGCGACGCAGCTTTTGTCGACCTTCCTCAACCGATCGAAGAACGACCGCGCGATTGCATAAGCGCAGTTGTTTGCATCGCTTGAAGGGCTGCCGAACGCAACGTGGGCTACGTTAGGAACGGTCACGACAACGGAGTTAGATAGCGTCCGCGCTACGTAGGCACCGAACGATGCGGCAGTCTGGGCGTCATATTGAGCGTTTATAACGAGCGTCGGTATGCTGCTTTTAGTCACGCTTCGTACGACAGAAGCAACTCTCGGGACGCTCCAGACGCGACAATTCTCCCGCATGAACGGCAGGTTGGGAGCGTTTTTCAATATAGAAAGCGGAAACGTCGGAAATGTGCGCCGTCCGACTTCAACGACGCTAGCTTCGGTTTCGTACGGCACCCACTCGCCACAGGCAACGCCGTTAAACAGGCCGTTGCTGAGCACGCCGATGCCGGCAGAGTCGAGCTTCGGTGCCGCCCAGGTCGATGCGATCGGAGCCGGGTCGCCGTGCGCCAGCGCGTAGATAAACGCGGGGACCTTGGCCGCGATGTGCGTGCCGGGCGAAACCGTCCACTGCAACAGCATGCCGCCGCTAAGTTTTACCTGTACTTTTCCGGAGTGCCCGGGAACCTCGACGTTAACGGTTTTTGGCGCCGCTTCGTATTGGAGGACCAAGCGCCTCCACGTCGCGCCGACGTCTCCGTAACGCTTGCGGCACGCCGTTTGCTGGCTACACGCTTTGAAGACCGCGTTGATTCCTTCCCCGGCGCTCTGCCAGGAGGCGACTCCGCCGGCCAGCGGCGGTGGAAACACGCCGTCGATGGCTGCAGAGCGGATCCCGCCCGGATGCAGCTTCATATACGTGAGCGCCAGGTCGGTTCCGTACGAGATCCCGTAGACGTTCCACTTGGCGATGTGAAGCGCACTGCGTAATGCTTCGATGTCGTCGGCACTCTCTAACGAGTTGTACGCGCCCAAATCGGATGTCAGCGTCGCGAGTTCTCGGCGGCACCGCAGCGTTGCGGCGAAAAAGGCGCGTCCCGTTTCCTCCGCGTCGTACGGCATGTTCAGCGTTTCCGCAGCCCAGCGATCGACGGGGTCACACGTTAGGCGCGGCTTGGCCGAATAGGTGCCGCGCTGCGACATGAAGATCACATCACGATCGGCGTTGAGCTTTCCGGCCAGCGCCATCGGGATTTCGGTGATCGCGTCGTCGCCCGGGCCGCCGGCCAGCCAAAGGATCGGATCGGCTTTCTTCTGCGATGATGCTGCGGGCACGATCGCCACTGAAAGGCTGATCGTTCGTGTGTTGGCGCCGCGACGATTCTCGGGAACGGCAAGCGTCCCACATCGTGCCTGCTTGAGTTGTGCGATGGGCTGCGGCATCGAGGGGCACGGACCGGCGAGAAAGGATGGTGCCGCAGCCGTCGGTGCGTCAAAAAATGCGCCGGCGCTCAATGCGGCCAGGCCGCAAGCCATGGTAAGCGTCCAAACTATCGGTTTCATTACGGATTAAAACTCATTCCGGGCACGGTAGCAGCGCACGCAATGTTCGGCGATCGCGGGCGCAGGAGAAACGATTGGAAGATGTTTTGGGCGCACGGCGACTGCACGATCACCCAGTGACCGACGGCGTTGATGCGAACGTAGGTCGAATTCGGCAGATCGCCCGCGACGTATCGCCCCCATTTGGCGCCGGTCTTGCCGTCGATCGTACCCGACACGACTAAGGTCGGGATCGCGCTGCGGACTCTGACTCGCTGCGAAGCCGGTCCTTGCGGAACGTTCCATACCTGGCAAAGCTCGTGCTCGAACGGCATTTGCACGGCGTTGATCAAGACCGAAGACGGCAACGTCGGGAAGGCTGCTCTTCCCGCCTGCAAGATTTCCGCGGGCGGTCCGTACGGCTCCCATTCACGGCAGACGATACTCTGCGTCATCCCTTGCGCCTGCTCGGGGACCTCCGCTACGGACGCGGCACGCACTCGCGTTTCGAAAAATTTCGTTGGGTTACCGTGGGCTAGCTCCACGATGGCCCGCGGCATGTCGGCGGGTTTCGGCATGTTAGCGGCGACCATGTTGACGATCGTGCCTCCATCCAATACGATCTTCACCGCAGGACCGCCGTTTGGCGGAACGACGTTCCGAACGAGCGGGTGCTTCTCCAAGCGAATGACGTCTTGGATAAAGGTCTCGAGCAGGTTTGGAAACGCACGCGCGCACTTCGGCTGCGCTTTGCAGTCGCCGAAGATGGTAGTCATGCCCTCCTTTGCGCTGCCCCACGTCCACGGAAGACCCACGATGTCCGGGGGAACGATCGAATCGATAATGACGCTGCGTATGCCCTCGGGACGATCGCGCATCAGCGATAATGCGAGATCGGTCCCATACGAGTATCCGTAGACGTTCCATTGGCGGATTCCCAGCACTCGACGAAGATCGACGACATCTTTTTCGTTTTCCGTCGTGTTGAACGAACTGAGATCGATGCCTTGGTCGACGAGCCGCCGATGACAGGCAGCGGCTGCGGCGGCTTGCACGCGTCCCGTCGAGGGCGCGTCGTATACCAGACTGACTTGCTGCGCATAGTATCGGTCCAGCTCCGGACAGTTGAGGTCGGGATCGTCGTAGAGCGTTCCACGCTGATCCACGATGATGAGGTCGCGATTGCGGTTGATGCCGGCTTTGACTAGGAACGGCGTGTCGAGAATCGCCGCCTCGCCCGGTCCGCCTGCCAAAAAGACGATAGGATCCGGCTGCGCGGGCTTTACCAGCGAGGAGACGATCGCTACCGCCAGACGCAGAACTCGCCCGGCCGGTTTCGAACGGTTTTCCGGCACGACCAAGAAACCACAACGCGCGCTCTTTAGCGCAGAGATGGGCTCGGGCGTCTTGGGGCATGGCGCTGCTTCAAATCGCGGTGTGGGCCGCGCGTCGTGCCCCGCGGCAACGAGCGCAGGCAACGCTAGGGCAACCACAACGAATATCTTCATACGCTCCTGACCTATGGCGTCGGGCTACAACGCCTTGACCGCCGTGGCGAGGGCGTCCACCGAAGCCTTCGCGTCGCCGAACAGCATCGAGGTGTTGGCCATCTCGTAGAGCGGGTTCTCGATGCCGGCGAAGCCCGAGCGCATCGAGCGCTTGAGCACGACGACGTTGGAGGCTTTGTCCACGTCGAGGATCGGCATGCCGTAAATCGGCGAGCTCGCGACGTTGCGGGCGGCGGGGTTCGTCACGTCGTTGGCGCCGATCACGAGCGCGACGTCGGCGGTCGGAAACTCCGGGTTTACGTCCTCCATGTCGAGCAGCTGATTGTACGGCACGTTGGCCTCGGCCAGCAGCACGTTCATGTGCCCCGGCATGCGTCCGGCCACGGGGTGGATCGCGTAAAGCACCTTCACGCCGCGTTTTTCCAGTTGATCCGCGAGCGCCTTGACGCTGTGCTGTGCCTGCGCGACCGCCATGCCGTATCCCGGCACGAAGATGACCTTCGAGGCGTACGCGAGCATGACGCCGACGTCGTCGGCGCTCGTGGCGCGGATCTGCTGGGGGCCGCCCGATGACGCGACCACCGTGCCGCCGGCCGCACCGAACGCGCCGAACAGAACGTTGGTCAGCGGGCGGTTCATCGCGCGGCTCATCGCGACCGTCAAGATCGTGCCGCTCGCGCCGACGAGCGCGCCGCAGATGATCAGCAGCGTGGAGTTGATCTCGAAACCCGTGATCGCAACCGCCACGCCCGTGAACGAGTTGAGCAGCGAGATCACGACCGGCATGTCGGCGCCGCCGATCGGCAGCACGAACAGCACGCCGAGCAGCAGCGCGGCGGCGATCAACGCCACGAACGCCCACGCGGGCAGCGTTCCGAGCGTGGCGACGAACCAGACGGCCAGCCCGAGTATCGCCAGCACGACGGCGGCGTTGACGACCTGCTGTCCCGGATAGGTGAGCGGGCGGCCCGTCATCACCTCTTGCAGCTTCAAGAACGCGATGATCGAGCCGGCAAAGCTGATGCAGCCGATGATCGCGGAGAGCACCAGCGAGACGGCGACGACGTCGTCGAGCGTGCCTGCCGGACGCGCGACGAAATACTGCACCGTCGAAATCAGCGCGGCCGCGCCGCCACCCGCGCCGTTGTAGAGCGCGACCATCTGCGGCATCGCCGTCATCTTCACTTTGACCGCGGCGTAGATTCCGACCACGCCGCCGATCGCGATGCCGAGCGCGACTGCCGGCCAGCCGACGCCGCCGCTGCGGATCAGAATGCCGACGAGCGCGATCAGCATGCCGAGCATCGCGAGGCGATTGCCGCGCCGCGCGGTGGCCGGCGAGTTGAGCTCGTGCAGCCCGTAGATGAATAGCGCGATGGCGACCAGGTCGGCCAGGTCGATCCCAACGCTCACTTGCCGTCCTCCCGGCGGCGGAACATCTGCAGCATGCGTTCGGTGACGGCGAACCCGCCGAACACGTTGATCGCGCCGAGCGTGACCGCCGCGACCGCCAGCACCGTGAGCACCGGGCCGTGCGCGACGCCGTACAGCTCCGCGGTGATGACGATGGCGCCGGCCAAGACGATGCCGTGAATCGCGTTGGTCGCCGACATCAGCGGCGTGTGCAGCGTCGTCGGTACCTTCGAGATCACCTCGAAGCCCACGAAGACCGCGAGCACGAGGACTGTGAGCGGCGCGATGAGATGGGCGAGCTCGGTCATGCGGTCACGCCTCCGATCAGCACGTTGCCGTCGCGCGCGATGACCGCGCCCTTGGCCACGTCGTCGTTCATGTCGATGTTCAACGTGCCGTCCTTGATCCAGGGCGACAGCAGCGCGTACACGTTGCGTGAGTACAGGCGGCTGGCATCGGCCGGCATCGTGGCGGGCAGGTTCGTCGTACCGATGATCGTGACGCCATTCGGCGACGTGACGATCTCGTCGGCCTTGGTCAGCGCGCAGTTTCCACCGGCCTCGGCGGCGAGATCGACGATGACGCTGCCGGGCTTCATCGCCGCCACGGCCTGCTCCGTGATCAGCACCGGCGCCTTGCGTCCCGGCACG
Source organism: Candidatus Cybelea sp. (assembly GCA_036522095.1). Taxonomy (GTDB): domain Bacteria; phylum Vulcanimicrobiota; class Vulcanimicrobiia; order Vulcanimicrobiales; family Vulcanimicrobiaceae; genus Cybelea. Next base: position 4,070 of record DATDGN010000008.1, on the reverse strand, counting down.
AGCGCCGTCGTGATCACGGCGTCGTTGGCGCCGATCTGCTCGACCATCCAGGCCCGCTGGCGCTCTTGCTGCTCGGGCGTCAGCTCCTTGGCATACCCGCCGGCTCCCTCGGCGTCGCCGCCGAGATCAAACTCGAGAAAGGTCGCGCCGAGGGAATGAATTTGCTCTTTGACGGCGGCGCGAACGTCGTACGCGCTGACCACCGCGCCGAGCCGGCGCGCCGTCGCGATCGCCTGCAGTCCCGCGACGCCCGCGCCGAGCACGAGCACCTTCGCGGGCCGAACCGTCCCGGCGGCGGTCGTCAGCATCGGAAAGAATTTCGGCAGCGCGGCGGCGGCCAGCAGCACGGCTTTGTATCCGGCGATGTTGCTCTGCGACGACAGCGCGTCCATCGACTGCGCGCGCGTGATGCGGGGGATCATCTCCATCGCGAGCGCGGTCAGCTTTCGCTCGGCCAGACTCCGGGCGTACCCCGGGTCGCCCAGCGGATTGAAGAAGCCGATCACGACGCTGCCCGGACGCAGCGCGTTCAGCACCGCGTCGGGGGGACGGCCGACCGTAACGAGCACGTCGGCCTCGCGCGCCAGCGACTCCGCATCCTCGGCGAACGTGGCGCCGGCCGCGGCGTACAAATCGTCGGGGAACGCCGCCGCGTCGCCGGCGCCGCGTTGCACGCGGACACTCACGCCCGACTTGACGAATCGTGCCACCGTTTCGGGCACGAGCGCCACCCGGCGCTCCTTTAAGGCGCTCTCGCGCGGAACCGCGACGATCATAGGCCGTGCCTTACGATTCGCAAGCACGGCCGCCCTCCCGTCGCGTGATCGGACTGCGGTCGATCGAGCGGTTCGGACGTGCCGGATGCGACGGGCGTCTTCGCAGCGGGCATGTCCGACCGTGAGGATCGACCGCGGAGCAGGCGCAATCAGGTGATAGAAATGATGTTGCGGAGGCGGCCGATTTTTGCGATATCGACCTCCACCACGTCGCCGTCGCGCAGAAACTCGGGGGGAGTGCGCGCGAAGCCGACGCCCTCCGGCGTTCCGGTCGCGATCACGTCGCCGGGAAGGAGCGTCAGGCCTCGCGAGAGCTCCGCGATGAGGCGCGCCACCGGGAAGATCATCTTCGACGTGTTGCTGTGCTGCTTGCGCGTACCGTTGACGAAGAGGCTCAGCTCGAGCGCTTGGGCATCGCCGATCTCCTCGGGCGTGACGATCCACGGCCCGATCGGGCAGGTTTCGTCCAGGCTCTTTCCCTTGAACCACTGGCCGTGCCGGCGCTGCAGGTCGCGCGCCGTCACGTCGTTGAGCGCGGTGTAGCCGAAGACGACGGCGTGCGCATCCTCCTCCGCCACGTCCTTGCAGCGCGCGCCGATGACGACGGCGAGCTCGGCCTCGAAATCGTATTCCCTCGACGCGCGTGCGTCGAGGTGGAGTGTGCCGCCCGGCGGCGCGACGGCGGTCGACGCCTTGGTGAAGAAGGTGGGCGCCTCGGGGAGCCGCAGCTCGCGCCCGGACGCGCGGGCGCCTTCCAGCGCATGTTCCAAGTAGTTACGCCCGACGCAGAACACGTTGCGCGGCGGGCGAACCGGAATGTCGAGCACTGTTCCGGCGAGCGGAACGAGATCGTCGGGCGTATGCCACGCGATGCGCTCGTGCGGCGCGAGCGCGATGTATTCGCGCAGCGTGTGCGTGCCGATCGGGCGGATCATATCGCCCTCGAGGACGCCCGGCCGCGCCGTACCGTCCGCCGTCCGGTACGTGAGAAACTTCAAGAGTCTACGGAGGCAGCGTCGCGCTCTTCGGGCTCGGGCTCGGCGAATGGGCGCCGCGGATCTGGTTCAACGACGGCAGTTTGGCGTTCTGCTCCTGCTGCTTTTTCTGCTGCTCCTGATAGAGCTTCGCTTGTTCGATCGCCTGTTTATGCGCGAGGTTGATCATCATGGTGGCGGCGCCCGGCTGGTCTCCCCAGCTGCCGCCCGCGGAAACCAGCGCGACGTGCCGCGCGACCAGCTTCGTTTTGGGATCGTAGTCGTAGGTCACGCGGTAGAGCCCGACCTGTGCGGTGCCGTCCGGGCGGCGAATCCACATCTGCTCGGCATTGCCGATCGTCTGCAGGTTGAACGTGCGCGATTTGCTCTGCTTGGTCGATTTCACGCGCACGACTTGGCCCTTCTTGTTGACCTCGACGACGACTTCCGTGTGCAGCGGGACGGTGGGGAGTTGGATCGCCGGCGTGTGCACGGCATGTGGCGACGCGCTCGGCTTCGGGGTCGTCGCGGCGAGCGCCGTGCCGGTCGCCGCAAGAATTGCGGCGACCGCAGCCGTGCTTACGAAACGGAGCAATTTAATTGCGCGAGAGGACGGCAAATGGATGGCCGCAGGATCCGCAGGCCACGACGACCTGCAGGTGCGCCTTCTCGCGCACCGCGCGCGCGTCGCTCTGGCCTTCCTCGAAGCCGCAGAAGCGGCACCGCGTCGACGTGGGTCGCTCCTCTGCCGCGTATTCGTCCACGGTACTGCGCTTTACGCGGGCCTCCCATGCGAACCTGCCGAAGCAGCGCGCGAGATGTCTCGTCTCTTTGCGGTCGTTCTTGTGGCGGTCGCCGTCGGCATCGCCCCGGTTCGGGCCGAGCGGCCGATCGTCGATCTCCACCGCTTGGACGCGTACTTCGAACTCTTCGCCGCCGATTCGAGCGTGCCGTGGAAGCCGACTACTGTTCGCTTGGATACCTACTCAAGCGCACCCGTCGCATTTGCGGTCTACCAAGTCGATCCGGCCGATGTGCTCACGGCGGGGTCGAATTGGCGTTCGCGCGCGATCTCGACTGCGCGGCGCCGTCCGGTGCTTTCATTTAATTTCACGCCGCCCGGCGGCTATCAGTTCGAGTCGAGCGAAGTGAACGTGCCGCTCGGACAGCGCGCGGGCTTCTTCGTGGTCGAGGCCCGGCGCGGCGACGTCGGCGAGCAAGTCTGGATCAACCGCTCGCGCGTCGGCATCGTCTCGAAGGAGACGCCGAGCGGGCTGCTCGTGTACTGCGCCGACCTCGGAACCGGCATGCCGGTGGCGCGCATGCGCGTGTCGTTCGTCGTGAACCGTGCGTTCGCCACGAGTGTGACGAACGCCGACGGCATCGTGATGTGGAATCGCTGGCCGCGGCCCGTCTTCGCGCTCGCGCAGTGGGGAAGCAGTTACGCATTCTTAAGCTTGTTGCCGCAAGCGCCGCTGCCCGAGACGATCGTCGGCGTTCGCACGGACTCTGCCGTGGTTCACGCGGGCGACGCCGTGCGCGTGGTCGGATTCGCGCGCACGCGCTCGCGCGGAATCCTGAAGGCGAGCAGCGGCAGCGTGCTCGTCACGCTGCGCGACGGCGCCAGGACGATCGCGGAGCGCCGCGTGCCGCTCGACGACGCCGGCGCCTTCACGACCTCGTTCGCGATCCCGCAGCAGGCGCCGGCCGGCGACTATGCGGTCCTGGCGCAGGCCGAGCACGGCGTGGGTGGAGCGACCGTACGCGTCGACGCCAACGCCGGGGGCCTGACGCTGCGCGCCGCCTCCGGGTGCGGCGCGACGTGCGATCCGCGGCAAGACGTTCCATTGCTGGTGCACGCGTCGAGCGCCAACGTGGACGTGCGCGTCACCGTCGTGCGGTCGCCGCACCTGTATCTCGGTTACGCGGGCGAAGAGGCGCCCTGGGCGGCGACGCGCTGGCTCGACGAGACCGTTCGCACCGATTCCAGCGGCAACGCGACCGTGGCGATCCCCGCGCCGAGCGACGATCTCGCTTCGACGTACGGCGTGCACGTCGAGGCCGGCGGCGCCACCGCGGACACGCGGATCGCGGTTCCAACGGCGCAGGCCTCCATACGCCTGCATCTCGATCGCGAGGAACAGGGTCTCGCAATGCCGGTGAACTTCGACGTGTACGCGGCCTCGCTGGACGGCAAGCCGCTCGGCGGCGCGGACGTGATCATCCGGATGGCGCACGGAGCCGCCGTGGCGCAGCAGCAATTGCGGCTCGACGCCGACGGCCACGCGCGCGGCAGCTTCAGCGCGCCGGACCTCGGAAC
>DATDGN010000007.1:0-35401 GCA_036522095.1 Candidatus Cybelea sp. | reverse complement strand
ACGACGTCCTGCTCCTCGACAACCGCGGGACCGGCAAGTCGGCGCCGCAGCTCTGCGACTTCGCCCCGGCGGATCGACCCGAGCTGTACTTCATGCACCTCTGGCCCGATGCGCTGGTCCGCAGCTGCCGTGCGAAGCTGGCGCGTACCGCGAACCTCAGCCTCTACACGACGTCGCTGGCGGCCGACGATCTGGACGACGTTCGCGCCGCGCTCGGCTACCCGCAGCTCGTGCTCGACGGCGGCTCGTACGGGACGCGCTTCTATCTCGACTACGCGCGGCGGCATCCGGGCAGCGTCGAGAGCGTCGTGCTCGACGGCGTCGCCCCGCCCGGGCTCCTCGTCATTCCGCTCCAGGACGCCAAGGGTGCGCAGGACGCGATGACTCGGATCATCGCCGAGTGCCGCGCCGACGCTTCTTGCAGCGCGCACTTTCCCTCGCTGGAGGCTCGCTTCGACGCGCTCGTGCGCCGCTTCGACCACGGTCCGCTGCGCGTGCCGCTGCACGATGCAACGACCAAACGCATCACGTTCGTGCGGCTGTCAAAGGAAGTCTTCGCGGACCGCCTGCGTCAGCTGCTGTACTATCCCGAAATCGCCGCCTACGCGCCGTTCATCATCGACCGTGCTTACCTGGGCGATTACAGCCCGCTCGCGACGATGGTCGAGATGATCACGCAAGGCCTGGCGCAGGAGCTGGCGACGGGGCTGAACCTCTCCGTCACATGCGCCGAGGACGTCCCGTTCGTCACCGAGGGCGACGTCGCGCGCACGAGCGCCAACTCGTTCGAAGGCGACCTGCGCGTTCGCGCGCAACAGCGCGCGTGCCGCATCTGGAACGTCGCGCCGGCGCCGAGATCTTTCGTGCAGCCGGTGCGCAGCGACGCCCCGATCCTAATGATCTCGGGAACCGACGACCCGACGAGCCCGCCCGCGTTTGCGCAAGCGGCGTTACGCTATCTTCCCAACGCGCGCATCCTGCTGATTCGCAACGCGGGTCACGGAACCGAGACTCCTTGCGGCGACCGTCGCATCGTCGAGTTCATTCGCGCGCGCAGCGCCAAGGATCTGGAGCTAAAGAGCTGCGCGAGCGAATATCATCGCCCGCCCTTCGCTACCTCGATGGCGGGCTTCGGCGACTGAACGGCGGCCGCGCGACCGTAGCGCCTGAGGTGAGCCAGAGCTTCGGCGACGACGGCTTCGGCGACGGCGCTGCTGCGGGTGACCTTACCGAGGAGCATCGCGCCCTGAATCGTTGCGATGCAGAATCGTGCCAGGCCGCTCTCGTCGGCGTCATCGGCGAGATTGCCGTGCGCTTTCTCGCGCGCGAAAAAGGCCACCAGCTTCTGCTCGATTGCGGCGAAGATCGCCACGAGGTCTTGGCGTAGCAACTCGTCATCTTCAGTGATTTCATTGGCTGCCGTCCCGAACGGACAGCCGCGCGCCATGTGAAATTGTTTCTGCAGCTCGATGTGCGCGGAAAACCACGCCTCCAGGCCGGCCCAGCTCTCGACCTCGTAGCGGATCGGAGCCGTGCCATCGCGGATCGCCTGCAGGTGGTAGAGCAAGACCTCGTGGATCAGCCCTTCTTTGTTCTTGAAGTAGTGATAAAACTGGCCCTTGCCGCTCGCCGATGCCTCGACGATTTCGTCCGGGCTTGTGGCGAGGAGGCCCTGTCGATGAAAGAGATCCGCGGCGGCCCGAATGATCCGCAGCTTCGTCGATTCGCCCTTCGGCGAAGACTTCATCGGCAGGTCGTTCTACGCGTGGTCCGTTTTGTACTTGAATTCCGGCGGAGTTCGAGAAGTGGCTTGGCGTGCTCGTCGACTCAACGAGCTTCCGGATGGATCCCGCAAACTTGAACTGGGAGTGGCGTGATGCAAACTGGCTCGCCACGAAATGAGCCGCCGGCCGGCATGCCGGACAACTCGAAGCAGGCGACGAGCACCGCGACCAACACCGACGCGGACGTAATCGTCAGGTTATAGTACAGCTTGCGTGCAGGGTTGAGAAACGCCCAGCCGTAGGCGCCGAGCATGAGGATGCCGTCCGTCGTGTCGATCAGCGACATACCCGCGGTAAACAGCGTGGGAAAAAGCAGAATCGTCCAGATCGGCAGCCCCTTCCCGGCCTCGATCGCGGCGATTCCGAGCAGCCCGACCTCCGTCGCGGTATCGAAGCCGAGCCCGAAGAGCAGCCCGATCAGATACATGTCGCGGCTGCGCGACACGAGCCGCAGCAGCGGTTTGAAGGCGCGCCCGAGCAGTCCGCGCCGCTCGAGCGATTCGTTGAGCGTGAGTTCGGAGATCGTCTCGCCGTTGCGCGCTCGACGAATTCCGCCGAGGACGTCGGCGAGCACGAACGCGTTGATCGCTGCGATGACGAACAGAAATGCCGCAGAGATCGTCGTCCCGACGAAGCCGCCTATTCCGTCGAGGCTCGGCAGGTGAGCGCGCACCGCTCCGGCGGCGAACACGATCCCGACCGTCATCGCGACGACTATGGTCGAATGCCCGAGGGAGAAGTAGAACCCGACCCCGACCGGCCGTTGGCCGTCCTGCATGAGCTTGCGCGTGACGTTGTCGATGGCCGAGATGTGATCCGGATCGACCGCGTGCCGGAGCCCGAACGTGTACGCGAGGAGAGCCGTCCCCAACAGCACCGCGTGCGCCGGAGCTAGTACGAGAAAGGCCAGCGCCCAGACGATCGCGTTCGCGCCGAGCAATATGACGTACATCGCAACGATCTTTGAGCGCGTGGAGAGAGCCACGCGCCGCCATTCTACACGACCGCGCCGAGGTCCGGGCGCCCGGAGCTAGCGCAAAACGAGTCCGATCGGGAAGCTGAGGCCCGTCGCCGACCCCTGCAGAGTCGTCGTCGGCGCGACGTTACCGTTCGCCGTGTCGGGGTAGCTCGTGACGCTGTTCACCCCGGGATTCGTTACGACGATCGAGCCGGGCTTCGTGATAACGATTCCCGAGGTACCGCTCAGACCGGTCTGGCTGCCCGCGATGGTCCGAATCGGGCTCACGTTGCCGCTCGCGCCCGCCGCGAAGACGAAGATCGCCGCGGCGCTGTCGTCCGCGACGTAGAGGTTTTGCGAGGAGTCTACGGCGAGGCCGACCGGGTTGACCAGCATCGTTTTGCTGCCCGAAATCACGGTCGTCGGCGCCGTGTTGCCGCGCGCGGAGGCCGGATACTCCGTGATGCTGTGTGAGTTCAGGTTGCCGGCGTAGATAACGCCCCCCGAGATCATCAAGGCGGCCGGCCGCGACAACTGGGTTTTCGATCCGCTGATTCCTCGCGCTTTCGCGCAGCCGTTCGCGCCGCGTTTAAAGATCGAAATCGAGTTGCCTTGCAGGTTAGCGGCGTAGATGCTCACTTTTCCCAAGGGCTGGCTGCTCCCGAGCGCGATTCCGTCGGGGAGGTTGAGGCCGCCGCACGTAATCACCGCGATCGGAGCGGCGTTGCCCGTGGCCTTCGCGGCGTATTCCGTTACGGCATTGCTCCCGAGGTTCGTGACGAGCAGCTCTCCGCTTTTGTCGGTTGCGATGTTGATCGGCATGTTCAACTGCGTGTTCGAGCCCGAGATGGTCACTAACGGCGCGACGTTCCCGTTGGCGGTCGCGTGATACGCAGTGAGGCTGTTCGCCGCGTTGTTCACCGTGTAGATCTTTTGACTCGACAAATCGACATGGATGCCGGAGGCTTGGGAAGCGGGCGGTACCGGCGGTTGGCCCGGTCCGGAGCTCAGCTCTTGCGTGCAGCCGGCCAACGCCATAATGTATAGGATACGGACGAAACGCATGCTCCCATTCTATTCGAAACGGTCGAATAGTTCATAAAGAGTTCTAAAATCGACCGCGTTCGCGCCAAGCAGCGCCGCGTAGATCGCGACGATCTTCGTAAGGCCGGCTTACCGTCTAACGCTCTGCAGTGGGCCGGTAGATTTTACGACTCCCTGGCCGTCGGATCCGAGATACACGTAGCCGTTTACCCAGCGGATGCCCCAGAAGCTGTGCGCGATCAGGCCGGTGTCCAGGCGTTGCCATTTCTGACCGTCATCGGTCGAAAGGTACGCCCCGCGCAGCGTCGTGATCACGACGTCCGGCGTGCCCTTCGTCACGTCTTGGTCGTACTTGATCTCCCGTTCCGGCGAATAGACGAAGGCCTGGCCTTCCTCGCCCGCTTCTCTGCGGCGAACGCGTTCGCCGCGAATGCGGATGAGGTCGTGCCGTTCCACTCCGGCTCGTCCGAAGATCAGCGGCGCGTTCGTCACGACGGAGATCTTCTTGAAGGTCTTGCCGCCGTCGGTGCTGCGAAGGACGAAGACGTTGTTCTTCGCGTCCATGCTGGAGGCGAGGACGGTCTTGGGATTGACGGGCGAGATCGTCATCGCATACCAGAACTGCGTTGGCGGTACTCCGGTAGATTTCGTCCACGTCTTTCCCCCGTCGGTCGTGACCGACAGGGACGATTTCCCGTTGTTGATGTCGCAGACGAGGATGTGCGGCCCGTTCTTTTGATCGACGACGACGGCGCCGGGCCAGGTGAACGGCCACGTCAGCTTCGTGACTGTGGCGCCGCCGTCGGTGGACTTGAAGATCCCCTTCGGCCCGTAGAGACCCGGGCCCGGGATCGGACCCGAGGTGAGATACATTATCTTCGTATTCTTCGGATCGAACGCGATCGGCGTCGTCATGATCCGGCTCGGCGCGATGGTGCTGTTCCCTCCCGAGAACGAGGCGCAACCGTTGGTCGAAATGCTCAATCCGCTGGCCTCGTCATAGGCGTAACACGCGCTGGGATCGCCCGGTCGAAGCTCGTTGAAGCCGTCCTCATAGAGCGGCTGCAGGCTCCAGCTCGAGCCGCCGTTGCTCGTGAAGTGGCTGTCGAAGTCTTGCAGCGATACCAGCAGCGTCTTGCCGTCGGGCGAAACCGTAAAGCGCCGCGCCAACCCGGTAGATGCGGAAGCGCTCACGACTGTGTCGTTGTAGCTCCCCCCCGAGCAGGTCGGCGTGTAGTCGAGGCCTTGATCGGAAGCCACCCAGCAAGCGTCGTCGCCCCCGTTGGCGGCGGTCCAGATGTCGCGCAGATCGATGATCTTGAGGTTCGCGGCGCCGTTGACCGGCGGATTCGCCGAGCCGTCGCCCGGGATGTAATAGAACGCGCCGTCCGCGCCGACATAGAGCCGGTGCCGATGCACCTGGCTGAAGGCGATCGCCTGCGTTCCAAGCCCGAAGCCGTAGTAGGAGCCGGATAGAATCGCCGTCCACGTCTTTCCGCCGTCGGTCGACCCAAAGAGATTCTGGTCCCACACGCCGTCGTTGGTGCTGACGTAGACCGTTGCCGGCTTGAAGGGGTCGACCGCGATCTGATGCACCATTCGGCTGCTGCCCTCGGTCCCGGTGTTCTTGTTGAACGGCAGCCTGCCCACTCGCGTCCACTTCCCGCCGGCGAGCGTATAGAAATAGCCATTGCTGAGGCCCGCGTAGAGTGCGCTGCCGCTCGTTCCATCGACTGCGCCGAGGGCCGTGGGATGGCCCTTCGCGTTTCCATGCAGCTCGACGCTCCACGTCTTGCCGTCGTCCTTCGAGGCGAGAATTCCCGCGTCGCTGGTGGCGTACAGGACCTTGTTGAACAGCGCGAATTGAGTCGCTTGCGCGCTGGGGTAGACGTTGGTCCACGACGATCCTCCGTCCGTCGTGCGGAAGATGCCGTCGTACTCGGACGCGGCGAGAAGAACGGACGGATTTGCCGAGTCGATCCAGAGCGAGTCGACGACGGAAACGATGTTTCCCGAAGAATCGGTCAGTCCGTTGGTCAGCGGCTGCCAGGACGAGCCGCCGTCGGTCGAGCCGAGCAGCCCGGCGCTGGAATACGTCTCCAACCCCGTGCCGCGGCCGCTCGCCACGTAGATGATCTTGGAGTTCGTCGGATTCACGGCGACGGCGTTGACCTTGCCGGAGGTCGGAAACCCATCGGACATGTGCGTGGGGCCGATGGGATTGAATGCGACGCTTCCCGCGGATCCGATTGTGTGCGCGGCCTGGAACGCCGAGGGGACGGCGTTGATGCCGCTTCCTCCGCGGCAGCCGGCCAAAAGCGCAGCCGCGACGAGCAATGCTATACAAGAGCGGTTGAACATCAGGAACCTCGCCTTTGGATTTGTAGCTGGCGCTGGGGACTCGGGACCGTTCGCCCCTGGAGCGCGCGAGTCATTTCAGCGTGACGTCGAGTGTGACGCCGGCCGTTGCGCCGATCGCAGGATCGAGCCGCGTCGTCGTCATGCCGAAGGCGTGCCGGTCGATCCGTGCGGTCGCGTGATATGACGGATCGGCCGGATCGCCCGTTACCGTCGCGTCGAGCCGCTCGGGCCGGCTGACGCCGTGGATTGTTAGGTTGCCTTGCATCTCAAACGAAGCGTCGCCCTTCGGCACGATCTTCGTGCTGATGAACGTCCACGTCGGGAAGCGCGCAGTGTCGAAGAAATCCGGCGAGCGCAGCGACACGTCGCGATCCGAGTCCCCGCTCGCGATGCGGGTGGCGTCGAGCACGGCGGCGGCGCTGACCGGAATCGCCGAGCCCGGCTTCAACACGACCGTGCCGCTCGCAATCGGTATCGTGCCGACCACGTGTTCGACGAAGACGTGCGTGACGTCGAACGTCGCCTTCGAGCGCGCAACGTCGATGGCGCGCGTCTCGGGCGTGGAGAGCGCGACGGAGGCGACGGCGGCGATGAGTAGCGTGCGCATCAATAGGCTATGCTGAACTGGGCGTTCATCGTGTTACTCGTCAACGGCGAATGTGTGATCACGTCTTCGATCGTAGCGCGCGAGTTCTCGCTGGGGCCATAGCCCAGCAGCAGCACCGCATCGCGCGTGAAGCCGCTCGGGTCGCTCGTGCCTTCGTAGCGCGCCTCGGCGAAGAGCCGGCGAGTGAAGGCGTAGCGAAGCTGCTCGAACCCGCCGCTCGAGCTGCATCCGGTGTGGCCCGCAACGGCGCAATCGGTGTCCCACCCGTTCTCAAGCACGAACTCGGACGAGAAGCGGGTCCACTGGCCATAGGTAAAACCGTATCCGGTGCGCTCGAAGCGGTCCGGAACCGTGCCGGCCAGCAAGCGCAGCCCAGCATAGCGATAGATGCTCAGCGTGAACGGCCCCATCGCGTCCTGGCCGTAGACCATCGTGTCGACGCCGGTCTTCGGCAGCTCGCTCCCACGATCGTAACCGGGTCCGCCGAAGAGCTGCAGGCTCAAACCGCGCAATGAATCGCCGAACTGGGCGCGGAGGCCCATCTTCGGGTCCTTGAAGTTGAACGGGTTCGCCCCGACCGTTAGCGTGTACGGTGTGTAATCTTGGAACGTATCCCGGAAGGTTTCGGGATCGACCGGCAGCGGCAGCGTGAACTGGCCGCCCTGCACGTAGACGGGAATGCGGGCGCTCCACGGGTTGAGACGGTCCGTGACCCACGCGTCGTGGAGCAGCCCCGGTTCGCCGCCGTCCACGACGTACTGCTCGACCAAATAGCTCGCGCGGCTGCCGATCGCGCCTGCGGTAAAGAGCTCGATCTCGTCGACGATCGCCTTCGGTAGACCTGCGCCGTCCGGGCCGCTGCCGAGATTCGCGCTCGAGTCCACCAGGTTGACCTTCGCCGAAATCGGGAAGGCGGCGCCCGGCTGGACCCCGGGGATGCGGTCGCCGCTCGCCAAAAACGCCGCCCCGAACTCGTTGAGGTGCGGGATCACGGAGTGGCACTTCCCGCACGTGACGCCATACTGGCGCGCAAATAGCGGGATCGCCGCGGCCGGCTGCGGGAGCAGCGCGCTAAGAAGGAAGACGAGTCCGAGCTCAAAGCGCCACTTAAGCATGCCTCAGAAGAGTATTAGGTTCACCTAACAGAGATCCCCGCCGCCTCGTTGCCGGCTTGACTCGGCTGAGGTCATTTGATAACATATCGGTTATATAGCTGATGGGTTATGAAAACTGCACTAGATACTGAACGCCTGGACGCGACCTTCGCCGCCCTCGCGGACAGCACGAGACGGGCGATTCTGATTCGGCTGGCGCGGGGCGAGGCGACGGTCAACGAGCTCACGGAGTCGTTTGCCATCAGCCAGCCGGCAATCTCGCGGCATCTCAAGGTGCTCGAGAACGCCGGATTGATTCGACGCAGCCGCGATGCTCAGCGCAGGCCGGCGCGGGTCGACCAGGCCTCGATCGGCGAGATCATGGCCTGGATAGAGCGCTATCGCGAGCTTTGGGAGAGGACCTATCAGCGACTCGATGCCGTCTTGGCCGACGAGCTGAAAGCACGCTACACGTAAAGAGGAGAGCGACCATGCCTTCACGCCTCGAAGTTACCACGCCGTCCGAACGCGAAATTCGCGTAACGCGCACGTTCGACGCCCCGGCGGAGCTGGTTTTCGAATGCCACACGAAGCCGGAGTACCTGAAGAAGTGGCTGCTCGGCCCTCCGGGCTGGAGCCTGCCGACATGCGACGTCGATCTGCGCGTCGGCGGCCGGTACCGATACGTCTGGCGCAACGACGCGGACGGCAACGAATTCGGCGTGCAGGGAGCGTTTCGCGAGATCGAGCGGCCGCGCCGGATCGTGCATACGGAGTCGATGCAAGGCGCCCCAGGCGAAGCGCTGTGCACGACGACCTTTGAGGAATCGGGTCCGCAGACGCGGTTCACGCTGACGATGCTGTTCGACTCCCGCGAAGCGCGCGACGGCGCGCTCGAATCCGGCATGACCGAGGGAATGTCGGTGAGCTACGACCGCATGCAAGACCTCATCGGAAAGGAGCCTGCGTCGTGACGAGCCGCATATTCGCGTGGGATTCCGCTGGTCGGGTATGCCAACCGCTTGTTGGTCCTCGTATACTGCGGATGGATGGTGCTCGCCGCGTGGCCGACAGCGTCTGCCCGCGAGGTTGGGATTATTCCGGTGTATTAGGGCCGGGATCGCCGCCTTCAGCCACGATCTTCAGGCGCGACAGGTAGTGCCGCCAGCCTTTCTCGTGCGAGCGTTTCGCCTGTTCGCCGGGCAGACGATGATGGAGCAGGCGCACGAGAGTTCCCGCCGGTCGCTCCTCCAGCGTGATTTCGACCAGCGTCGATCCGGCCGGTATGCCCATCGCCGCGTTTTCGAAGCCCCACGTGAATGCGACTTTGCGGTTTGGAACGACGTGGACGTAGCTGCCGCGCGCGATCTCGACGCCCTCGGGCGACACGCGATAGATGCCGCCCGGCCGGGGATCCAGCTCGACCTCCACGCCCATCCAGCGTCGCATCAGCTCGGGTTCGGTCAAGAAGCGGAAGACGAGCTCGGCCTCGGCGTCGATGAAGATCTCAACGACGACCGGATCGCTATCGCGCACGACGCTTCCGCAGCGCCTCTTCCTCCACTGCGAATTTGAGCGACGCCAATCGCTGTTTCCAAAATCCGTCGATGAAGTCACGCAGGTCTTCGAATCCCTCGGTACGGATGCGATAGAACCGGCTGGTGCCCTCGCGGCGCTCGGCGACGAGCTTCGCGTCGGCGAGCGCGCGCAAGTGCTGTGAGATCGCCGGCCGGGTCAGCTCGAAGCGCCTCGCGATGTCGCCGGCGCGCAGCTCGCCTGCGCGCAGCACCTCGAGGATCTCTAGACGGCGAGGCTCGGCGAGCGCACGGAGCGTCCTATGCAGTCGGCTTCGAGTCGTACTCATCGTGCCGGCGAAGCCAAGAACCCATGCCGCCGCCGCCTTCGTCGCGCCCTTTCGGCACGAGATCCAAGTAGTTATAGGCCGTGTTCATCAGGTCGATGCCGCGACCGTAGCTGGAATACGTGTGGAAGATGCGGCCGGACTCGTCCTTGTAGAATACGCTGATACCGGGCAGATCGGTGTCGTCGCCGTCCAGTTCTATGTCGACGTAGTTGTAGGTCGCGCGGCCCTGCGCCCGCTCTTCGTCCCGGAACGATACGCCGTAGTCGTAGTTGAACGAGTTGTCGCTCGACGAGTACCAGGGGAAGCTCCAGCCCATGCGTTTCTGATAGGCGGCGAGCTGTTCGTATGGTGCGCGCGAGATCGCGACCATGCTCACGTCGCGATGATTCAGGTGCACGCCGATCGGATTGAAGTTGTCGGCCCAGAACGAGCACGACTTGCATCCTGCGTCCCACTCGGGGGCGTACATGAAGTGGTAGACGACGAGCTGGCTGCGGTTATCGAAGAGGTCGGATAGGGACTTCTTGCCGTTCGCCCCTGCGAAGGCGTATTGGGTCGCGACGAGCTCCCACGGCAGGTCGCGGCGCTGCTGCGATACTCGATCGCGTTCTCGAGTGAAGGCCTTCTCAGCAGCTAGAAGATTCTTGCGGGCGTCGACCCACGCTGGATGCGAAACGACGGCATGTTCCATGCCGCTATTTAAGCAGATGTCTTCGTAAGTGTCAACTTAACTACGGCGTGAGGCTGAACACGGTGCCGCAGCCGTTTCGGTGACAACCGCTGCCGCCGCCGTAGGCGGTCGTGCCGTACAGGACGCCGTTGAACAGATACAACGGGGCCTGCGGAAGACTTCCCTGGTTGCGGCCGCGGAAGCTGTACAACACTTTCTCGCTGCCGGATGCGGACGCTTCGAATACGGTGCCGAGGCCGAACACGCTGCCGCCACCGCCGCCCGTGCCGCCGGCTTGCGACACGCCGTAAAAGTTGCCGTTGGAATAAATCAGCGGTCCCTCGGGCGACGCGGCGTCGGGTTTGCCCTGGAAGCTATAGAGCGTTTTCAGCCTGAACGGCGGCCTGAACGAGAAGAAGGTACCTTCGTTATGCGCGCCTTCGGTCAGTGCCGTGCCGTAGAGCACGCCGTTGACGGCGACCAGTCCGTTGGGAACCGAACCCTCCGGGCCGCCCGAGAAACGGTGCACGACTCGTTCCTGACCGTCGAGCGTGACTTCAAAGATTGTGCCGCAACCGCTGCTCCCGCACTGCCCCCCGCGGCGGCCGCCTTCGTACGTCGCACCATAGAGGTTGCCGTTCAGCGCCACGAGTCCGGGAAACGCCACGGCGCCGTCGCCTTGGCTCGCGCCTCCGAAGCGGTAGAGCCAGCGCGCGTCGCCGCTCGTCGTCAACGAAAAGATTGTGCCGCATCCGACGCCGCCGCACGCCACCGTGCCGCCTTTCGCGGTCGTGCCGTAGAGCCTGTTCTTGACGACGATGACGGGCGCGACCGGGAACGCTCCGTCCGCGATGCGATCCTTGTCGCCCCTAAAGTTATAGATCACACGTTCGTGGCCCGACGCGTCGATCTCGTACACGGTACCGTGTCCAAACAGGCCTCCGCTGGACGTCGTGCCGTAGAGCCTACCCTTATATTGGGTCAGGCCCGCGTACGGCCACGATCCGTCGTGCGCGCCGTTGAGATCGCCCCGAAAATCGTAGACGGTCTGTTCGTGGCCGGCCGTGTCGAGCGAGAAGACGATACCACAGCCTTCCCAGCATAGGTTTCCGTCTCCGAAGCAGGAGCGCGCGCAGAAGTTTCTCGAGCCGGCGAGCGTCGTTCCGTACAACAACCCATCGAGGGCCATCAGCCCGCCGTTGGCCACGGCGCCGTCCGGCGTCCCCTGGAAGCGGTAGAGCACGTTGTAATGAGGCGCCGGCGCCGCACGCATCATGCGAGAGAGCGAGCCCAGGCTCAACCATGCAGGCGAATGCATTGGCGGGGTCGCCCCCCCGCCGCACGCCGCTACCAACGCCGAGCAAAGGGCCGCGATAGCGAGCCCGCGGACGTTCCGCATGCGATGTCGTTCGACGGCTAGCCGAAAAGTCTAGTTTCGTCGTCAGGGTGCGCCGCAAGCCGTGCAGCGGCCTTTGAATGTCACGCGCTCGCTTTCGATCTTGAAGCCGTGCTGAAGGGCGAGCGCTTTGATCGTCCGTGCGGGAACCGCGTAAGCCACGTCTTCGATCTCTCCGCAGTTGCTGCAGTGGAAGTGGGCATGCCGCGGCCCCGCCGGCTCGTAGGTCGTTGCGTCGACGCCGGGGACGTTGAGCTCGGATACGAGGCCGAGATCGCGCAGCCGCTCGAGGCCGCGATAGACCGTCGAGAATCCAATGCCCGGCCGTCGCCGCAGCGCCTTTGCGTAGATCTCCGATGGCGTCAGGTGGCGGCCGACGCCGCTCTCCTCGACGATCTTGTAGATGAGCTGATAGTTTTTCGGCAGCTTGACGGCGGGCGTCCGCAGCGGTATCCTGCGCATGAGAGTGACATTCACTTTCACACGCCGGGCCGCCTCCTCGGCCGGCCGGCGCTCATTTCCTTTTCACCGGATCGGAGAGTAGCACTGATGGAAAACACGATCGCCGAGCTGTCGGATGCCGACCGCGGGTGTCCCGTAAAGCACGTGCCCCTGCGGCCGCGGGTGAACATCGACTGGTTTCCCGAGTTGTTGGACGTCTCTGTGCTGCACCGTCCCTCTGCGCTGGCCGACCCGATGGGCCCGAATTTCAATTATGCGCGCGAGTTCAAGAGCCTCGATCTCAAGGCGGTCAAGGCGGATCTCTACGCGCTCATGACCGCGTCCCAGGAGTGGTGGCCGGCCGACTACGGTCACTACGGGCCGCTCTTCATCCGCATGGCCTGGCACTCGGCGGGAACGTATCGCATCGGCGATGGCCGCGGCGGCGCCGGTTCGGGCATGCAGCGCTTCGAGCCGATCAACAGCTGGCCGGATAACGCGAACCTCGACAAGGCGCGCCACTTGCTCTGGCCGGTCAAGCAGAAGTACGGCCGCAAGATCTCGTGGGCCGACCTCATGGTCCTGGCCGGCAACTGCGCGCTGGAGTCGATGGGATTGCGGACATTCGGATTCGGCGGCGGCCGCGCCGACGCGTGGGAACCCGACGACAGCACCTACTGGGGTCCCGAAGACGTGTGGCTCGAGGACAAGCGCTACACCGGCGAACGCGATCTCGAACGGCCGCTCGCCGCCGTGCAGATGGGGCTGATCTATGTCAACCCGGAGGGCCCCAACGGCAAGCCCGACCCGATCGCAGCTGCGACCGATATTCGTGAAACGTTTGCCCGCATGGCGATGAACGACGAGGAGACCGTCGCGCTCATCGCCGGCGGCCACACGTTCGGAAAAACGCACGGCGCCGCCGATCCGAAGCAGTACGTCGGCCTCGCACCGGCCGGCGCTCCCATCGAAGAGCAGAATCTCGGCTGGCGCAACACGTTCGGTACGGGCAGCGGCGACGACGCGATCACGAGCGGCCTCGAGGGCGCCTGGACGCAGACCCCGACGCGCTGGAGCAACCTATATTTCGACAACCTCTTCAACTACGAGTGGGAGCTGACCAAGAGCCCCGCCGGCGCGTATCAGTGGAAGCCCAAAAATGGCGCGGGAAACGGCAGCGTCCCCGACGCGCACGATACGTCGAAGTCGCATGCGCCGACGATGCTCACCACCGACCTCTCGCTGAAAGTCGATCCGATCTATGGGCCGATCTCCAAGCGCTTTCACGAGAACCCGCAAGAGCTGGCTGACGCCTTTGCCAAGGCGTGGTACAAGCTGACGCACCGCGACATGGGCCCGATCTCGCGCTATCTCGGTCCCGAGGTACCGGCCGACCCGCAGATCTGGCAAGACCCCCTACCCGTGGTCGATCATCCGCCGATCGACGAGCGCGATGTCGAGGCGCTCAAGAGCCGCCTCCTTCGACAAGCTCAGGATGACGGCGGGGCGGGGCTCACGGTGTCGCAGCTGGTCACGACTGCATGGGCGTCGGCCGCGACGTTCCGCGGAACGGACAAGCGCGGCGGCGCGAACGGCGCGCGCATTCGGCTCGCGCCGCAGAAGGACTGGGCCGTCAATCAACCCGCCGAGCTGGCACAGGTGCTGCAGACGCTCGAAAAGGTTTGCGCCGACTTCAACGCCTCGCTCTCCGGCGGCAAGAAGGTGTCGCTGGCCGACGTCATCGTTCTCGGCGGTTGCGCTGCTATCGAACAAGCGGCGAAGAACGCCGGTCACGACGTGAAGTTGAGCTTCGCGGCCGGCCGCACGGATGCGACGCAGGAGAATACCGACGTCGATTCGTTCGCGGTGCTCGAGCCGGCGGCCGACGGGTTTCGCAACTATCTCGGCCGCAATCACTCCCGTTCGCCCGAGCAACGGCTCGTCGATCGCGCGCACCTGCTCACGTTGACAGCTCCCGAGATGACCGCGTTGGTCGGCGGCCTGCGCGTCCTCGGCGCCAACGCCGGAGGATCCGGGCACGGCGTGTTCACGAAGCACCCGGGCACGCTGACCAACGACTTCTTCGTGAACCTGCTGGACATTGGGACGAAGTGGCAGCCCGCGGGCGACTACATCTACGAGGGTCGCGACCGGCGCACCGGCGAGGTGCGGTGGACGGGCACGAACTGCGATCTCGTCTTCGGCTCGAACTCCCAGCTGCGCGCGATCGCCGAGGTCTACGCCGTCGAGGGCGATCGCTTCGTGCGCGACTTCGTGGCCGCGTGGGAAAAGGTCATGAATCTCGACCGGTACGATCTCGCCGTGACCGCTTAGTCACTAGGGGGAGCGGCGGCGCGCCCTGGAAGTCTATCCGCCGAGGAGGGACCAAACTATGACCCAGACTCAGCCTACCCCCAAAGCCTCCGGAAAAGCCTACACGTTGCAAGGCACGCTAATTGAAGCGTGTTCGTGCCGGACGCTGTGCCGCTGCTGGATCGGCGAAGATCCCGACGGCGGCGCCTGCGATTCGTTCCTCGCGTATCACATCGATAAGGGCGAGATCAACGGCGTAGACGTGACCGGATTGAACTATGTGGGAGTCTTCAAGATTCCGGGCAACGTTCTTACGCCGAAGAGCTGGAAGCGCGTAACCTACGTGGATGCGCGAGCAACCGAGGAACAGCGGATCGCGATTCTCGACGCCTGGCACGGCCGCTTGGGCGGACCGCTGGCGGATCTCAACGGCCTGATCGGCGAGGACATCGCAGTCGAAACGATGCCGATCGAACACAATACCAGGGGCGGGGAAGGCACGCTCGTCGTCGGCGACAAGTTGCGCGCGACGATGGCGCCGTACCGCAGCGCGTACGGGGCGGTCACGACGCTGCGCGACAGCATCTTCAGCACCATACCCGGCGCCCCCGCCTACGTCGCGAAGGCCTCCGAGCACGTCGTCAACATTCCCGAGCACGGGATGGTTTGGGCGTTCAAGGATCGCAACGCGATTCAGGGCGACTTTCTGCTGGAGGGGTAACAGATCCGCATTCTCGGCTGCGTCATCGTGGCCGCGTGGGCCGTCTGCGCGTGGGTCGAGCTGAGCGGTAAAGCCGCTTATCTTCACCACCACGCGCTGTACGAAAGCGGACGGCCGTTTTGGCTGGCCGCGCTTCTGGTGCTGGCCGCGTGGCAGCTCATGACCGCCGCGATGATGCTGCCGTCTTCGCTGGGATTCATCCGCCTGTACGGGGCGACCGCCGGGCGCGCGCCCGATTTCCCGCTCGCGCTGATCCTGTTCTTAAGCGGCTATTTCGCCGTCTGGACGGCGTTTGCGCTCGCGGCATTCACCGGTGACATGCAAGTGCACCGAGTCGTCGATGCCTGGCCCTGGCTCGCGGCGCACGCGACGCTGATACCTGCCGCCGTTCTCGGCGTCGCCGCAGTCTATCAGTTTACGCCGCTGAAGGACGCGTGCCTCAGGGCGTGCCGCCATCCGGCCATGTATCTCGTGCGTCACTATCGCCGCGGTGCACTCAACGGGCTGCGACTCGGTTTCGGTCACTCACTCTACTGCCTGGGTTGCTGCTGGGCGCTCATGCTGGTGATGTTCGCGGCAGGCGTCGCGCACTTGGCGTGGATGGGCGTGCTCGCTACGATCATGTTCGTCGAGAAGGCGACGCCCGCGGGGAACCGAGTCGTGGCGCCGGTCGGCGCGGCGCTCGGCGTTTTGGCCGGCGTCGCGCTCCTGGCTCCCGGAGCGATTCCCGGCCTGTAAGGAGAGTCGCGGTGACGATGCACGTCGGAGTTGCGGGCACGGGAAAAATGGGGAGCGCGATCGCGTTCAACCTGCTCGATCGCGGCTACCGGGTCTCCATTTGGAACATCGATCGCGCTCCGATGGAGCCGCTGGTGGCGGCGGGCGCGACGCCGTTCGATAGGGTTGAATCGCTCGTGACGAGCGTCGATGCAGTCGTCGCCATGCTCTGGGACGACGAGGTCGCGCGGGGAATATCCCTCGGCAGGATCATTCCGGCCGCGCGGCGCGGCGAGCTCGTCATCGAGTCGACCACGCTCTCGCCGCGGATGTACGAGTCGCTCGCGGAGGCGGCGGCGCGGCGCGGCGTCGACTTTCTGGCGTGTCCGGTCATCGGGAGCGTCGACGGCGCGCGCACGGGCGCGCTGACGCTCTATCCGGGAGGCACCACCCAGGCCTTGGAGCACGCGCGGGAACTCCTGCGCGCGATGGGTTCAAGCATCAAGTTTACCGGTTCGCCGGCGGCGAGCGGGCATCTCAAGCTCGCAAGCAACTGCGTGCTGGGCGCGATCGCGGACTCGCTCGGGGAACTGCTCGGCATCCTGGCGCGGGCCGGCGTCGAGCGATCCCTCGCGGTCGACACGCTCGTGTACATGCTCGAGCGCGCCGCCACCAAGCGGCAACAACTGCAAGAACACGACACGCAACCGCGCTTCTCCGCAAGCGCGCTGCTCAAGGACCTGCGCCTGGCTCGCGCGGCCAGGGAAGGCCTGCGGGTGAACGCGCCTCTGATGGAATGCGCGCTCGCGGAGTTCGAAAAAGCGCTCGCGACGGGCGTTGGTAACGAGGACTACATCGCCGTGGCGCTGGCACTGGAGCAATGGCCCTCTTCGTAAGCCGGGCGGGAGAGGACGCGGATTTCGCCGCCGTCATCGGCAAGATTTTAGAGTCCGCCGGCCACTCGGTCGTGCTTCAGCAGTGGGATTTCGCCAACCGGAACTTCATGGAGCGCATGCACGCCGCGCTGGCCGGGGGCGCGCGCGTCGTCGCGCTGCTATCGCCGGAGTATTTGGGCAGCGCGCACTGCCAAGCCGAATGGCAGAACGCGATCGCCGACGATCCGCTCAACAGCAAATCGCGCCTGATCTTGTTGCGCGTCGCCGAATGCGAGCCGATCGGCCTCCTTTCCGGACTGGCGTATTGGGATCTCGTCCCGGTCCGCGAAGACCGCGCATTGCTGCAAGAGATCGTGCTCGACGCGGTGCGCGAAGAGCGCCGCGACTCCGCCCCGAGCGGCCCGTACTGGCGCGCTCCGCGCACGGTCGTCGACACGGAGGCGATCCGTCCCGTTCCGAGCTTCAGCGCTCGCGAGGATGAGCTCGCGGCGATCGCCGCGGCTCTTTCCGATGGCGTCGCGACTGCCGCCGTGTACGGATTGGGCGGCGTCGGCAAGACGTCGATCGCGCGCGAGTATGCGTGGCGCGATCGCGAACGCTATTCGGTCATCTGGTGGCTCGCCGCTCAGACGGAAGACGGGATCATCGAAGGCCTCTTGCGCCTCGGGGCGACCTTCGTGCGCGGCATCGACCAGCTCGCCGATCGCCGCGCCGCTGCGCAACGCGTGACCGGCTCGGTGTTGAGCGGCTTCTCTAAGCCGGCGCTGCTGATCTTCGACAATCTCGAGGATGAGCGGTTGCTGCGCAGCTGGCTGCCGCGGACCGGGGCACGGGCATTGGTCACCTCGCGAAACGCGTCGTGGGGCCCCCAGATCACGGCAATTCCGCTGCACGCATGGGACGCCGAAACCGCGGCGGCTTACCTCCGGCGCGAGAGCGGGCGCGACGACGTGAGCGACGCCGACGCTCGCGCGATCACCGAAGCGCTCGGCGCGCTTCCCCTCGCGCTGTCGCACGCCGCGGCGGCGCTGCGCAATCAACGCATGGTCACGCCGAAGCGGTACCTGGAGCGCGTCGCCGACCACCTCAAGAGCGCTCCGCGCGCTTCGGAGTATCCTCAGTCCGTGTTTGCAACGTTCAACGCGGCGATCGAGCAGGCCGAAGGCGAGGCTCCGGGGGCCGCGGCGGTCCTGAGTTTCGCGGCGCTCTTCGCACCCGATGCGATTCCCGACGAGCTGTTCCGGCAGCCTACGGGTGTCTACCAGGGAAAACTCCCCGCCGACGACTTCGAGCTGGACGAAGCGCTCGGTGCGCTGACCCGCCTGTCGCTGCTCGACTACTCGGAGACGGCTCGTACCTACGCCATCCACCGCCTCGTTCAACTGGCGTCGCGAGATACGATCGGGGCTGAGTCGCTCGCCTGGCGCGAGCGTGCGGTAGCCGCCGCCGATGCGGCCTTTCCGAAGGTCGAGTTCGAGCAGTGGCCGGCATGCTCGCGGCTTCTGCCGCACGCACGCGCGGCCTTGGAGAACTTGCCCGGCGACAGCGCGTTCCTTCCGGGTAGCGGGCTGGCACAAAAGTGCGGTCTCTACCTGTGGAGGCGAGCCGAGTTCGGCGCGTCGGAGCAGCTGTATGCACGCGCGCTCGCGATCCACGAGCAGGCGTGCGGAGCGGCGGACCCGGGCATCGCGACGATCCTGAGTCATTTCGCGAAGGTGTACGTGGATCAGTACCGCTACGACGAAGCGGAGGTGCTGCTGGCGCGCGCGCTGACGATCTGCGAGGCCCCGGGGCACGATCAGTCCGACCTAGCCGACGTCCTCATCAACCTCGCCGTGATTTGCCGCGAGCAGACCCGGTTCGACGAGGCGGAACGCCTGTACCGGCGCACGCTGGCGATTCTGGAGAACGCTTTCGGCGAGGATCACCCGGAGTTCGGCCGCGTTCTCAACAATCTCGCGGGAGTCTATGTCGACCGAGACGACGTCGAAGCGGAGAAGGTGCTCGCGCGAGCGCTCGCGCTCAAGGAGAAGAAGCTCGGCCCGGATCATCCCAACGTGGCCTACACCGTGGAGAACCTCGCCGTCGTAAACCGCAACCTGGGACGCTATCCGGAGTCCGAGGCGCTCCACCTGCGCGCGCTCGCGATTCGCGAGAAGACTCTCGGACCGGACCATCCGGAGTTCGGCTTGAGCCTGCACGGCCTCGGCAACGTGCGTCGCGATCAAGGGCACTACGACGAGGCGGAGCGTCTGCACATGCGAGCCCTGGCGATTTGGGAGAAGGCCCTGGACCCGTCCCACCCGCACGTCGCGCACGGGGTCAACGCCCTCGCGACCGTGTATCGCGAACAAGGCCGTTACGACGAGGCGGAAGCCCTGCACCTGCGCGCGCTCGCGATTCTGGAAAAGGCGGTCGGTGACGACCACCTCTACGTTTCGCAGGTCCTGCTCGAGCTTGGAGTGCTGTATCGCCTCCAGGCGCGCTACGAGGAAGGCGAGTCGGTCTTGCAACGTGCCCTGGCTATCCGCGAAAAAGCGCTTGGGGCCGAGCACGCGCGGACCCAATCCGTTCGCGAAGAGCTGGCCGGCCTAAGCAAATCAACCGACGCGGTGTAAGCGACCACGCCGGGCCGGCCCTTTTCGGCCGGGGGCGATTGTGCTAGCATACAGACCCCACTGATTCTCGCGCGACCGGAAGTGAGGCAACTTCGCAAATGGATCGCCGCCGTTTTGTAGGCAGGGCTACCCTCGGTCTCGCTGCGACGCAGCTCGCGATGCTGGGCTGCGCGCGCTCGAACTCCACGCAAGCCAATTCGGAAAGGAACACCGCCATGACGCAGGTGCAAGAACCCACGGCCGGCGGAACGACCGCCGTCCGTCCGTTTCCCAAACTGAACGTTCCGGAGGCGGAACTTGCCGAGCTCCGCGCGCGCATCAAGGCGACACGATGGCCTACCCGCGAGCTCGTTTCGGACCAGTCGCAAGGCGTGCAGCTGGCCACGACGCAGGCGCTCGCGGCCTATTGGGCGTCCGAGTACGACTGGCGCAAGTGCGAGGCCAAGCTCAATGCGATCCCGCAGTTCATGACGGAGATCGACGGCCAGGATATACATTTCATCCACGTGCGCTCGAAGCACGAAAATGCATTGCCGCTAATCGTCACGCACGGGTGGCCCGGTTCGTACATCGAGCAGACGAAGATCATCGGCCTGCTGACCGATCCCACGGCGCAAACGCGTCGGATGCGTTCCACCTCGTGATTCCGTCGATCCCGGGCTACGGTTACTCGCCCGAGCCCACGACTCTCGGGTGGGACCCGGTGCGCGTCGCAAAGGCGTGGGTCGTGCTGATGGAGCGGCTCGGCTATCCGAAGTTCGTGGCGCAAGGGGGCGACTGGGGCGCTGCCGTTACGCAGGAGCTGGCGCTACTCGCGCCGGCGCAGGTGCAGGCCATTCACAGCAACATGCCGGGCACCGTACCGGCCGACATTTTGGCGGCGGCCAAGGCGGGGCGCCCGGCGCCGGCCGGACTCTCCGGCGACGAACTCCACGCGTACGAGCAGCTCAAAGATTTCTACGCGCATCATCTCGGCTATGCCATCGAGATGAGCAATCGCCCGCAGACCCTCTACGGATTGATGGACTCACCGATCGGCCTCGCGGCCTGGATCCTCGATCACGATAAAGACAGCTACGAGATGATCGCACCGGCGTTCGCGGGGAATCCTGGCGGCCTCTCGCGAGACGACGTGCTCGACAACATCACGATGTACTGGTTGACGAAAACGGCGATCTCGTCGGCCCGCCTGTATTGGGAGAATAAGCTCGACTTTTTCGACGTAAAGGGTATCACGATTCCGGTCGGCGTCAGCGCCTTTCAGTACGAGATCTACTGTGCACCTCGGAGCTGGTCGGAAAAGGCGTATCCCAAGCTGGTCTATTACAAGAAGCACGACGTCGGAGGCCACTTTGCCGCCTGGGAGCAGCCGCAACTCTACTCCGAAGACGTTCGCGCTACGTTCCGGTCCGTCCGGAGCGGGAGCGGTTATAGCTTGCCTGCTGGCCGGGCAACATCGAGCTAGGTGGGGCCGTTTACGGGATAAGCAGCATGCCGAGGGCGAGGAATCCCTGTGCGCCGAATATAGCGCCACCTGACTTAGTTTACGCCGGCATATGCATCTTCGCGCGTCCGTGATCGACGCAATCCCGCAAATCGCGTGGACCGCAACCAGAGCGGGTCGAATCAAACGATTCAACCGCACTTGGTACGAATACGTCGGCCGGCGGCGATCCTCTAGGTTGAGCTCCGATCAGCTCGAACGCCAGTGGAACGCGACGCTTCACCGCGACGATCGCCGACTCGTTCGCCGAGCGCTGCGCAACGGGATTGCGACTCATAGCCCCTTCGCCGTCGAGTCGCGATTGCGGCGCGCTGACGGGGTTCCCCGATGGTTTCGCGTCGCGGTCTCGCCTCTGGACGCGGCGCACGGACGTGCGACCGGCTGGCTCGCGATATGCACTGACATAGATGATTACAAGCGACAGGGCCAGCAATTTGCATTCATTGCGAAGGCCGGCGAAGTGCTGGCGGAATCCCTTGACCTGGATACGACGCTCGAGCGACTTCTCGCGATCATTGTGCCGGAGTTTGGAGATTGGGCGGCAATCGATCTCTTCGACGAATACGACCGGCTGAAAACCGTCGCGGGCGTCCATGCGGATCCCCGTAAAATGCCGCTCGTAAAACAACTGCTCGGGCGCTACAATCACGATCCCAAAGTGGAGCCGAAGATCGCCGCGATCCTTCGGAAAAATCAGCCGGTCGTTCTACGCGAGGTCGGCGATGCCCAGATCGAAAGGGCCGCGGCTTCCGACCTGCTCGAAGTCCTTAGAGCGCTTGCGCCGAAATCGGCGGTCACGATTCCCTTGCGCACGCGCGGGCGAACGATTGGATCGCTCGTGGCATACTGGGCCGCGACACCTCGCCGCTACGGCCAGGCGGACCTACCGCTTTTCGAGGAGCTCACGAAGCGCGCGGCCGTGGCGATCGAGAACGCGCGGCTTTACGAGAGAGAGCGCGAGATTGCGGGGGAATTTCAGCGCGCGGCGCTTCCAATTTCGCTGCCGCAGGTTGCCGGGATGCGCTTCAGCGGGATCTATGTCCCCGCGAACGATCGCGAGTTGCTCGGGGGCGACTGGTACGACGCCTTGCGCCTCAACGACGGGCGGATCGTCATTTCTATAGGGGACGTCGCGGGCACGGGTCTCGCCGCCGCCGTGATAATGGCGTCGATGCGACAAGTGATCCGTGGCGTGGCGCAAGTTTACCCAGACCCGGTCGCGATGCTCGACGCCGCAGATCGAACGTTGAAGACGGAGTACCCGTACACGTTCGTCACGGCCTTCGTCGGCGTATTAGATCCGGTTGCGCGAACGCTTTCGTACGCTTCGGCGGGACATCCCGCGCCGCTGGTCCGAGACGGCGGCGGCGAAGTTACCGCGCTCGATATGACCGGCCTGCCGCTCGGCCTTCGCGTCCGCGGTGAAACGGCGGCGAGCGCGGTGCTGCCCGAGTCCGGCCTCGTGATCTTCTATACCGACGGACTAATCGAGGCCGAGCGCGACATCATTGGCGGCATAGACCGACTCGTCCGTGCCGCCGCGCGCCCCGAAATTGCCGACAGCTCGAATCCGGCCGACGCTCTCTACGGCGCGGTACTCCAGAACGGGAACGCGGACGACGTCGTCGTCCTCACGCTTCGGCTCGAGAGCGCTCCCGAACGAAGCAGCTACGCGATCGCGGGCCCGCGCTCGCGCCGGTGGGCTTTCGATAGCGAGGACGTCAACGCCGCGACCGGTGCACGACATTCGTTTGTTGCCGCGCTACGTGACGGGGGATTGCGCTTCGATCGGCTCGATACGGCTGAGCTAGTATTCGGCGAACTGCTCGGCAACGTCGTGCGGTACGCCCCGGGTCCGATTGAAATCTTTTTTGACTGGAGCGAGCCGACGCCGATCCTACACGTTCTCGACCGCGGACCCGGCTTCACGCTCGCTCCCAAGCTGCCTTCGGACCTCCTGAGCGAGCGTGGACGCGGGCTCTACATCGTGTGGTCCTTGACCGACGATTTCAACGTCACCCAACGTCACGACGGCGGTTCGCATGCGCGCGCGGTTCTCAATACGAGGTGAGCTACGCAGGCTTCGGATCGGGCGTGTCTAACGGCGCCACTCGTGCGCGCCAAGGGAATTGCGGCCCTCGCGGCCATAATCGTTTTCTTCGTTGCTCCCAAGGCTTCGACCGCGGGCGATGCGAATGCGGGCGCGCAACTCGTGCAGGTCGAAGGCTGCGCCGGTTGTCACGGCGCCCAGTTCCGCGGTGGGCTCGGACCGGCGCTCTACGGCATCGAGCACCGGCTGTCCGCCGTGCAGATCGCCTCTCACATCAAGAATCCGACCGCGCCGATGCCTAGCTACGGCTTTACCGACACGCAGATTGCCGACATCGTCGCCTATCTCTCGGGACTCGACGGCGGGGCCGGCACGCAGCGGCGCCCGGTCGTCTCCTTCAATCCGTCGATACCCACGCAGCAAGCCACCATCACCGTTACTTTTTCGGGCACGCCGCCACGGGTCGTGAGCGTTCAACCCGTCATGCAGATGGGCAAGGAAACGATGAGCACGACGAAGGTCACTTTGCACCCGTCGCCAACCAATCCGCGCGTCTTCACCGGGCGCGTTCGTTTTTCGATGGGCGGCCCGTGGACGGTGCAGATCGAGTACGACGGCAAAACGATGACCGTCCCACTCACCGTCGGTTCGTAATGCGGCGTAGAGCGTTCATCGGCACTGCCGCCGGGACGATGGCGGTGGCCGCGCTGCCCTCGCTGCGCGATTCGGCGCGAGCGAGCGATCTCGTCGAGGTCACGCTGACCGCGGCGCCGCTGCGTTTCTCGCCGGTGCCGGGACTGGACTTCGCCGGCATCGCGTTCAACGGAGCGATCCCGGGCCCGGTGCTGCGCGTCGTGCACGGGCAGCGCCTTCGGGCAACCCTCGTCAATCGCAGCGGCTATGATGCGACCGTGCACTGGCACGGCATGATCCTCCCCAACGATATGGACGGCGCGGAGGGCGTCACGCAGCCGGCGGTGGCCGACGGCCGGTCGTTCGTCTATGAGTTCGTGCCGGGGCCGCCCGGGACGCGCTGGTATCACGATCACGTCGGTCGCGGGTTGGAGCGTGGCTTGTTCGGGCTCTGCATCGTCGAGGATCCGAACGGCGCGCGCGCCGATGCCGAGTTCGCGCTGATCTTTCACGACGTGCCGCGCCTGTCGACGATCGCGACCGCGATGCGCGGAACGAGCGGCGCGGGCATGGTCGATCCGTTCGGCTCGCCCGAGCTCATGCAGATGGCACCGAACGACCGAATGGGCGACGAGGTCGCCTATGCGGCGCACTGCATCAACGGCGCGAGCTATCCGTCGACCACGCCGCTGCGCGTGCAGGTCGGGCAGCGCGTTCGGCTGCGCGTCCTCAACGCGAACCTCACGCAGACGCGCTACATTCGCCTCGCGGGCCACCGCCTGACGGTGACCCATTCCGACGGTAATCCCTTGACAAAACCGTTGACCGTAGACGCGCTGCGCGTCGGCGTCGCCGAACGCTACGACGCATGGTTTGACGTGACCAAGCCGGGCGCGTGGCTGTTGCAGGGCTTGTCGACCGATCCGCTCGCGTACGAGCAGGCAGTCGTCGTGCACACGCCCGGGTTCGAGCGTGCGACGCCGCTTGGCTCTCCCGCGAGCGTCGCCGACATCGAGTATTTCACGTACGAAGCGGCCGGCGGCATCGCATCCGGCGCGCCCGATAGCGGCATCCCGGCCCACGACTTTACGCTGGGCGGCGGTCAGTACGGCAGCAACCAGTGGACGATCAACGGCGCCGTCTATCCGAACACGCCCAAGATCTATGTGGCGCGCAACGACGCCGTAGCGGTTCGCTTCACCAACAAGACCGACATGGATCATCCGATGCACCTGCACGGCCACGTCGTCGACGTGCTCGAGCTGGACGGCAAGACGCTGGCGCGTCCGCTCGCCAAAGACACGTCGCTGGTGCGCGCGAACGGCGGTACGCTGACCTGGCGCTTTACCGCGAACTCACTGCCCGGGCGCTGGCTGCTGCATTGTCACAACGCCGTACACATGATGGACGGCATGATGACCGAAGTGGTGTATCGCTAGGCCGCCGCGGCCTCTATGTAGTCATCTCGCGGTAACGGCGTCCTCCGCGATGAGCAGATGCCATCCGGCGAGCGCCGTACCTTGGAGGTCGAGGTTTCGAACCAGCGCCGCGAGGCGCAGCGCCGCCGGACCGTTTCCTCTCGTGCGCTCGTCGAGGAAATACGGCGCAAACGACTGGTAGTAGAGGCGCGCAACGACCTTTAAGTGCGACGAATTGACGCCCGGCGGTAACGCGACGACATACCGCACGACGGCGTGGCCCTTGCCGTCGAAATAGCGCGGGTCCGCGGCGGCGCGGCCCTTCGGAAACGTCGCCGCGAGGAAGTACCGCGGAATATCCGGCTCGGGTCCGCTTCGCGTCCAGCCGATCGGCAGGATGCGATTGTCCTTTACCTCGCGATCGCGGCGGAGGAAGCTGGTCGTGAATCGCCCGCTCGCATCTTGCATCAGCTCCTCGAAGATCTGCACCTGGTCGCCGCTCGTAATCGGGTGTGCTTCGTCGAAGTGTTCCTGATAGGCCTGACGATGCCGATCGTCGTCGGCAAAACTTTCGCTCGGAAGCGGAAGGCCGTTCGTACCGAGGATCCGCCCGCGTCCATCGCTTCGACCCGATGCAAAGATCGGCGCCGCATCGGGAGCTCTCGATAGATCGCGGACCTCAACGTCAAGGAAGGCGCGCCTGAAGGCGACTCCCGTGGGGAATCGATGGCCGGTCCGGTTGACGACCTCGACGTCGGCGATCAGGCGCCGTCCTTCAAGGTGCGTCCTCACCGCGACGGTTGCGGTCGCGTGCCGTGCCTGCCGAACGATGTTCGCGATAGCGTGGTCGAGGTCGTCGGTTGCGGTTGACATATAGTCCGACGTTCGGACGCCCATCACGCCGGGAAACTCGCGAAACATCGACAGCAGGAAGGCGTTGAGTCCCAGCAGCTCGTGACGCCGAAAACCCGACTTGCGCGTGCGGACCGTGACGTCGCCGCGAGACGCCAAGTACGTCGTCTCGGGATAGCTCTGATCCTCGACCAGAGCGATCTTCGTAGCTCCGCCCTCCGGCATGTGACAGTCTTGACACGAACGCGCTCCCGCCATCGGGTGATACTCTGTCTGATACTTGCTGTTCAACCATTCGAGATACGTCGCTTGCTCGACGTTATGCACGACGGTCTGATGAGGCTTCGCATCGATGAGCGGAAGATTGATCGTATGGCAGCTTCCGCACATCCGCGGCGACTCGATGTACGACGAATAGCGCGGGGTTATCCCCAACGCTTCCTTCATCGGATGCGTCGCGATTACGTCGTCGTGGAACGGGCCGTATACCGCTGCCGGCGGTCCGAGGCCGAGCTGCCCGCTGATGACGTGGTTCAGAAAGAACGGCAGCGAATCGGCCCCCGCGGGCGGCTTCTTGCTGACAGCGTGATGGCACGTCGCGCAACTCACGCCGTCGCGGGCGAGGCCGCCGTACGCGGCGTCGGCATTACGCGGCATCGCATCGAAAAGCGCGGCGACGGGAAAAACGTGTCCGGGAAAATCGTGCGCAAACGCCCGTTCTCCCATCATGCCGTGGCAGTTCAGACACGTATTCGTCACGTCACGCCTGATCGCGGCAGCTCGGGGATCGTGCCGCGAGGCGATCGAGGCAAGCTCGTGCTCGAACTGCGCGTAGAAGACGGGATCGCGGCCCGCGAGCGCCATCGGCGACCATCGCCACTCGCCATACTCGGAGATATTCGCGCCGTGAGCCCACATCGTCGGGCCGAGCGGCGGCTTAAACACGCCGCTGTGACAGCTCATGCACTGGTCCGACGTAACGAACTCCGCCGCGCCGTGGGCTCGCGACAGAAACGTATCGAGCGTCTCAGGCGGGAATGTCTGGACCGCAAGCGTTGCCGGCCGCGCTGAGGGCGATTGCGAAGGCGGGGAACTCGGCGCCGCTGTGACCTGCCACGAGGAGTCGACCTTGTAGGTGATCGGCCGGCCCGGATAGCCGCTAATGTTGTCGAGTGACGAAAACGTCAGGGCCTTTTCCGCAGAGGCATGGCAGCGCAGGCAGTAAATACCGTATCCTGCATTTGGGTATTGCGTCGGGGCGACCGAGTCGAACATCCCGGCGTAGATCTCGCCCCAGAACCACCCATCGTGCGACGCCGACGTACGGCGGATCATAATCGTCCAATCGGTAGGGCGCGGGCCGGGCTTCGTCCCGGCAAAGTAGCGCGCAGGTTTCGAACCGTACTGTTCTTTGATGATCACGGCGCCGTCCGCCGGCACGCCGCGTCGTCCGTTGCGCAACCACGCCACGATCTCCGGCGAGTAATAGATGCGCACGGTCGAGTGAGTTCCGTACGACACGCCGTGGAGGAACGGGCCCGTATCCCGGACGCTCTTGTCCACGCACCAGCCGAGATCGCGATACCGATACGATGAAAGATAGTCGAACAGAGTGTGTTCGACGGCTACGGGCTCGCCCGGCGGCAGTTGGGCGGGAACGCGAAGCGCCGCCGGAACGGGTTGTGCGTGCTCGCAGGGATCGCGTTGCGGCTGATTCATCGCGCGCAGAGCCGGCCCGACCACGAAGACGGCGATGCAAACCAACAAAAGGCCCGGAGTGAATCCGCGCACGCTCGATGCTTCTTCGAGGGGTTCGCCGAATGCCTTCAAGAATCAGCCCAACATGACGGTGCTCCTGATCGACCACCACCGCGCCCGGTTCTTCGACCCCGCGCCGACGGCGGGCGGCCTCGTCGAGGGCGGACATCTGGAACCGCTCGATCCACATGGGTTTCGTCGTCACCTCGAGCACCGAAAGGAAGCCGACTACCAGGGGCAGCGTGTCCCCGAAGCCGACGAGTTCTACGAGCGCGTCGCGGCACGGCTAAGGAGGGCTGGGTCCATCCTCATCCTAGGTGACGCAACCGGCAAGAGCAGCGCAATGCGACACTTCGTAGAGTATCTGAAGGAGCGGCACAAGGAGATCGCCGACAGGGTCGTCGCCGCAGAAGATGCGGATCTATCCGCGATATCGCTCGGCGAGATCGAGGCGCTGGCCCGACGTTATGCCTAGCTGAGCCGGGTCCGGACTAACGCAAGAGGGTTCTGTGGAGGAGCGCGTCGCGTTCGATCTCGATGGAACGCTAATCGAAAGCGAGCAGATTTGGCGGGACGTACGGCACGCGTTCGTGGTCGCGATCCCGAACCGCGAGTTTCCGCCGGACGCGGAGGCGTTATCGCTTGCATCGAGCGCCGTCGCGACTGCTCACGTCGTTACCCCCGGATGGCGCGCACAAGGAACTTGGTCGTTTCGCCGTGCGCTTCCTGAGGGCTGCTTCCCGAAGTACCTTAGCGGCCGATCGTCCCGAGATGCGTGTGCTGAAAGGAATCCTCATATTTGAGCCCATAGCCCAAGGCGCGGTCCATCGCAATATGTGCGGCCCAGATGACGGCGAACGGTAACAGCGGACGCGAGAAGGCTGCCGCGGTCCCCAACAATAGCGGACCCACGTAGCTGTGAAAGGCGTTGTAACACAGCGCCCCGATGCGCGTGTTGCGAAGGTATCCGAGCATGGCGATGTCGGGCGCGAGGATCAATACGACGAAGAGAATCCAACTGGCGCGCAGCCACCAGTACAGAGCGAAGAGGGCCGCCAGCAGCAAGAGGGCTTCTAGCCTTAAGATCCGCGTAGGGTTCATGTCTTACCGATACCGAACGCTGAGAGGAGGGGTTTCAGCCACCCCGCGATCGCTTCATCCGCGCGAGACGATCCTTTATGCGTTCCAGGGTGGAAACGATGGTGCCGTCCCCGGAGTTTCGGGGGGACACGCTGCTATTGGGTCTCGTAGGCTCCGATGTCACAGCCCCGCGGCTCATGCGCGTCCGGCCGAGGCATGCCGCGCTGGTCGGTTGCCAAGAGCTGGCCGAGCCAATCCCTGCAGCCGCTGCGGTTGCCGGCGTCGATTGCGGGGCTACCGCGGCGAAGCGCCATCGTAAACGTCGGGCCGCCGTTGTTCTGCAATGACCCGAGTTTCGGCTCGACGCCGTTCAAATCGCCCGCGCCGTCGAGATCGCACGACGCGTCGCTGCTCAGGTTGAAACCTTCGGTCTGGAGCGCAGCGCCGCCGCAATTTTGCGGATGATTGCCGGCGATGATGGTATTCTGCACGTAGATCGGCAGGCCGGCCATATTGTTAATGGCGCCGCCCGGCGTCTCTCCGAAGGCGGCGGTGTTTCCGCTGATGGTGCTATTGTCGATTTGCGCACCTCCGGTAATCCCAACGAGCGTCCCGTTGTGGATCGCGCCTCCGAATCCGCCCGCCGCGGTATTGCCGCTGAACGTGCTGTTCGCGACGTGCAGGACCCCGTAGTTGAAAATGGCGCCCCCGCCGCGCACCTCTAGGGCGGTATTGCCGCTGAACGTACTCCGGATGATGGTGAGTTGACCACCGTTGCAGATCGCGCCGCCGACTTGCGCAGAGTTGTCGCGAATCGTGCTCTCGACGATCGTGGCCGTGCTGCCGGGGCAGTTGTACATCATTCCGCCGTAGCCGTTGAGGCCTCCGCCGCGGACGCGATTCCCTTCGATGACTACATTCTCGAGCGTCAGCGTACCGCCGCAATGGTAGATGGCTCCGCCGTCACCGCTGCCGCTGCCGTCACGCATCGTCATCCCGCTGATCGTGACGTTGACGTGGGGGTTGAATGCGATGAGGAACTCGCTCCCATGCATTTCCCCGTCGACGATCGTCTTATGCGGTCCGGCACCGTTGATATGAACGCTGTGGTGGATCGAGACACTTTCCGGATATAGGGCTGCGGCGACATCGATCGTGTCGCCTGACGCACTGATGTGCACGGCACGATGAATGGTCTTGCAGGCGTGCTGCGGCGACCTGCAATCGTTCTCGTCGTTGCCGCGCTTGCCGTTCACATAGAACGTAGTCCCACCGGCCGGAGCCTGAGCGGAAGCGCCAAGCTCGGTTAGAAACATGCGGCTAGGCATGGTCGGCGGGGGGTTGCCCGTACCCGCACATCCGGTAAGCCAGATGAGCGGCCCTAGCAGAGAAACAAATGCGTACTTGGGTGCACGACTGAACATCCGACAACCCCCTCTTCGTGAGCGGACGATACACGAAGAGCATTAGGAAAGCATGAAGCCCGAACATTGGCGCTAGTCGCGGCACCCCGAGATGAACCCGCACCTAAACGGGCCGCGACTGCCTAGAACTTGACGATTCCCGTTAGCAATCCCCGCTTGGACTGCTGATGACGCCTTTGATCGTATACTGTGGATGTGGGTTCTTACGCCTTGGATTATAGACCGTGACGGAATTGTTCGCATCGTTAGCAACGAAAACCAAGGCGTTCTGTTCTGTGTACGGGGTCGAAGCGGCAGCGTGGCTTGGCGCGCGTAACGATTCCGCACCCAAGCTGGACGAAGGAGCGATGTTCGGTGCACCCGAGCACGCCGTCAGGCCAATAATCAGCATATCCGCGGCCGCTATACGAGCCGGCTGGCAGAGAGCACTCATGTCTTCGGTCGACAGAGAAACCTCACGGTTTCCTGCGGCTTTTTTCGTCCAGCGCTCTGTGGAGCAACGCGAGGCCGTTGATGCTCATTGCAGTCTCAGCGTGCATCGGACCGAAAGCTCTTTCTCGAATCGCCAGCGCCCTCTTTTGCAGCGGCTCGGCTTCCTCGTAACGCGCTTTGTGATAGTACACGGTTGCCAGTTCGTGTAGACTCCGTGCGACGTCGGGGTGTTCTGTCCCCAGAGCCGGCTCGCGAATAGCCAGCGATCGCGTGAATAACGATATAGCCTCGTCGTAGCGTTCTTGCAGACGATAAACGATTCCGAGATTATGCAGGCTGGTAGCAACGGTTGGATGATCGGCCCCGAGCGCCTTCTCGAGCATCATGAGGGCTCGTTTCTGAACCGACTCCGCCTCTGAATAGCGCCCTTGCTCTTCGTAAATGGTCGCAAGGTTGTTCAGCAGCGTCGGAAAGAGTGGATGATCGGGCCCGACCGTCTTTTCAAGCGTGGCCAATGCACTGTTGTATAACGACAGCGCCTCTTCGACTCTGCCTTGCTCATAAATGACGTTCGCCAAGTCGTTCAGGTTCCTTGCAACGTCAATGTGTCCCGGACCTAGCGCCGCTTCGCGTATGGCGATCGCTCGTTTGTGCAGCGCTTCGGCTTCATCGTACCGTGCTTGTTGATATGCGACGTTCGCAAGGAGATGGAGACACTTTGCAACTTCGATGTGATTCTCGCCATGCGCTTGTTCTCGAATCTTTAGGGCGCGCGCGTGGAGCTCGTTTGATTGCTCGTAACGCCCCTGCTGGTAGTACACCAACGCGAGTTGGCTCAAGCTCGTGGCGACGTCGAGGTGGTCGACACCGGGCGTTCGCTCCAGAATGTCCAGCTCTCGGTTGGCCAGCATTTCTGCGGCCGAATAATCACCGCGTTCGCGCAAATAGGCGGCGCACTCGTGCGCAAGACGTGCAGCCGGAATAAATTCGGTGTCTTGCGGCAAGGCGTCCAGCGCTGCGCGCGCGTGCGGCAGCAGTCGCTCGCACTGCGCCCAGTTTTCGAACCGGACTGCCGGGAAGGCCGCGTCGGCGGCCGCGATGGCGCACCGTTGCCACGCAGCTCGATCATCGGCAATTCGATCTAATGCCGCCAGCGCAACAAGACGGTGGATGCCGTAAGAGCGCGATGCCTCCGAGAAACTCAACAGCGACAACCGGTCCAGCGCGCCGAGCGCTTCGTCTGAGCGAAGATCATCGGCGATCGTGTCGCGCAGCTGCGCGCAATAGCACTCCGCCGGCTGCCGAAAGAGCTCGTCGGGAATCGCGTCGGGAGCAAACGAGGCCGCGAAGGACAGAACCGCGGCGGCGCCCGGCGCCTCGCTTTCGGCTTGCGCGATCGCGGTCGTAAAAGTGGCGAAGACCGACTGCGGATACTCCACGCCGCGCGGTGCGTTTTTCAAATGCAGGCCGATTCGTTCCAGATACTTGCGCGGCGTCACCATGCGCATACCGCGCAGTGATGCCGCAGCGTGCGCTAGGGCCAATGGAAGAGCACCGAGCGCCTCGACGATCTCTCGCGCGTCAGCCTCGGTTACGTCGATGCGCCCGCTCTCGCGTTGAAGATAGCCGACCGCGGTATCGAAGCGCCACGTCTCTAGTGGGACAACGGTGATGTCCGCGCCCCATGCGGCGTTGCGCGATGTCGCCAGCACGCAGGAACCCGACGGCGGCCGCCAGGCATGCAGCAGCCGCTCTTCCTCTAGATTGTCGAAGACGAGGAGCACGGGCTTTGAAAAGCCGCCGAGCATGGAGCTTGCGACTTGCTGCGCCGCAGCCCGCCGATCCGCATGCTGGTCGAGGCCCCGCACGAAGAGCGAGCCTAGTCGCAGCAGTCCCTCGGCGATCCCTGCTTCACTCTGCGAGTTAAGCCACCAAACCACGGAAAACTGCTCTCGGTTATGCCACGCGAACTCGCGCACAACCGAAGATTTACCGACACCGCCTAAGCCCTGCACGACAACGGTCGCGCTATCGCGCGGTAACGATGAGGCGAGCATTGCTAGTTCTTCTTCCCGTCCGCTGAAACCCGGAACGGGACGCACCGCTTCGGAGTCGACGATTGTGCGCGGCGCGCGCCAAAACGAACCGCTCGCCGCCGTTCGATCGCGATCCTCACGCACGGCATCGAGAACGATGTCGCGCAGCAGCGCGCGGTTATCGGCGACGGGAACGAGATCCCAGTACGCTATTCCGCTGAGCAACCCCACGGCTTCGCATCCGGCCACCCGCAGCAAGATCAGCCGGGATTTGGTGTTGAGCGGATCGGAGGCGATCGCGTTTTGCCATTCTGCCTGGCAGTGGTCGCTACGCAAGTATTCCGGCGAGAGCAGCGCGATAACCCGCGCGCCTCCAGCGAGGGCGGCGTGCATGCGCTCCATGAAGTTGCGATTGGCGAAATCCCACTGTTGGAGTACGACGTCGTGCCCGGCATCGGCTAGAATCTCGCCGACGACTGCCGCAAAAGCGCCATCTGCGGAGGCCCGACTGATGAAGAACTCCACGCCCCTTCTTTCAAGAGTGGCGATGGGGAACCCTGACCCCTGGCTTGACGCCGCAGAGGGATGGTGGCAGTGGCGCTACACGTAGAGGAAAGCATAAACCTGGCCACTGTTGCAGAAGCCGGCGCCGGGCACGCCGGCTTCTGCGTTTGTTGCTACGGCGTCGAGCTCTCGACTAGATGCCTTGCACCGCGTCGCAGGATGGGCTGCCGGTGCTGGTGCTGCTCATAGTGAACTCGATGGAGGGATACGGCAACCGCGGCGGACCGTTGGGCGCTTTTACGAAGAAGAGGTTGTTCGTTTCACCGGTCGTTCCGCTGTCCGGCAGGCACGCCGGTTTCGTATCGAGCCCGGTGTCCGTCTGCAGGCTCACGGTGATCGTGGACCCCGGGTTGAAGTCCGCAACGTCGCCGCCGGCGTCACCGACAACGTTGAACTCTGCGCCGTCCCAGTTCGCGGCGAGATCGACGACGCCGTCTTTTTGAATTTTCCGCATGCCGTATTCCGTGCCACCCACGGAAAGATAGATGCTATCACCGCTCGAGAACGCGCTGCCGGTTTCGATCACTTGGCTCAGGTCCTTGATGGAGACGTTGGGAATTCTAACGGCCCGGCTATTTTGATAGCATCCGATGCCGACGTATATCCAGCCCGCGCTAGGAGGGCAGCCGCTCAGGTGTCCTCTTCCGATGGGCATCGGAACGAGCCAACTTTCGATGAAGAGGAACCCTCGCAGTGAGCGCGGCGGATTTTCGAAAACGAACTGTTCCCAGCCACCGCAATATTGAATGCTGCCGCATGCGGCCGTCGGGAAGAAGTCCGAGTTCAGCTGCAGCGTGTAGCTGTTTAGACCCTGTACGCCACAGCAGCCTACACTACGCACCCATTTTACGCCTTCGACCTTAGGAAACGCGCCGATGGCCTTGGAGATGAGATTTGGATCCGTGGCAGCCGTATAATCGAGGCCGCTGCCGACAACTTGGCGCCTTTTGCCGAGTGAGGGCGGCACTGGGTACCAGTGACGCGGCGGGGCAGAGCAGTCGACGCGCTCCCACCGCGTGGCCGGATACACCGCCTTGAAGCATCCTGCACTCGGTAATTGGTTTTGTGTCAGCGCAAAATGCCAGGAATCCATAGATCCGGCAGTCTTGCTGAAAGAGTTTTCTGCGCTTCCGAGCGGCTGAAACGATTGCGCGGAACTCGAACACGCCGCTAGCGCGGTCGAAAGGATCCCGATCAGGACTAGTCGTGAAGGTTTCACCTCATTCACCTTTCAAATGACAGCCTGGCGGGGGGTTGGATGAACTACGACGAACTTGCCTCGCCTACCTTTCGCCCTCTTGGCATCTCACCCCAAGCAATGGTCGCTTGCAGGGCGATGGAAGCTTGCACATGGACACATATACATAAGGAATGGTAGTCGCATGAAAACCCGCCGCACTCGCTACGTACTCGCGCTTCTGACGATCGCCGCGATGCCGCTCGCGGGATCCGCCGCACCGACGCCGACGCCGGCGCCGACCGCCGCGCCGGCCGAAACGGCGTCCGAGGTGCGGTTTGTCGCGCAGGTCGCCGCCGATCTTCAGGCCCGTTTCTCCACGACGTCAATGGCGTCAGCCGCAGGCTACTTCCGATACACGCCCGAGGATCAGACCGGAGCGATCAGTTGGGTCAATACGAAGAACTGGAAGAGCGATCCGACGCACCCGAGCCAGTTGTGGTACGACGTCAACGGCCGTCTGCTCGGCGCGGACTTCTCGGTACTTCAGAGCGACTCGCCGAATCGACCTGCGGTGTGGGGCGTCTCGGCCGCTCGATGGATCGACTTCTCGCCCGGACACGTGCATTTCGCCATCAAGACCGCGTCAGGTTTGCAGTACGGCGGCGTCGGCACCAAAACGATGACGAAAGTAGGCGGCTCCGTTGGCAATCCGACGGCGGCCGATATCTTCAAAATCAGCAAGCTCAAGCGTTGGAAAGTGCTGGCGATACCGGCGCCGGCTAGCGTGAACGACATCGCCTTCGTCTTCCCGTTCCCGGCGGTTTGGGATCTCCAGGTTTGGCTGATCCCAAATCCGTTGGGCGCCTTCGCCGAGTACAATCCCGACGTCAAGCCGAGCGCCGCAGCAAAGAACCAAGACTAATGGTGGAGATGGTGACTCGAACGGGAGTGGAATATGCCTGCGATTGAACGACTGATAACGCTTC
>DATDGN010000006.1:0-17763 GCA_036522095.1 Candidatus Cybelea sp. | reverse complement strand
GGCGATCGACCCGTGGAACTTCGGGCGGGCGGTGCTTGACTGCATCAAACGGGCGAAGGTTACGCCTATCACGTTGCATGGGCTACGCGATACTCACGCGAGTCTCTGCGCCAAGGCGGGCGTACCGTTGGAGGTCGTCAGCAACCGACTCGGCCATGCGTCGATCGGCGTCACAGCCAGCCGTTACCTATACGTCTACTCCGAACGAGACGCCGCCGCAGCGGCCGCGTTCGACGGGCTAGTAGGGTAGCGGCTCCATGAAACAACGAGGCTCCGGCGTTACACGAATGTTACACGGAGCCTCGGAAGCGTCGAAAACTCTTGTAAATAAAGGACGAAAAAAATAGCCCCAGCGGGATTCGAACCCGCGTTACCGCCGTGAGAGGGCGGCATCCTAGGCCTCTAGATGATGGGGCCGTGCTCCCGGGGATGGGCTCGAACCACCGACATGCGGCTTCAGAGGCCGCCGTTCTTCCAGCTGAACTACCCGGGAAGGTGTCGCGACGGTCTATACTACACGAGCGGTGCCCGCTCTTGCAAGTGCCGCGTTTTTGATGTTCCGGCCGCTATAAGTAGGTGTCTGGCTGTGACAGTTGGGGCAGAGCATCCGAAGGTTTTCGAGGCGCCAGTCGTCCTTGACGCCGTTTATATGATCTATTTGCAGAACCAGCTCTTTATCGCGCCAGCTCGAGATCCCGCATTGCAAGCAGCGGTAGGCAAAGTAGCCCTCTCTGAAGAGTTTTTTCTTTTTGAGCCAGCGTGACGACCGGGAACTCAAGACTAGGTCGACCGATTTTGCGGTGCTGCGAGTAATAATCTCGCCGCGTCGAATAGCTTTCGCCCATGCTTGCGCGCAGAAGCCGAACTTGATCTGGCATTCCCTGTAGGTTGCTCCAGCCTCGTAGTACGCCCGCACTTCTATCCAGTCGTATCGTTTTCGTCGATCGGCAAACCGCGTGGGAGAAGATCGTAGCGCTCCGCGTTTGATCGCTTTGATCCACGCCGTGTGGCAGAATCCGAAGCGGCGAGAGCATTCGACAAATCCGTGGCCCTCATCGTGATACGCCTGTACGGCGGTCCAATCGTGTAATAATCGTGGCATGCCACGATGTTATTGAACGCGCGTGCCAACTGGGTGGCATTGTGCTTACGCACTTGCAAGGTTCGTTGGATGACGCTGAGAGCGTCGGGATGACATGTAATAGGCGCGGCGAACAGGCTCTATGTGCAGGCGATCGTTTTGGTTGGTGGCGAGGGAACGAGGCTACGTCCGCTCACGTACGGCACGCCCAAGCCGATGGTGCCGATCATGAACGTGCCCTTCCTAGCACGCACGATGGAGCGCCTGTATGCCGCGGAAATACGCGACGTGATTCTCGCGGCGGGCTATATGCCGCAGGCGATCGTGGATTATTTCGGCGACGGCTCGCGGCTCGGGATGAAAATCACGTACGCGATCGAGGAGACGCCGCTCGGCACAGCCGGAGCGATCAAGAACGTAGAGCCGCACATCACGGGGCCGTTCTTTGTGCTCAATGGCGACGTTCTCACCAGCCTCGATCTGCGCGCGATGCGCGAGTACCACCACGAGAAGGGCGGCATCGGCGTGCTGCACCTGATCCGCGTCGAGGATCCGTCGCCGTTCGGCTGCGTGGTGCACGACGAGACCGGTCGCATCACCGCCTTTGTCGAGAAGCCACCGAAGGGGACCGAGCCGACGGACGAGATCAACGCCGGAACGTATCTCCTGGAGCGCGCTATTCTCGATCTCATCCCAGCCGGTCGCGCCGTGTCGATCGAGCGCGAGACGTTTCCGCAGGCGATCGCCGCCGGCAAGGCGCTCTATGCGTACACGACGGCCGACTATTGGCTGGATCTCGGCCGGCCGGAGCAGTACCTCGCCGCGCATCGCGACGTGCTCAGCGGCGCGATGCCGCTCGCCGTCGAGCCCGGCATCAACGGCGACGGCAAGGACGCGCTGCGCGGACACCCGGGCGTCGTGCCTCCGATCTACGCCGGAGCCGACGTCGTCGTCGACGCGAGCGCGACCATCGGTCCCAACGTCGTGCTGGGTCGCGGCTGCAGCATCGGGGCGTCCGCCACGGTGCGCGAGTCCGTGCTGTGGGACCACGTCAGCGTCGGCGTGGGCGCCTTTATAGAAGAAGCGATCCTCGCTAGCGGCGTGACGATCGGGGCCAACGCGCGCATCGCGCGCGGCAGCGTGATCGGCCACGACGTCACGGTCGAACCCGGAACCGTCTTGGAGCCCGGAACTCGCCTCGGCTCGCCGCCCGAGAGGATACCAGGCTAGCGAGGGAGCATTCGGTTTATCCCGCACCTGGGCTCGGGTAAACTGTGGTCCAGCAGTGGAGGAGTCACCCGCACACATGCTACCGCCGCGCGCTTTGTTCTTGGGGTCCTACCCTCCCCGGGAATGTGGAATCGCGACCTTTACCAAGGATATGGTCGATGCATACGACCGGGCATTCCATTTGAGAGCTCCCGTCATCGCGGTCGATGAGCCCGGCGCGGAAGTGCGGCGCTACCCGGCCGAAGTCATCGGCCGAATCGCGGAACAGGACCGCGGAAGCTACGCGGCCGCGGCGGACTTCGTCAATCGCTATCCGGTCGAGCTCGTCAACATCCAGCACGAATACGGGCTCTTCGGCGGCGAACGTGGCGAGTGGCTCGTCGAGTTCCTTCGGCTGCTCCAGAAGCCCGTCGTGCTGACGCTGCACACCGTGCTTCCCGAGCCGGATGTATCCTATCTGCGCGTGACGCGCGAGCTGTGCAAACACTCGGCGCGCGTCGTCGCGCTTTCCGAAACGGGCCGCAGGCTGCTCGAGGGGATCTACGGCATCGAGCCGGAGCGCCTGCAAACCATCCATCACGGCGTCCCGGACGTCCCGTTCCAAGACACGCATTTCGCCAAGGCCACCTTCGGCATCGGCCAGCGCACGGTGATCTCCACTTTCGGGCTGATCAGCCGCGGCAAAGGTCTCGAGTACGCGATCGAGGCGATGCGCTCGGTCGTCCGGCGCCATCCGGAGACGCTCTACCTGATCCTCGGCGAGACGCATCCCGTCGTGCGCCGTCAGGAAGGCGAATCCTACCGCGAAGCGCTGACCGCGATGGTGCGCGAGTACGGACTGCACTACAACGTCCAGCTCGTCGACAAGTATCTCGATTTCGACGAGGTCGTGAGCTATCTCGCGGCGACCGACATCTACCTCAC
This sequence comes from Candidatus Cybelea sp., assembly GCA_036522095.1. GTDB lineage: Bacteria > Vulcanimicrobiota > Vulcanimicrobiia > Vulcanimicrobiales > Vulcanimicrobiaceae > Cybelea. The sequence goes on along the minus strand of DATDGN010000006.1, from coordinate 14,528 downwards.
GCCCTATCTGAACCCGGCGCAGATCGTCAGCGGTACGCTCGCTTACGCGGTCGGGTGCGGGAAGGCCATCGTCTCGACGCCGTATCTCTACGCGCAAGAGCTCCTGGACCACAATCGCGGCTTCCTGTGCGACTTCCGCGACGCCGGCTCGATCGCTCTGCGGCTGAACATGCTGCTCGACGATCCGGCGCTGCGGCGCGCCACCGAACGGCGCGCGTATCGCTTCGGCCGGCAGATGACGTGGCCGCACGTCGCCGCCGAGTACGGGCAGCTCTTCACCGAGCTCTGTCCGCGCGATCCCCTCGAACTGGTGACCTCTGCGTAAGACGAAACCCAACGCCGCGCCGCCGCCGCTCGACCACCTCGTCGCCCTCTCGGACGACGTCGGCGTAATGCAACATGCGCTCGAGACGGTACCGAATCGAAAGTTCGGCTATTGTACCGACGACGTAGCACGTGCGTTCATGGTCGCGCTCGCGCACTCACGGCTCGCGCCGTCCGAGCGCGTGAGCCTGCGCCTGGCATCGAACTACCTGTCGTTCCTCCAACACGCCCAGCTCGACGACGGGCGCTTCCACAACTTCATGGGGTACGATCGGAACTGGACGGACGAAATCGGCACGCACGACAGCTGCGGGCGCGCGATATGGGCGCTAGGGTACGGTCTCGCGAATGCGCCGCACGAGCCGTGGCGACGGGTCTGCGAGACGCTGCTCGCCCGCGCGCTGCCGTCGCTCGAGTCGCTCGAGTACATCCGCTCGAGGGCCTACGCGGCGCTGGGCTTCGCGCACGCGTACGCGGCGGCGCGCGAGCCGAAATATGCGACGGCGCTCCGCTACTTGGCCGACGAGATACTGGCGGCGTACGAGGCGACCGCCGATGCCGAATGGCCGTGGTTCGAAGACATCCTGACGTACGACAACGCGCGGCTGCCCGAGGCCCTGCTGCGCGCTGGACCCGGGCTGGGCGACGCGCGCTACACCGAAGTCGGGATCGCCGCGCTGAAGTTCTACGAGGGCGCCACGATCGAGAACGGGGTCCACGTCCCGATCGGGAACGACGGCTGGTACCGGCGCGGTGAGCAGCGAGCGCGCTACGCGCAACAACCGCTCGAGGCGTACGCGATGGTCGAGGCGGAGCTGGCCGCCTTAGATGCCACCGGCGATGCCGCCCATTTTGCGACCGCCGAGCTTGCGCTGGAGTGGTACCACGGCAAGAACTCGCGTGGCATCCCCATGGCGCATGGCGGCCGCTGCTACGACGGTCTCGGCGAAAGCACGGTCAATTATAACGAGGGAGCCGAATCCACGCTCGCGTTTTTGGCCGCCTCCTGCGCGATGGCGCAGCGGCGGGCTCAGGTACTTCGCGCCGTGCGTTGATTGCGGCAAACGTCGCATTTCCGCGCTGATACAAGGCGATTGCGTGCCCTCCGCCGAATCGCTACAAATGCTCCTGGAAACCGAAGTACTCAACGACGTGCAATCTGCCGCCGTTCGGCATAGTGATGGCGCGGTCTTGATCTTTGCCGGAGCCGGCAGCGGCAAAACGCGTGTTTTGACGCACCGCATCGCCTATCTTTTGCGCGAGCTGCGGATCGCGCCCGACCGAATTCTCGCCGTAACGTTTACCAACAAGGCCGCGGGCGAGATGAAGTCGCGCCTGCAGGGGATGGTCGGCCCGGTCGCCCGCGACGTCTGGGTCGGCACGTTCCACGCGATGTGCGTTCGAATTTTGCGGCGCGACGGGAAATACATCGGCATCGGACCGAGCTTCGCCGTGATCGACGAGTCCGACCAGCGCCAGCTCGTCAAAGAGATTCTCGACGACCTCGACTACGACGAGCGTCAGCTCTCCGCCGGCGCGTGCCTTGCCGAAATCGACAAAGCCAAGAACGTGTTGATGTGGCCGGAGCAGTACGCGCAGACGCAGTCCTCCTTCATCGGCGAGCGCATCGCGAACGTCTACGCCGAGTATCAGCGCCGGATGAACGAGTCGAACTCGCTCGACTTCGACGACCTTATCGTTCGCACGATCGACCTGCTCGAGCGCGACGCGGCGACGCGCGAGAAATACCAGCACAAGTTCGAGTACATTCTGGTGGACGAGTACCAGGACGTCAACGCTGCGCAGTACCGGCTGATCGCGCTGCTCGCGGCGTACAACGGTAACGTGACCGTCGTCGGCGACGACGACCAGTCGATCTATTCGTGGCGCGGCAGCGACTACCGCATGATCCTGCGCTTCGAGGAAGATTTTCCGGGCGCGAAGACTTTCAAGCTCGAAGAGAACTACCGCAGCAGCGGGCGCATCCTCGACGCCGCCAACACGCTCGTCGCGAACAATCATGCGAGGGCGCCGAAGAAGCTCTTCACGGCGCGCGAAGAGGGCGAGCCGATCACGCTCTACCCGGCGGCGACCGAACGCGACGAGGCGCGCTACGTCGTCGAGAAGATCAAGAGCCTCGTTCGCGACGGCGCGGCCTATCGCGACTTCGTCGTGCTGTACCGAACCAACGCGCAGTCGCGAGTCTACGAAGAGGCGCTGCTGGCGGAGGGAATTCCGTACCGGGTCGTGGGCGGCGTCGGATTCTACGCGCGCACCGAAATCAAAGATATCATCGCGTACCTCCGCTACATCGTGAATTCGTCCGACGCGCTGGCGTTCAAGCGCATCGTCAACGTCCCGCGGCGCGGCATCGGGCAGCAGACGCTGGCGGCGCTGGTGCAGGCGGCGAACGCCGCGCGCGTCTCGGTCGGCGAGGCCGTCTTCGACAGCGACCTGCTGCGCTCGGCGGTTCCCAAGAAGCTCAAGGAGCTCGAGCGCTTCGCGGATCTCATCCTGGATTTGCGCAAGCGCGCCGATGGGATCGGGGTCGCGGACCTGCTGGTCGCCGTAATGGAGCAGTCCGGATACGTGCGCGAGCTGCAGAGCGAGGATACGCACGACGCGCGCGCGCGCCTCGAGAACCTGGCCGAGCTCGTCGGCGTCGCGCGCGAATACGAGGCCGCCGACGACGACGCGTCGCTCGCGGGTTTCCTCGGCAACATCGCGCTGGTCAGCGACCTGGACTCGCTCGTGGAAGACGCCTCATACGTGACGTTGATGACGCTCCACAGCGCGAAGGGGCTGGAGTTTCCGAGCGTGTTCTTGACGGGCCTGGAGGAGGGGATCTTTCCGCACAGCCGCGCGCTCACGGAGACCGGCGAGCTGGAGGAAGAACGCCGTCTGGCCTACGTCGGCATCACGCGCGCGATCGACCGGCTGTTTCTCACGTATGCATCGCGTCGCGCGCTGTTCGGCAATACGTACGCCTATCCGAAATCGCGCTTCTTGGAGGAGATTCCGGGCCTCGAAGTGCTCGAGAGCGACAGCGTGCCGCTGCCGCGCCCGGCCGGCGGGCGCTGGCGTGAGGTCGCGATCCACGAATCCGCGGGCGCGGGCGTCCATCTCGGCCTCAAGGACGGCGACCGCGTGCGCCATCCCAAGTGGGGTGAGGGGCGGATCGAAAGCATCGTCGGCGCCGGCGGCGACGGCCTCGTGACGATCGATTTTCCCAACGTCGGTCAGAAGATGCTGATGCTCAAGTACGCGCCTTTAGAAAAGATCTAACCTCGTGCGCGTTGCCGTTGCGGGGGCGATGGGACGCATGGGCACCGTCGCCCGCGAGGCTTTACTGCGCACGAACGAATACTGCTGCGGCCTCGCCCGCACGGCCGATCCGGAGCAGGCGATCGTCACGACGCTCGACGAGGTGCTCGCGCGCAAGCCCGACGCTCTGCTCGATCTCACGACGCAGCCCGGGACCTACGAGATCTCGCTCGGGGCCGTTTCGCGCGGGCTCTGCACCGTCGTGGGCTCCAGCGGCTGGAGCGCCGAGCAGCGCGCTGCGCTCGCCGAGATGGCCGATAGCCGCGGCGTGGGGGCGCTGCTGGTGCCGAACTTTTCCGTCGGCGCCACGCTCATGATGCGCTTCGCGGAAGCAGCGGCGCGCTTTTTCCCGGATGTCGAGATCGTCGAGATGCACCACGCGCAAAAGAAGGACAAGCCCTCCGGCACGGCGCGCGAGATCGCCGCGCGCATTGCGGCCGCATGTCATCGGGCGCCGCCGATGCACAGCGTCCGGCTGCCCGGGCTCGTCGCGCACCATGAGGTCCTGTTCGCCGGAGCGGGAGAGCTGCTGACGATCCGTCACGACTCGTTCACGCGCGAGTCGTTCGTTCCCGGCATGTTGGCGGCCGTGCGCGCCGTCGTGAACCTGCGCGGTCTTTCGGTCGGCTTGGATTCGATCCTGGAGGCGGCATCGTGAACGTCGCGGTGGTCGGCGCGACCGGCGTCGTCGGTGAGACGATCCTGCGCATTCTGGAAGAACGCAACGTCCCGATCGGCGCTCTGGGGTTGTTCGCCTCGCGCGCGCGAGCCGCCGCGGCACGCTTCCGCGGCGATTCGCTGGACGTCCGCGAGGCCTCGGAAGACGCGCTGCGCAGCTTCGACGTCGTGTTCTTCGCGAGCGGCGAGGACGCCAGCGAACGGTACGCTGCGCGGCTCGTGGAGAGCGGCTGCGTGGTCATCGACAACAGCGCGACGTTACGCATGCGTGGCGACCTCCCGTTGATCGTTCCGGGGGTCAACGCCGACGCGATGCGCGCCGAGCATCGGCTCTTCCCGGTCGCGAACTGCACGGCGATCGTGCTGTGCACGGCGCTGAGCCCGATTCGCGACGCGGCGGGCCTGCGTTCCGTTCGTGTGGCGACGTATCAGGCCGCGAGCGGCGCGGGCCGCGCGGGCCTCGAGGAGTTCAAGGCGCAGGAGCGCGCTGCTGCGAGCGGCGAGCCCGAACCGCGCGCCGAGGTTTTCCCTAGTATTCTGGCGCGCAACGTCGTGCCGCAGATCGGCGCGTTCGACGATTGCGGATGGAGTGGGGAGGAGCGCAAGATCCGCGACGAAACTCGCAAGATGCTCGATCTTCCCGAGCTCCGCGTCAGCGTGACGGCGGTGCGCGTTCCCGTCCGGACCGCGCACAGCGTGGCGGTCTTCCTCGAGACGCTGCGGCCGGCGAGCGTCGCCGAGCTCGCCGCCGCGCTCGCGAGCGCTCCCGGCGTCGTGTATCACGGCGATGGAATCGTGACGCCGCGCGACGTCGAGGGCACGGACGACGTACACGTCGCCCGCCTGCGCAGAGAAGACGACTCGCATTTTGCGTTGTGGTGCGTCGGAGACCAGCTGCGCAAGGGCGCCGCCACGAACGCCGTCCAGATCCTCGAGCTGCTGCTCGCCAAGGGGTACGTCGCGGCATGAACGCGACGCAGCGCATCGCGGTGCTCAAGTTCGGCGGCACCTCGGTCGCGACGGGCGAACAGCGCGCCGTCGCATACTGCCGCGTGCGCGACGCGCGCGAGGCCGGGTACGCGATCGTCGCCGTGGTCTCGGCGATGGGCCGCTCCCCGGAGCCCTACGCGACGGATACGCTGCTCGGCCTCATCGAGGGACGCGCGGGCACTCCCAATGCCGACCTGCTGCTCGCGGCCGGCGAGCTGATCTCGGCTGCCGTGTTCGCCGACGAGCTCGCGGCGCGGGGCGTCGACGCGGTGGCGCTCTCCGGCGTGCAGGCCGGCATCGTCACCGACGCGCGCCACGGCGACGCGACGATCCTGCGGGTCGAGCCGGCCGCCATCTACGCGGTGCTGCAGCGCGGCGCGGTGGCGGTGGTCGCCGGCTTTCACGGCACGACCCAAGACGGCGCCGTCACCACGCTCGGGCGCGGCGGCACGGACCTCTCGGCGATTGCGATCGGACACGCGCTCGACGCGGAGCGCGTCGATATCTACACCGATGTCAGCGGCGCGATGACCGCGGACCCGCGGCGCATCCCGGCCGCCCGCACGATCGAACGCGCGTCGCTCGCTGAGATGACGGAGCTTGCGAGCCAAGGCGCCAAGGTCATGCATCACAAGGCCGCGGATTATGCCGATCGGACCGGAACGAACTATTCGATCAAGGGATTGCGCAGCGATCGCGGCACCCTCGTGGACGAAGGCATCGACCATCATCGCCCGGTCACGGGCGTGACCGCGTCGGGGTGTTTGACGTGGGTGCGCATCATTCGCGGCGACATCGAGTCGCCGCGCCGGCGCATGGAGACCGAGCTCGAGATGTTTCGCCGAGTATCCGACGCCGGGATCTCGATCGATCAGGTCACGATCAATCAGGCGGGCGTGGCGTTCGTCGTGGAGGGGGATCGCGGCAGCGAGATTCGGCAACTGCTGCACGACTTGAACCTCGCGGTCCGCGTGCGCGAGGGCTGCTCGAAGCTTTCCGTCGTCGGCACGGGGATGCGCTACGAGCCCGGCGTCGTGCATCAGGTGGTGGATGCGTTATCGCGCGCCGACGTGGAGATCATCCACTGCACCGACAGCAACGTCACGATCTCGATCCTCGTGCCGGAGTCCGAAGTCACGCGGGCGGAGAACGCCGTGCACGAACAGTTCGGACTCGATAGGGGAGACCCGGTGGCATGAGGCGCGAGCTAGGAACGATCGTTACGGCGATGGTCACGCCCTTCGACGAGCGCGGCGGCGTCGATCCGCACGAGGCGGGTCGCCTGGCGCGCTGGCTCGTCGAGCGCGGCAACGACGGTCTCGTCGTCGCAGGGTCGACCGGCGAGGGCCAAACGCTCGACTCCGCCGAGCGCTCAGCGCTGTGGAAGGCCGTCAAAGACGCGGTCGGGCGCGACGCCGTCGTGATCGCGAACGCGGGCACGAATTCGACGCGCGAGTCCGTCGCGGCGGCCCAGGCCGCCGAGTCCGCGGGCGCCGACGCCATCCTCGCTGTAGTGCCCTACTACAACAAGCCGACGCAGAGCGGAATGCTCGCGCACTTCGGTGCGATCGCGCAAGCCGTGCGGCTTCCGGTCGTCGTCTACAACATCCCGGGCCGAACGGCCGCCAACATGCTGCCCGAAACGCTTTTCGAGCTCGCGCGGCGCCACGCCAATCTCGCCGGGGTTAAGGAATCCAGCGGCGATCTCAAACAAATCGGCATGATCCTGCGCGGCCGAAGCGAGGGCTTCATCGTCTGGGCGGGCGACGATCATCTCTTCCTGCCGTGTCTGTCGCTCGGCGCCGACGGGGTCGTCGGCGTCGCGTCGCACCTCTGCTCGCGCGAATACCGGCGCATGTTCGACGCGTACCGTGACGGGCGCGTCGACGAGGCCGCCCGGCTAGCGGCCTCGCTCCTCCCGCTGATCGACGCGCTGTTTGCGACGACCAGCCCGATTGCAATCAAGTGGGCGATGCGCGAGCTCGGGTTTGCGGCCGGCGAATGCCGCTTGCCGCTGGACGGCATGCCGGAAGGCCTCGCGGCTCGGCTGCGGCCGCTGCTGGCGCCGTTCGGCTCCGAGTCGCGGTGACGCCGATTGGAGATTCTGGGATGTCGTCTCGATGCGATCGACGCCGATGAGGCTACCGCTGCGATCCTGGCGCTAGCGCGCCAAGCGGACGCGGCACAAGTCGTAACGCTCGGCACCGAGATGGTCGTCTACGCGCAGCGCGACGCGCGGTTTCGCGCGATCGTCAATGCCTGTGCGCTCTCGCTCTGCGACACCGTCGGTCTGCTCGCCGTGGCGCGCCGGCGCGGCGCGCCGCTGCGCGATCGCGTCACCGGCGTGGAGCTGGTCGAGCGCCTCTGCGCGGGCGCGGCTTCCACCGGTCTGCCCGTGTATTTCGTGGGTGGCGCGAGCGGCGTCGCGGCGGAGGCGGCGGGGATCCTGAAGGCGCGCTTCCCGGGTCTCGTCATCGCCGGCGTGCGCGACGGGTTTTTCGCCGAGAGCGAGAGCGCGGACGTCGCCGCGGCGATCGCCGCGAGCGGTGCGCGGCTGCTCTTCGCGGGCATGGGCTCGCCGCGCCAAGAGTATTGGCTGGCCCAGCACTTGCGACAAACCGGCTGCGGCGTGGGCATCGGCGTCGGCGGCTCGTTCGACGTGATCGCGGGACGCGTGCGCCGCGCGCCCGCGTTGGTTCGCCGCATCGGCCTGGAGTGGCTCTACCGCCTCATCCGGGAACCGCGTCGCTGGCGGCGGCAGCTCGCGTTGCCGCGCTTCGTTTGGCTCGTTGCGCTCGACGGACTCGGCCTGCGAGCGCGCAGGAGCGGCGCCGGTTCGTGAAGGCGATGATCCTCGCCGGGGGACTCTCGACCCGGCTCTATCCACTCACCAAACGCGTGCCCAAGCCGCTCGTCCCCGTCGCCGGCGTCCCGAATGCCGCGCACCTGCTGCGCTATCTGAAGGCGAACGGCTTCGACGAGATCGCGATGAACCTGCACTATCATGCCGAGGCGATCGCCGCCACGCTCGGCGACGGGTCGCGATTCGGCGTCAAGATTCACTACTCGCACGAACCGGAGCTGCTCGGCAGCGCGGGAGCCGTCAAGAACATCCAGCGGTTCTTCGGTGGAGAAACCTTCGTGGTGATCGGTTGCGACGAGGTGACCGACTTACGCCTCGACCGGCTCGTGGACTTCCATCACGAGCGCGACGCGCTGGCCAGCATAGCGCTGGTCGAACGCGAGGACGTTGAGCAGTACGGCGTCGTCGTCCTTGACGAGCGAGCGAAAGTCGCGGGCTTTCAAGAGAAGCCGCCGCGCGGCACCGAGCGCAGCAAGCTCGTCAACACCGGCGTCTACGTGTTCTCGCCGCGGATCTTCGAGCACATCCCGGCGGGCGAGTTTTACGACTTCGGCAAGCAGGTGTTTCCAGCGTTGCAGGCGGCAGACGAGCGCTTCTTCGGATTCGATGCGCGCGGCGCGTACTGGGCCGACATCGGCACCCCGAGCGAATATCGCCGCGCGAGCTACGACGTCGTAAGCGGCGTCGTCCGAATCCCGCAAACCAGCCCCAACGGCATCGATCCCTCGGCGAAGGTCGGCGTCAGCGCGCGCGTCGAGGGCGCGGTGAGGCTCGGCGCAGGCGTCCGCGTCGGCGAGAACGCTTCGATCGAAGGGCCGTGCGTCGTGGACGATCGCGTAGTCATCGAAGCAGGCGCGCGGCTGAAGCGTACGATCGTTTGGCAAGGAGCGACGATCGGCGCGCGCGCGGAACTATGCGATGCGATCGTCGGCAACGATACCCGCGTCGCCGACGAAAGCGTGTTGAAAAATACCCTCGTTGCGGAGGAATAGATGGGTATAACCACAACGTGCTTCGCACCTTACTCGGCACCGTGGCAGTCCTCGCCGTCGCGCTGGCGGCGGCACGGTCGCCTGCGGTAACGCGCGCGGGCACTCTCGAGATCGGCGACTTCGCGCCCGCTTTCGCGCTCGATACCCTGGACGGAAAATCGCTCGACGGCAACTTCCACGGTTCTCCGGCATACATCAACGTCTTCACGACATGGTGCTCGCCGTGCCGCAGAGAGTTTCCGGCGATCGCCCAACAGGCGCAGCGGTACCGCGATCGCATCGCGTTTCTCTTGGTCGACGAACAGGAATCGGCGAGCAGCGTGAAGAGTTTCGCGCTTCAGCTCGGCGTCTCGGCGCCGGTCGCAGTCGATCGCGGTCAATTCGCCGCGACGTTCGACGTGCGCGGGCTCCCCGAGAGCATCTTCATCGACAGCCACGGAATCGTGCGCTACATCTATCGAGGAACGATCCCCGACGACGTGCTCGCCGGCGAGTTATCTGCGCTCGCCTCGAACTCGCAGAGCTCCGTAGCGGCTAGGTAACGCGTCGCATCGTCGTGATCGAACGGCATGGCGTGGCGCCGGCTGCTCGATTTCCTTTTTCCCCCGCAGTGCGCGAGCTGCAACGCGCTCGGCGCAGGCCTGTGTTCGAGTTGCGCGCCGAGCGGCGAAACGATTTTGGTTCGATTCCCCGGACTCGCCGTCGCCGCACTCGGGCCGTACGAAGACGGCCTGCGCGCCGCGGTGCTGGCGCTCAAGGACGGACGCCGCGACGTCGCCGAGGCGTTGGGGGCCGCGGTCGCGGCCCTCGTCGTGCCGCGCGCTCTGCTCGTCCCGATCCCGACGACGGCGCGGCGCCGGCGCGCCCGCGGCATGGACGGCGTCGCGCTGGTCGCCGGCCACGCGGCCGCGATCGCCGGCGCGGGGGTGATCCCGGCGCTGGAGCAGCGATCCGGCGACGCGCAGCGCGGGCGCTCGCGCACGCAGCGGCTCGCCGCCCGCGGCCGGTTCGCTTGCCACGCGGCGGGAGTCGCCGGAAAGCGCGTGACGCTGTTCGACGACGTGTGCACGACCGGTTCGACCCTGCGCGACTGCGCCGCGGCCGTGCGCGAGGCCGGAGGGCGTGTGGAGGATGCGGTGGTCATCGCGGTAGCGAAAAGCCGCGACCCGTGGGAAGACTCGAGTCTCGACTGACGCCGCTCGACGAGCTGTTTTTGCAGCGTGCCTACGAGCTCGCTGCGCGCGCCATCGGGGCGACCGCGCCGAACCCGCCGGTCGGCGCCGTCGTCGTGCGCGACGGCCGCATCGTCGGCGAGGGCTACCATCATCGCGCCGGCGCCCCGCACGCCGAGGTGAACGCCCTGCGCAGCGCTGGTTCGCGGGCGCGCAACGCGACGCTCTACGTCTCGCTCGAGCCGTGCGGGCACGTCGGCCGAACGCCTCCCTGCGCGCAGGCAGTCTCCGGCGCGGGCGTCGCGCGTGTCGTGGCCGGCACGCTCGATCCGACGGGACACGGCGGCGGCGCGCAACTGCGCGACCGCGGCGTCGAGATGGCCGTCGCGGGCGATGCCGCCGCGCAAGCGCTGATCGAGCCCTTCGCGCGCGCGAGCGGGCTGCACCGCCCGTACGTCGCGGTGAAGATGGCCATGTCGCTCGACGGCGCGGTCGCGCGCGCGCCCGAGCTGCGCGAACCGCTCGGCTCCGAGGCGGAGCAGCGCTACGTGCGCGAGCTGCGCATCGCGCACGATGCCGTGATGGTCGGCGCGGGAACGGTTCGCGTCGACGATCCGATGCTGACCGTCCGCCCGCACCACGATCGCGCCCGCCGGTACGTTCGCATCGTGGCGTGCGAGCGCGACACCGTGCCGCCCGGCAGCCGTGTTTTCGTCCCGGCCGATGGCTACGCGAAGACGATCGTGCTCGCGCCGGGGGCGCTGCGGCCGCGCCTCGACGCTCTAGCGGACGTGGCCGACGTGCTCGTCCTCGGCGACGCGGGCGCTCGGACACTCGACCTCGCCAACGCGATGGAGGCGCTGCGCGAGCGCGAGATCTGCAGCGTCCTCTGCGAGGGCGGACCGAAGCTCGCCGCACAGCTGATCGCCGGCGGCCTGGCGGACCGCTTCTATTGGGCCGTCGTCCCGCGCTTGCTGCAGACGGAACGCGCCGTGCCCGTGCTGCGCGGCGTCGACCTCGCGTCGCGCGCCGTGCGCGCACGCTTCGACGGCGCGGAACGCGTCGGCGACGATGTCGTGCTCACCGGCACGTTGGGCGATGTTTAGCGGCTTGATCGCATATCGCGGCGCGGTCGTCGCGCTCGACGCGCAGCCGGGCGGCGGAGCGACGCTGACCGTGCGCTGCGAAGGCGCGCGAGCGGAGCGCGCCGAGCCCAAGGACTCCATCGCCATCGACGGCGTCTGCCTCACCGCCACGGCGGTCGACGGCGAGGTCGTTTCGTTCGACGTCGTCCCGGAGACGCTCGCATGCAGCACGCTGGGTGAGAGACTGCCCGGCGAGCTCATCAACGTCGAATACGCGCTACGCGCGGGCGACCGGCTTGGAGGACATCTGGTCTACGGGCACGTCGATGCGGCGCCGCGCGTTCTGGTGCGAACGCCCGAAGGTCAGGGGGAGCGGCTGCGGATCGAGACCCCCGCGCGGCTCGCGCCGATGATCGCGAACAAGGGGTTCGTCGCGCTGGACGGCGTGAGCGTTACGGTCGCCGGCGTCGGGTCCGACTGGTTCGAGGTCGCGCTCATCCCCGAGACGCTGACGCGCACGACGCTCGGCGCGCGCGTGCCGGGCAGCCGCGTCAACCTCGAGGTCGATCCGCTCGCTCGCTACGCGAGGTCGTTAGCATGACGCGCTTCATCGACCGGCTTCCCGAGGGAACGCGGGTCTTCGAAAGCCGGCTCCAAGTGCAGTGGGCCGATGTCGACGTCGCCGGCATCATGTATTTTGCGGCCTACTCGCGGTTTGCGGAGTACGCCGAGATGCATCTTTTTGCGGAGCTCGGGTTTCCATATGAGAACGTGTTCACGGAGTATGGGTTCTGGCTGCCGCGGGTTAAAGTGGAGGCGGAGTATCACGCGCCGGCGCTGATGAGCGACTGGCTGCGCATGCGCACCCACATCCAGCACGTCGGGGCGTCGAGCGTGCGCTGGCAGACCGTCGTGTTCAACGAACGCACGGCCGAGGCTGGAGCGGCTCTTACGCTCGTGGTCGCCGCCATCGACGCAACGACGAAGAAAAGCACCCCGCTGCCGCATCCGATTCGTTCGGCGCTGCTCGCGTGCGTCGGGGATGCGATCGCGCCGTGAACGCCTCGTCACGCGTGGCCATGCTCGTCGCCCCGAAGCAGATCGAGCTGCGAGTCGAGGCGGCACCGGAGGCGCCGGCCGGCGGCATCGTCGTGCGCGTCAAGGCGGCGCTGACCGACGGCACGGATCTCAAGACGTTTCGCCGCGGGCATCCCAAGATGCCGATGCCGACGCGCTTCGGTCACGAATTCTCGGGCGACGTCGCCGAGGTGGGCGCCGGCGTCACCGCGTTTCGGCCCGGCGACCCCGTGATGTGCGTCCACACAGCGCCGTGCGGTACGTGTTTCTGGTGCCGGCACTCACAAGAGGAGCTGTGCGAAACCATCCTGGCGGCGATGGTGCTGGGCGCGTATTCCGACTTCGTCGCGCTGCCCAAGCGCGTCGTGGACCGGAACTGCTATGATAAGCCGGCCGACGTGAGCTATGCCGAGGGCGCGTTTCTCGAGCCGCTCGCGTGCGTCACTCACTCGCTCGCGATGCTGGCGCCCGCCGCCGGCTCGACCGTCGTCGTGCTGGGCAACGGCGGCTTCGGAATTCTGCACGGGTTGCTGCTGCAGCGCCAGGGCGTCGACGTGCTGCTCTTCGGCCGGCGCACCGAGCGCGTCGCGTTCGCGCGCGACATGGGGCTCGAGAGCTACTACCCCGGCGCCGTGGCGATGCGCGACGTGATCCTCGAGCGCACACACGGGCGCGGCGCCGATGCAGTGATCGAGTGCACCGGGAGCCCGGAGATGTGGGAGGGCGCGCCATCGTACGTCCGGCGCGGGGGCACGGTCTCGTTCTTTGCAGGGCTGCCGAGCGAGGTGCGCGTCTCGTTCTTGGCGGCACGTTTGCATTACGACGAGGTCCGGCTGCTGGCCCCGTTCCACTTCACGCCGGCCGATGTTCGCGCGGCGTTCGACCTGATCGCCGCACACGCGCTGCCGCTGCAGCGACTGATCACGCTCTCCGCGCCGCTGAGCCAGATCGTCGAGTTGTTCGGTCGCCTCGACGCGGGCGAGGGACTCAAAGCCCTGATCGAGCCGTGAGCCCGCGCACGATGCGGGCCGCCGTGCTCTACGACGTGGATGACGTGCGCGTCGAGGAACGCCCGGTTCCGGAGATCGGCGACGGCGAGCTGCTGGTCCGCACTGCGGCCAGCGGCATCTGCAGCGGCGACGTCATGCCCTGGTACATCCAACGCAAGGCGCCGCTCGTGCTCGGTCACGAGCCGGCCGGGATCGTCGTGGAGGTCCGCGGCGCGAGCTCCTTCGCGGTCGGCGATCGCGTGTTCGTGCATCACCACGCTCCGTGCTTCGAGTGCGCGGCATGCCGTCGCTCCGAGTACGTGCAGTGTGCGACCTGGCGCGCCACCAAGATCGAGCCCGGCGGCATCGCGGAATACTTTCGCGTGCCCGTGGAAAATCAACGCGACACGCTGCGGCTTCCGGGCGGCGTTTCGTTTCCGGACGCGGCGCTGACCGAACCGCTGGCGTGCGTCGTGAAGTCGCTGCGCCGCGGCGGGGCTGCCGCCGGCGAGCGCGTGTACGTGATCGGCCTGGGCGTGATGGGGCAGCTGCACGTCCTGGCGGCGCGGCGGATCGGATGCGAGGTGTTCGCGAGCGACTTCATCGAGGCCCGCCGCGACATCGCCGCGCGCAACGGCGCCGTCGCGTTCGCTCCCGACGACGCCGGCGGCGCGCTCGGCGCCGGAGCCGCGGTCGTTATCTGCGGGCCGGGAACCGCGCGGGCGATGCAGCACGCGTTCGAGTCGGTCGCGGCGTCCGGCACCGTCGTGATGTTCACGCCGTTTCCGCCGGAGGTCCCGCTCGCGATCGATTCCGAGCGATTCTACTTCGGCGATCTCCGCGCGGTGGCGAGCTACTCGGCCGGACCGCAGGACACGCGCGCGGCGCTCGACCTGATCGAGCAGGGCGTCGTCTCGGCGGAGAAGGTCGGCGCGACGCTCGTGGACCTCGACGACGTGCCGCGCGCCTATCGCGACTTGGCCGAGGCCCGCATCGTCAAGCCGATCGTTCGCTTCGCTCAGCCCTCGGCGTAG
>DATDGN010000005.1:0-22276 GCA_036522095.1 Candidatus Cybelea sp. | reverse complement strand
TATTCTGCGTGCTCGCCGTCACCGCGTGCGGCCGGGGGAACCTCGCGCCGTCGCCCGGGCCGGCGGCGCTCTCCGCGCCGGGCGCGCGACCCGCCACGCTGCACGTCGTCCCCCTCCACACCTACACGATCGCGGAAACCTTTATCGGAAAATCCGGCGGTTCTGCCGGACTGATCGGCGACCCGAAAACAGGCCTCTTCGGCATCGCACCGGCCGGCGGAGACCTCAAGTGCCGGGACGGAAACCGGGGCTGCGGGTTTGTTTACGAGCTGACGCAGCAGGCCGGAACCAGCGTATACAAAGAGACGCGCATCTACACGTTTCACGGTGCAGCCGGTCACGACGGCGCCGAACCCGGCGCCACATTGATCATCGGCGCGCGAGGCACCGGCGTGCTTTACGGCACGACGGTCCTCGGCGGCGCCCACGGTAAGGGAATCATCTTTCGGCTTACACCGACAACGACTCCCTACAAGTACGTCGAAAGAGTCATCTACAGCTTCGGCGCCGGCAAGACCGACGGCCAATATCCGTATGCCAGCCTGATCGAAATTCACCGGATTCTGTACGGCACGACGAGCGAAAGCGGGGCGTACGGCAAGGGAACCGCCTTTAGCATCAACGTAACCGGGGCATCAGAGAAGACACTGCATGCTTTCGGCGGTCCGAAAGACGGCGCGACGCCTTACGCGAGTCTCATCGACTACAAGGGCACGCTCTACGGCACGACCAGCACCGGCGGCTCGAGCCAAAATTGCGGGACCGTCTTCAGCATGAGCACGTCGGGCACTGAAACCGTGCTGCACCGTTTCCAAAATAGTCCTTACGATGGTTGCGATCCGCTGGGAAGCGGCGTGGTCGAGCTCAACGGCGCGCTCTATGGCACGACCTCCGCCGGGGGCGAACACAACTACTGCCATTGCGGAACGATCTATAGCATGAGCACGTCGGGTGCCGAGCGCGTGCTGCACAGTTTTGCCGGCGGCGGCTCGCCGGTGGCGAGCCTAATCGCTTACAGCAACGTTCTTTACGGCACGACGTTCTACGGTGGACTCCCCAGCGGTTCTAAGTGTTCGCTCGATCCGACGCAAGGCTGCGGCGTCGTGTTTAGCCTGAACCCGTCCGGCACACCCCCGTATCAAGTGCAGTTCCCGTTCACCGGAACGCGCGACGGGGGCGGCGCCGGGCCCGCTGCCCCGTTGCTTGCGAGCGGAGGCGACTTCTTCGGCACGACGTCACGGGGTAGCACGCTCGGCCACGGCGAGGCCTTCGAACTCACGCCGTAGCTTTTCGCCTACCAGGAGATAAGGATCTCGCCGCTGCCGGCACGCACGCCGCGAACGTTTTGCAACACCGTTCCGGTGCTCTCGACGTAGGAGGAGCCGCCTCCGCCACCGCCGCCCGCACCGCCCTTGTTGCCGTGCGCGGAGCGCCCGCCCTGACCGCCGCCGCCGCCGCCGTAGTAGCCGCCGCCTCCGCCGCCACCGACACCGCCGGCACCGTTCCCACAAGTGCCCTGGCTGCCCCCGCTCCCGCCGTTACCCCCCGCGTGTAGGCGGCCCGGCAAGCCCGCGTTGCCGTCGCAGCCGCTGGGACCGCCGCTCCCGCCGCTGCCGCCGGCCGTCTGCGTGCCGCCGCTTCCGCCCGCGCCGGGACTGCCGTAGGCACCGCCGCCCGCATGGCCCTTGGCACCAACGCCGGGGCCACCAGCGCCGCCGCCGCCGCCCGGGCCAAAGTAGGTCATTCCGCCCTCGCCGCCGCCGCCGCCGCCGCCGGCCACGAGCACTCGCGCGACAAACCTGAGGCCGCCTTCGCGCACGTCGGATGCGCCGCCGCCGCCACCACCGCCCCCGGAACTCGTACCGCCGCCATTAAAGCCGCCGTCGCCGCCGTTGGAATACTTGCTGCCCGCGCCTCCGACGGAGATCGCCAATCTCTCGCCGGCGTTGACGGGAATCGTGGCCTGCACCAAGCCACCCTTGCCGCCGGCCCCGAACGTCCCGCTGCCGCTGCCGCCACCCCCGCTCGCGCCCCACGCGGTGATGGTGAGATGCCTCACGCCGCCGGGCACGTTGAAATATTGATACGCTCCGGTATACCGAAACGTGCGCGAGTGGTGTGCGCGAAGCGGTTGGTCTGACGGGAAGGACGGCTGTGCGGGCACGCCGCTGCCGCAGCCGGCGACCAGCGCTGCGCTAACGTATGCTCCGACGACGAAGTGCAAACGGGCCATAGTTTGTCCCTCCGCGACGAAGCTACGCTTCTGGTAGCCAATTCGTAGGGCCTCCGGCGAAGGATCCAGAATTAAGCAAGCGTCGGCTCTCTAGCCTCAAAATCCACCAGCAAAGGAGATTCTCGAAATGCGAAATCGTCTCGCTTTAGCTGTCATGGCGCTGGCGCTCATGGCGCCCGCGGCCGCGGTCGCGGCCTCCCCGATGTCGCCGGGCGGCATCGGCGTCGGTCCGCACGGCTACGACTTTTTGGTCGGAACGTGGACGTGCAAGAACAGCATCCCGTCGCCGATGGGTGGCCCCGCGCAGACGACGCTGGTCATCGCGCACTCGGTGAACGAAGCGCTCTCGGTGCGCGTTACGGGTTCCAGCTTCGAAGCGCTCGGCTTCGTCGTCTACGCTGCGAAGACGAAGACCTGGTGGAATCCGTCAACGGCGGCGGGCGGTGGATACGGCACCGAATCGACGCAGCAAACGGGGAAGAAGACGACGTGGTCCGGGCCCTTCACGGATCCATCCTCAGGCAAGACGATGCAGGTTCGCGACACCTACACCTTCACGAACGCAACGACGTACACCGACCTATATCAGGTCGATATGAACGGGACATGGAAGACCGAAGGCAACACCACCTGCACGAAAGGTTAAGTGTCGTGTTGCCGCTTCGGTGCGCGCTCGTACTCGCGCTCGTTGCATGCGGCGGCCATCCGCCAATGATCCCGGTGCCCGCGAGCGGAGCCGCCGCACTGGCTGAGCGGGCGATCGGTGCGGCGCGCGGCGCAAGCTTCAAGGATCTGTACTCGTTCCCCGGCGGAGGCGCCGGATACGAGCCGCTGTCGCCACTCATCCGCGACCACGCCGGCGTCCTCTACGGCACGACGTACTACGGAGGAAAGCTGACGGGGCCGTACTGCGCCCCGGACGGTTGTGGCGTCGTCTTCAAGATCGACTCCAAAGGGAAAGCGAGCGTGGTGCACGCTTTTGCCGGGCCGACTTCGGATGGACAAAACCCGTACGCCGGCCTGCTCGAGGACGCCGCCGGCAACCTGTACGGTACGACCCGCAACGGCGGCGCAACCGGCTACGGGGTGGTGTTTAAGATCGATCGTGCGGGCAAGGAAACGCTGCTCCACACCTTTTGCCGGAACTCCGGTTGCCCGGACGGCGCGACACCCGCAGCTGATCTCATCCTGGACTCGCACGGCAACCTGTACGGGACCGCGAGCTATGGCGGCAGCACCAGTGGTGCCTGCGGCTTTACCTACATCGGGTGCGGCGTCGTCTTCAAGTTGGATAAGACCGGGAAGCAAAGCGTCCTGTACAGATTCCAGGGGCCGCCGCACGACGGCCGGTCGCCGTACGGCGCGCTGCTCTTATACAAGGGCATCTTCTACGGTACGACCCGCGCCGGCGGCGTCACCGGAGGGGCATGCGGAAGTTCGTATTTCGGTTGCGGGACGGTCTTTCGCCTGACGACGACCCACAACGAAAAGCTGATCCACGCATTTACGGGCGGCGCGAAAGACGGCGGCAATCCAATCGGGGCGCTCGTCGTCGATAGCTCGGGCAACCTGTATGGTACCGCCGAAATCGGCGGAACGTCCAACAACGGCGTCGTGTACGAAATCGAAGTGAGCGGCAAGGAGAGGGTACTGCACAGCTTCGGCGGCGGGCCCGGCGACGGCCAATTACCGCTGGGGCCGGTGGCGCGCGACGGCAGCGGCAATCTCTACGGAACGACCGAGCTCGGCGGCGCAAGCGGACTCGGTTCCGTGTTCGTGCTGAAGACGACGGGCCACGATAGCCTGCTGCACAGCTTCGCCGGTTCCGACGGGGCTTATCCGAACGCCGGCGTGATCCGGACCACCGGCGGAACGCTTTACGGCTCCGCGTATCAGGGCGGCAAGAGCGGCTGCACGGGTGGCTGCGGTACAGTATTCAAAATCTAAGACCCGCTGAGGATGCGGGCGTTCTTGATGTAGTCCAGGCGCGGAAACGCGCGCTGCAGATACGCGTTGCCGTGCGCGCCGATCTGCCCCTGATCCGGCCGCTCGCCGTAGCCGCTGTAGATGTGTTCGACGGCTTGCATGTCGCTGCTCACCTGGCCGATCGGGGCGAAGCCCATCGCATCGAGTCGCGCGTTGTCGCCCAGGTTGATGAACATATGCGTCGTGCGGCTGTTGGGCTGGCCGGTCGCGGCGAACGTCACGGTTCCGCGCGTGTTCGATCCCTTGACCGGATCGTCGGGAATCGTGACGTCCCACTTTTTGGTGACCGCGGGATCGCCCGCCGCGCCCCACTGCACCACGAAGCCGGGCACGACGCGGTAGAAGCGCGCCCCATCGAAATACCCCGCCTTGACGAGGTCGTAAAAGCGCTGCGCGCCGTTCGGCGCTAGGTTTCGATCTACGACGATGACCACGGGACCCTGCGTGGTATCGAGCTCGACGCGATACGTCGAGGCGGGGCTCTGCGACGCCGCCTGCTTCGAGCCACCGCCGCAGCCGGCGAACGCGAGCATCATAAAGCCGAGAACAGAAAGTCTTTTCATGCCGCGCACAGTTTCGTGGAACGCAGCGACGAACGCCTCCCGCGTGCGGAAATTCGTGAGCCGCCCGATCGCGCCCGCTGGCGAGGGCTTCGTGACGCCCGCCGACGGAAGCCGGCCGCCCGTCCCGCGCGCCTTTTTGTGGGATGACCGCACGCTGACGATTACCGCGGTCGTGCGGACCTGGCGCTCGACGAAGAGTGATCGCGGCGACGCGTATCTCAAGCGGCACTGGTTTGAGCTCGCGACGGAGTGTGGATTGACGATCGAGGTCTACTACGACCGTGAAGCACGCCGCGGCGCGCCGCCGTGGTGGCTCTACACGATTCAGGGCTCAGTCTAGAGCCGGCCGCATGGGAACGCTGCCGTCCCCCGCCGAATAGTTGCATCGCAGACGAATTGGAGCGCGCTAAGTGATCATGTTGCGGTTTAACCGCGGTGCGTTAGGTGTGTTGGGGGCCGCCGTAGTTCTCAGCGGCTGTGGCGGCTGGCTGGGACAAACCGGCGCTCCAGGCGCGATGCCCCCCAATGCGCCGCAGTCGCGGGTGGCGCTGGCCGCTCAGGCAGGTGACTTGCTGTACGTTTCGGAGTTGTACTCCAACGTCACGAACGTTTACACGTATCCGCGCGTGCAGTTCGTGGGAAGCCTCACTTACCCGGGCGGCAACTTTACGGGTGGGCTGTGCTCGGATAAAACCGGCGACGTCTTTATTACGACGGCGTATGCGATCTACGAATACCAGCATGGCCTCGCCACGCCGGCCGCAACGATCGCGGGCACGGCGGATGGATGCTCCGTCGATCCGATAACCGGCGACCTAGCTGCCGCCATACCCAACGGCGGCGTTGCGATCTATCGTCAGGGTCCGCACTACCAGTGGCATCTGCCGCGCCTGTACAGCATTCCGAGCGTAAGCGCCTGCGGCTACGACGGAAAGGGAAATCTGTTCGTGGACGGCGCCGCGGCCAGCGTTCCCGCATTCTTTAAGGAGCTGCCCAAAGGCGGTTCCAAGTTCGAGAACGTCACCCTGAGCAAGCTTCCTAAAAACCCCGGGAACATAGAATGGGACGGACGTTACTTGGCCGTCGGCGACGGGCAGAATCTGCTGATTCGTCGGTTCACAATCAGCGGTACCCATGGGACGCAGGTAGGAATGTTGCACCTAGCGGGTCCGTCAGAGGGCGAGCAGTTCTGGATCCAGGGCAGTGCGATCATCGCCCCGGCCTACTCGAACGGGTGGATCGCCGGGTTCTGGAAATACCCGCGTGGCGGATTTGCCTACAAAGCGATTTCGGAAAGTTCTGCGGCTGGCGCGACCGTCAGCGTGGCGGCCGCGCGGAGGAGTTGAAACTATGCCGACTCGACGATCTGCCGCTCCGGGACTCCTGGCCTTAATACTCGCGGTCGGCGCCAGCCCGTCACCGGCGCCGACTCTGGCTCCACTCGACGCCGCGACGGTCTTGCAGCGCAGCGAGGCCAAATGGAATGGTCTCAGCTCCTATCAGGTGCCGGTTACGATCGCCGGCAGCGTCCGCGTGGCGATCATCTCGGTGCCGGTGCACATGACCGGGACACAGTACTACAAGGCCCCGGACCAGCAGGCGCTGCACCTCAACAATCCGCCGAGCTATGCGCGCGGGCTCGGCGACACCCTGTCGACGATGGGAACGCCGCAGACTTGGCTGCGCGACTACACGATCGCGGCGCCGGCCTCACAGCCGCACGCGCACCACACCGCCTACGTGTTAACCGGCACGCCGAAGAAGTCGGACAGCCGCGTGAAGAGCATGACGATGTCGGTGAGCGCCACCACGTACGTCATCGAGTCGATCACGTTCGCCTACAACAACGGGGCGTCGCTCGTCGTGACGTTCATCCACCACTCTGGCATCTCGCAATATCGCCTGGCGCGCAGCGCGACCGTCGCCGCGCACTTCCCTACCTATAGCGGCAGCGCGACGATCACCTACGGAAGCTATCAGCTGAATCAGCCGATTCCGGCGTCAGTGTTCCAGCAGACGCACTGACCGTCGCCGCGTACGGTTCGAGAAACACGCGCATCGTCTTGCTCGGCGCGCCGCCCGCCGGGTAGTGCCAGAATCCGACGGCGCCGCCGCTCTGCGCGTTGGGACCGATGAGCGTCGCCCCCGCGAGCCAGAACCCATCGACCGCAGGACCGCCCTTGAGCCTCACGACCTGCGCGACCTTACCGGTCGGGGTCGTGCGGTAGATTACTCCTGCGCCGCGGTCGGAGATCGCGACGTACTTGCCGTCCCACTGCACGCCGCCGGCGTTCTTGACCGTACGCGTGAGGCTATATGTGTGAAACCCGTGGCCGCCCTTCGGCAGCTCCAAGAGCACGAACTGCGCCGATAGGTTCGAGCCGTCGATGAACAGGTTGCCCTTGTCGTCGTAGGCGCAAAAATCGGTGGTGCCGACTTTGTAGTCCTCGTAGATCTTGGCGCTGCCCTTAGCGTGGGCGTAGATCGCGATCGTGCCGTATAGCAACGCCGAGAGGTTCGTGACCGCGAGGTTGCCCGTAACGGGATCGATTGCGCAGCCGTAGGGAGCGCCCCGGGTGGTGAGCTTCCGGATCGGCGTCGAGCCGCCGTGCGCGTAGACGACGACCGGCCCAGCCTCGTCCACGACGAAGACGTCGCCGGCCTTGTTTGAGCAGACTCCCGCCACTGATCCGAAACCAGTCAGCGTGCCGAGGGCCTTTCCGGCGGGATATGTGAAGTAGTCCACGCTATTCGACCCGAGATCCGAGACGTAGAGCAGGTCCGTGGAACGGGCGGCGCTGCCGCCGTCGCTTAACGAAATGCTCGGCGCCGGCAATTGCGCCGGCCCGGCGCAGGCCGCGAACACAACGAGCGCCGCGAGCAGGCTAAATCGCGCGCGCTTCTTCGACGGCGCGCGACTCGCTCCAACCTCGCCCCTCTTCCTCGAGCGCGGCGGCCTCGGTACCGAGTGCATTGCCGATAGCTTCGCTGGTCCGCTCGCGTTCCGCCTGCTCGGTGAAGTTGCGCGGAAGGTTTAGTTCGGCGATGCGCCCGTCGACGAAGCCGGCGAGACGCGCAGCGCGCCGCCGGTCCTGCGCTTCGTCGTCGCCGGCGCGCAGTGCCGCAATCGCAACGAGGTGGTGGAGTGCCCAGACCGTTGCGGCCGGGATCTCGCGGTCGAGGGCGAGCTGCAGCGCCTCCTGCGCGCTGTCTCGAGCGTCGTCCCACGAATCCAGCGCCACGAGATACGCGGCAAGGTTGCAGAGAACGAAGGCGACGGCGTCGGGGTCGTTGAGGCTCCGCTCGTCGGTCAAGGACTCACGAACCAACCGCGCGGCGTCGGCCGGGTCACCGTCCTGGAACGCCGCCTCGGCGAGGTATAACGCGACGTGCGCCGCCGGCCGCGCCGCCTCGATCGATTTGTATAGGTCGAGCGCCTCGTAGAAGAAGGGACGCGCGGCCGCAACGTCGCCGGAGACGAGCTGAAAGATGCCGAGATAGTTCAACGCTGCGGCGATTTTTCGGCGCGACCGGCTGGCGCGAAACTCCTCCAGCGACGCCTTCAGTAGCAAGGTTCCCGCAGCAATCTCGCCCTGCATTCCGAGAGCCGCGCCCGCGAACATATTCGCAAGCGCCCTCCCCTGACGGTCGCCGAGCTCGTCGAAAAGCTGCCTGGCTCGCTCGGCCTGCGGCAGCGCATCCGTGTATTGCTGAGAGAGCATCGCGAGATGCGCCTCGCACAGCGCGAGCTTGGCGGCGAACACCGTCGGGGTCGCGCCGTCGAGATTCTGTAACGCGACCGCAATCCAACGGCGGCCTTCCGACGGCGCCATCGTGAACCACGTCGGACGCAGCGCTGCGACGAGGCGTTGCCCTAGGGCGACGTCGCCGTCCGGTCCGAACGCCCAGCGCAGCGCGGCGCGGGAGTTGTCCAGCTGCGGCTCCGCGAGCCGCATCCACGCGGCATCCGGGATCGTGTCAAACGCGCGTTCCAACTCCTCGGCGGCAGCCGCGAAGGCCTCGGCGTGAGCGCGATTCAGCGCCGCGAGCTCTGCGTGCTCGCGCAACTTCTCGTATGCATACGCTCGCATGGACTCGAGCAGCGCGTAGCGCGTCGGTTCGACGGTAAAATCCGCCTGCAGCAGCGACTTGTCGATGAGCGACGCGAGCAGATCGAGTATCGCGGCCTGCTCGAGTTTCACGACGGCGACGGCGTCACCCAGTGTGAAGCTTCCCGCGAAGACGGCAAGGCGGCGGAAAAGCACGCGCTCTTTTTCCGGCAATAGATCGTAACTCCAATCGATCATCGCGCGAAGCGTTTTCTGCCGCGGAAGCGCCGTGCGCGAGCCGCCGGTGAGCAGCGCGAAGCGCTCGTCGAGGCTGGACGCAACGTCTTTTACCGAGAGCACCTTCACGCGGGCCGCGGCGAGCTCGATGGCAAGCGCGATGCCGTCGAGCCGCCGGCAGATCGCCGCGACCGCCGGCGCGTTTTCATCTGTCAGGGCGAAGGAACGATTGGCCCCGTGCGCACGATCCGCAAAGAGCTCGATCGCGCCATACTTCCGCGCGGCTGTGGCGGTCAGCGTGCGCGACGAACGATCGTCGGGCACGGCGAGCGAGGGTACCCGAAAGACCTCTTCTCCGCGGACAGCGAGCGGCTCTCGTGTCGTAGCGACGACGGTGACGTGCGGGCAGGCTTGGAGGATCGCCTCGACGATCCGCGCGGCTTCGGCGACCACCTGTTCGCAGTTGTCGATGACGAGCAGCAATCGCGTATTCTTTAGATGAGAGATTACAACATCGATCGTCTCGCGACTCGGCGACTCTTGCAGACCGAATGTCGTGGCGAAGGCCTGCAAGAATGAGGTGGCATCATGCGCCTGCGCGAGATCCACGAACCATGCGCCGTCGCGATAGGCGTCGAGATTGCGCCTCACGACCGCGATTGCGAGGGACGTCTTGCCGATGCCGCCGGGGCCGCACAGCGTCACCAGGCGCGAAGACCGCAGGAGTTTCTCTAGGTGCGCGACCTCGGCATCGCGGCCGACAAACGAGGTGAGCGCCAGCGGCAGATTGTGCTGCGCCATCCGCGGCGCCGCAACGGCCGGCTCGGCTTCCGCGCCGCTCCCGATGAGCTCGCGCACTTGGCGTACGAGTTCCGCCCACGCGAGCTCCGCCGGCCGCGTGGCGTCGAACCAATGGATCGCGCGGATGTAGAACTCGAGGCCGGGCGAAGGCGGTACGTCGTCGATGCGCACCGGTAAGACGATCTTCCCGCGGTTCGATGCCAGCTCCACCTCGCTGAGAACGGCGCGCGATTCGTTGGCGTGCGCCGAGAGGACCAGCAAGAGGATGCGAGTGGATTCTATCGCGCCCACGAGCTGCTGGGCGTACGGGATTCCGGCCGTCGGATCGCGCGGCGCGATCCAGCACGGAACGCCGTCCGACTCGAGGCGCGCGCAGATGTCCTCGGCGGTCCGAGCATCGGCGCTCGCGTGGCAAATGAACACCTCGCGGTTCATCCCTCGCTTGGTCCGCCCGGCCCGGCGGCCCATCCTGCTTAGCTGGCTAGCCGAGGCCTTGTGCCGGAGCGTTACTTTGTGGTACAAAGTAAATGGCTTTGCGTTGCAAAGTAAGCTGGCCGACGCCGGGGGTACCGCATGCTCAGACGCCTGATCGCCATCACCTTCATCTTTGGCTCGGCCGGCGTGGCGTGGATGATCCTAGGAGGGACGCTCGTGCAGCGCACGGCGTCGTCCGACGATAGTCAACGCCAGAAGCTCACGGCGCAATGGGGAAGCGCCCAGACAGAGATGGCGCCCCGGGTGAACGCGCGCGTGGCGGTTGACACCTACAACAAGGACAAGAAGCGGGTGGAGCGGGGCTACCAAGACGTTGCGGTGCCGCTCAGCCGCAGCCGGATCGCGGTCAACCTGCACCTCGAGCAGCGCCGCGACGGCCTGCTCTGGTACAATCTCTACGACGTCGCGCTCGTAGCACACTATCGCGTCCGTAACGACACGAACGGCCGGCAGCTCTCGGTGCACTTCCCGTTCCCATCGAGCGACGGGACGTACGCGAACTTCACCTGCTTGATCGGCGGGCAGCGCGTGACCGACGCGACGGCTCTCGACCAGGGTTACGTCGGCTTCGATCTGCCCCCGGGAAGCGAAACGTCCATCGACATCGGATACACGTCGCGCGGCATGGGCACCTGGGCCTATCGTTTCGGAAACGACGTCGAGTCCGTTCGGGACTTCGCCCTAACGATGCGGACGGACTTCGACGCGATCGATTTCCCGCCGCAGACGCTGCTGCCGGTCACCGAGCAGAGGCTCTCCAAAGGCTGGCGGCTCGACTGGCATTATGGGACGCTCGTCACAGGAAACGGCGTCGGCATGGCGTTTCCTTATCCGCTGCAGCCGGGTCCGCTCGCGCAGCGCATCACGTTCTGGGCGCCCGTCGCGCTGTTTTTCTACTTCTTTGTGATGCTGGTGATCACGACGCTGCGCAAGATCGACCTCCATCCGATCAACTACTTCTTCCTGGCAGCATCGTTCTTTGCGTTCCACCTCCTCTTCGCGTATCTCGTCGATCGCATTCCTCTCGAGGCGGCGTTCGTCATCTGCTCCGCGGTCACGCTGTTCCTGACGATCTCGTATCTGCGCCTCGTGGTCGGCTGGCGGTTCGCGGCCGTCGAGAGCGGGCTCGCGCAGCTGATCTACCTCGTCCTCTTCTCGTACGCGCTGTTCAACGAAGGCTGGAGCGGCCTCACGATCACAGTCGGCGCGATCATCACGCTGTTCGTGGTCATGCAGCTGACCGGACGCATCCGCTGGAGCGAACGCTTCGCCGCCGCCGAGACCTAGATCCGCCAGGACGGAGCGGCGACCGCGTATGCTGAACAGTCCCGACCAGCGTGCCGTCAATTGAAATTCGCGCGGTGGACGCGCGTGACGCCGAGGCGCTCGCGCCGCTCCTGGATCAGCTCGGCTATCCGGCGGGAGTCGAGGACATCCGCGCGCGTCTGGCTGCGTTGAATGGCGACTCTCAAGTTCTCGTCGCCGCGGGCAACCTCGGTCTCTCGGGATTCGTCGCCGTGGCCATTACGCGTGACTTCATTGTCGGAACGTGCGGAGTGATCCTCGGACTCGTCGTTGCTGACGGATCGCGCAGCGTGGGCGTCGGGGCAGAGCTCCTCGCCGCCGCCGAGAGCTGGGCGTTCGACCGCGGCGCAGCGCTGGTCGGAGTGCGCTCCAACGTCATCCGGGCGCGCGCGCACCGGTTCTACGAACGCAACGGCTACCAGCGCATCAAGAGTCAGCATATTTTCGAGAAGCGTCGCCCGTAGCGATGCGGCTGCTCCTCGCGGCGATCGTAGTGGCGGGCGTATTGATCCGCATCCCGGGCCTGCTGCACGACGGTCTCTGGCGCGACGAGGCGTACGTCTACGTCGATGCGATCGCCCCGACGTTTCGAACGTTCCTCGCGCGCGTCATCGTGACGGAGTATCATCCGCCGCTCTACTTCCTGATCAGCTACGCCTGGCTGCGGGTCGCGGGCACGAGCGAGCTCGCGCTCAAGGCGATCCCCTTTGTGTGCAGCGTTCTGACCATTCCAGCGGTCTATCGTCTCGGCACGATCGCGGGGTCGACGCGCATCGGGCTTCTGGCGGCCGCGATGTATGCCGTGAGCCCCATGGCGGTCTTGGAATCGGGCGACTATCTCTATCCGCTGATGGCGTTGCTGTGCACGGCTTTGGCGGCGCTCGTCATGACCGCGCGGCGCGAAGCGCTGAGTCCGGCGCGGTTTGTCGCCATAGCGCTCGTGACGGCGCTGACCATGTATACGCACTACGCGGCGCTTTTCTACGTGCCGATGCTCGTCGTCTGGGCGCTCGGCTCGCCCCGCGGAGTGCGGCACGGTGCGGCGCTGGCCGGTGCGCTGGTGCTGGGCGCGGTGCCGTTTCTCTTCTGGCTGCCGGTGCTCGCGCATCAGCCCGACCCCTACCTACTGAAACCGCAGCTGGGCCCCGGAAACCCGTTGTTCGAACCGCCGCCGAACGCGCTCGCGAAGCTCGGTTTCTTCGCGTGGACGATCGTGCGGTCCATGCCGCTCTGGCCGGAGAAACTAGCGATCGTCCTGTGCGCGTTTCTCGCCGTCGCGCTGGCGAGGCTGGTGACGCTGCGGAGGACCAACGCCGACGCGATCGCGATGGGATTGGTGTACGCGGCAGCCCTGGCGCTGATCTCGGCAGCGGGCCGGCTGAACGTCAGATATGCCGTGCTCTTCGAAGGCCTCTTGTGCGTCTTCCTCGCGTGGATCGTTGCGGCTTGGTTCGAACGCATCACGCGCGAGTACCCGTCGCAGTGGGCGCGATGGGGAGCCGCGGTGACCGCGGCGATTGGCCTCTTCATCGTGACGGAGGACGTCATATTTGCCGCGCACACCGCGAGCCTGCCGAAATCCGGCATTCGGACGTTCGCCATGTCGCAGCCGCTCGATCCCGCCGCGCTGTACGTGATCGCGCCCGACGATATGACGGCGACCTTCGCCTTTTATGCGCGCGACGCGCACGTCGCTTACGCCGCGTTCCCCGAAAGCGATCACCCCGAGATATTCGAATTCGGCAACGGCGCGAACGAGTACGCACCCGGCGCGGTTACCGATGCCGTCAGCGGGTTGGGCAGCCGGGCGGGCGCCTACGAATACATCGATCTGATCGTCGACGATACTGCCGACGTGCAAAGGCAGTCGCGCGGCGTTGTCTACCGCTCGCCCACCCGCGAGTTTTTAGATGCGATGAAGGCCCGTTATCCGCTCGTCGCCCAGAGGCGGTATCCGGGCCGGTCCGAGTCGGTGACCGTCTATCGCTTGCGTACGGCCGCTCGCCGGCAGTGAGCCGGACGCAGGGCGGCGTAAGGTTACGGACGTGCTGAACGGACAGAAAGTCGTCGTCGTCATGCCGGCGTACAACGCGGCGCAGACGCTACGGCGGACGTACGCCGAGCTGCCGGAGATCGTCGACGCGGTCGTCGTGGTCGACGATGCCAGCGACGACGAGACCGTCTCGCTGGCGCGACGGCTGGGCGCGCACGTCGTCACCCACGAGCGCAACCTGGGCTACGGCGCCAATCAGAAGACGTGCTATCGCGCGGCGCTCGAGCTCGGGGCCGACGTCGTCGTCATGCTCCATCCCGACTACCAGTACTCGCCCCGGCTGGTTACCGCCCTCGCGGCGATGGTGGCGTACGGCGAGTACGACGTCGCGTTGGGCTCGCGCATCCTGTGCGGCGGCGCGCGCGCCGGTGGCATGCCGCTGTATAAATACGTGTCCAATCGGGCTCTCACGGCCTTCGAGAACCTGTTGATCGGAGCTCGGCTGTCGGAGTATCACACCGGTCTGCGCGCATACTCGCGCCGCGTGCTGGAAACGCTTCCGCTGGCGGTGAACTCGGACGACTTCGTGTTCGACAACCAAGTCCTCGCGCAGGCCATCTACTTCGGCTTGCGCATCGGCGAGGTCTCCTGCCCGACCCGCTACTTCCCCGAGGCATCCTCGATCGGGTTCGCTCGCAGCGTGCGCTACGGGTTAGACGTCGTGGCGACGGCTCTCGCCTTTCGGCTGCAGCGTTGGGGAATGGCTCGGTTTACGATCTTCGACCCCGCCGGCACGAAGGTCGGCGCCGCCGCACATCCCGCTTCGGCGGCGCCGGAGGTCTAGCGCTATTTCCCGACCGCCATCGCAGCTGGATTGACCAAGCCGGTGTTGCTTCCGGCAATGGTCGCCACGGGCGCGACGCCGCCGTCCGCATCCGGTGCGAACCGGTAGATGCGAGCGCCGTCCTCGTCCCCCGCAAAGACGTTTCCAGCCCCGTCGACCGCAATCGGCTGCAAGCCGACGAAACTCGGACCCGGGATATCGCGAATGGGGAATTCGTCGCCATGCTGGTAGGGCGCGAACTCGATCACCGCCTGTTTCCTGCATAGATAGACGTTCCCCTGAGCGTCGACGCCGGTGAGATGACCGACGACACGGGCCTTTCTGCCCTCGATCATTGCGAGCGGCGGCTCGTGGCCGTGCTCCGTGGGTCCGAATGTGTCCAGCGCCGCTTGATTGCCGGTGCCGACGGCCGTGGTCGTATACAGCAGATCGCTGGGCGAGACCGCAGCTCCGCCGCCGTTCAGGTTCTTGATATGCCGCACGGGTTTTGCGTCGCCGTCGGCGTTAGGGGCAAACACGACGATCCCGCTGCCGTCGTTGACGTAAATGGATCCGTCCGGGCCGACGCCGGTGTCGCTTGAATTATTCGTCAGCGTCGTGTGCGGGCCGGTAATTGCGCGTACGGGTCTCGCGTTGCCATGAGCGCCCGGCGCGAAAACGAGCACCGACGTCGTGACGCCGTCTGCCGCGATCGTCGTCACGTACACGTAGCCTTTTGCGTCTTCGGCGATCCCCTGCGGAGCGGCCTGATTGCCGCCGACGTTTTTGATGCGATAGTACGGAGCGACGTTGCCGTTAGAGCCCGCGAGGAACACCGAGACGTCCGAACTGGCGTGGTCGATGACGTAAATGTAGCGCGCGGGCTTCGCCTTTACGGCGTACGCGACGTATTCATACGATTGTTTGGCCCGGAGCACGAGCCTGTTATGACCGCTTTCGAACACAACTTCGGACTTCGCCTGCTTGAGTCTTCCGGGAACGGTCGTGTACAGCGCCTGGGGCAGCGAGTAGCACTGCTTGCCCAGTCCGATCTCGAAATAGAACACGTACCCAGTAGGGTTGAAGCTCGGCGAGAGCTTAAACCTTTGCACGTCGGGAGGATTGAGGATCGTCCGTCGCGCCGGAGTTACGATCTTGCACCCGACGATCGTAGCCTCGGGAGCTCGGTCCGGTGCGAGACCGCCAAAACTTGCGACGTTGGAATAGTTGACCGCCGACGTGCCGGGAACAAGACCGCTACTCCCGGATGCGCAGGATGCTTCGAGCAGCACGAGCGCAAGACCCAGGGAGGCGGAGACATATTTGCAAGACATAAACATGTGGACTCCTTCTGCAAAATCGTTTGGCGATTACAAGAGAGGGTCAGAAAATTAGACTAGCGCCAAAGGCGCGAGCCGTCATCGGCATACGCTTACGTCGAACGTGCGTGTAGAATAAGGAAATGCGGGGATCTCCCGCATCTCTTAATGCGTTCTAAACTGCCGCCGCCTCATTCCGCCACGGTCGCAACCAGCGCGGCGAGGGCTGCGTCCATCGCGGCGACGCGCGCGTCCATGCCGGTCACGCCGTAGCGCGCGGCGATCTCGGCCATGGGCACGCAGGCGACGCTTGTCACGCCGTCCTGTTCCCAGATCAGCAGCTTGAGCGGCAGCTCGAGCGCTACGAGCGGAAACGCGTCCATGAGGGGCGTCCCGCCCTTAGGGTTGCCGAACACGATCAGCGTGGTCGGCCGCAGGCTCGTGCCCGCCGACCGCGCCGCGGCTGCCTGATCGATCGTCGCGAAGATAGTGTTACCCGCGTTCGCGATCGCTCTCGAGAGCCGATCGAGCGTCTCGGCGTAGGGATACCGGCTTTGCTTCGTCATCGCTATGAAGCCGTCGCGGCGTCAATCTCCGCGAGGTACTGGCGGCGGAGGGCTTCGTCGATAAACGACGCCTCGAATGAGTTGCGCGCCAGCGTCACGAGTTCTTGATCCGTGAGCGACAGGGCGGCCGCGGTCTGCACGAAATTGTCGCCGACGTATCCGCCGAAGTACGCCGGGTCGTCGGAGTTGCACGTGCACATCAAGCCCGCGTCCATCATGCGCTTGAGCGGATGCGCCGCGAGGTTCGGCACAACGCGCAGCCGCACGTTGGAGAGCGGGCAAACGGTGAGCGGGATGCGCTTGGTGACCAAATGTGTGACGAGCTTCGGGTCGTCCAGGCTGCGCACGCCGTGGTCGACGCGCGAGACCTTCAGCAGATTCAGCGCCTCCCAGACGTAGTCCGGGCCGGCCTCCTCGCCGGCGTGCGCCACGGTGAGGAATCCCTCCGCGCGCGCCCGATCGAACGCGGCCGTAAACTTCGACGGCGGGTTTCCCACCTCGGCCGAGTCCAGCCCCACGCCGATGATCTTCTCCTTGAAGGGAAGCGCGCTCCGCAGCGTCGCCATCGCCGATTCCGCGGTCATGTCGCGCAGGAAGCACATGATCAGGCGCGACGTGATGCCGAAATTCTTCTGGCCGTCGGCGAGCGCGCCTGAGACGCCCTCGACCACGACGGCGAAGTCGACCCCGCGCTTCGTGTGCGCCTGCGGGTCGAAGAAGATCTCGGCGTGGCGGACGCCCTGCGCCTGTGCGCGCCTTAAATACGCGGTCGTGAGGTCGTAGTAGTCCTGCTCGACGCGTAGCGCCTCCATGCCGTGGTAATAGACGTTCAAGAACGACTGCAAGTCCTTGAAGTTGTACGCCTCGCGCAGGGCCTCGACGTTGGGGTAGTTGAGCTTGACGCCGTTGCGCTCGGCGATCGTGAAGATCAGCTCGGGCTCGAACGTGCCTTCAATATGGAGGTGCAACTCAGCCTTCGGCAGTTTGAGCGCATCGAAGGTTGTTGCGGGCTGCGGCGAGGGTGCGGTCGCCGCGGCGGCGACCGGAGCGCCGACCATCGCGGCCATTATAAAATCAGCGCGTCGCATTTTGCCGCGAAGATGAAGTCGCTCTCCGTCAGTCCGCCGATCTTGTGCGTCCACACTTCGACGCCGAGGCGCCCCCAGGCTACCTGCAGATCGGGATGGTGCTGCTGCTCCTCGGCCATCGCCCCGATGCGCTGCGCCGCCTGCATCGCCTCATTGAAGTTCGCAAAGACGTACGTGCGGGCCAGGAGCTTTATGATTCCGTGCTTTGCGTCGGCCCGCTCGGCCACGTGCCAGGCCGGATCCAGCTGCGCCCGCAGCGGCGCGATCTGCTCGTCGGTCAGTGGCGGCACGCCGCCGCGGCACGGCACGCATTGGCGCTGCGCGAGTTCACTCATGTCGATCACCGTCCTTCGGAAGTGCGGCCACGAAGTCGCCGATGTGTGATGCGATCGCGCCGGGGCGTTCGAGGATCGCGTAATGCGCGGCGTCGGGAACGACGACGAATCGTGCGTCGGGCAGAAGCGCGGCCACGTTGCTGTGCGCTCGTTCGGGCGCGTCCTGCGCCGAGGCGATCACGACCGCCGGCGCGACGACACGCTTCGCCGGCTCCGCTAAATCCGCGTGCATCCACGCCTCGAGGCATTCGAGCACCGCGCCCGGTGGACTCTTCGCGGCGATCGCGCACAGCCGGTCGAGCGTCGCGTCGTCGGGTGGATCGGCGATCGTCTTGGCGAGCCATGCGCGGAGCCGCACCGGATCGCCGGCCGTCGCGCGGAGATATGCCTGACCCTTCTCGCTGAAGCCCGCCGGACCGATGGGCACCGGCGCGACGAGCACGAGGCCTCGAACCATCGCGGGCGCCTCGATCGCCAGACGCAGCGCGACCTTCGCGCCCATCGAGTGTCCGACGGCGACGACTGGACCGGTCCCCAGCGATTCGAGCAGCGCGCGAAGCTCGGCCGCAAAACGGTCGAGATTGTATGGACCCGTAAGCGTACTCGAGCCGCCGAACCCTGGCAAGTCCACGGCGATCGTCCGCACGCCGGGGCCGAGCTCGGCCACGACGCCGTCCCAAACCGATCGATCGCCCTGCCAGCCGTGGACGAGCAACAGGGTGACGTCGCCACCCCCGCGATCCTCGTACGCGATCCCGGCTTGCTTGGCCACCCGCACGCCATTCGCAACGTGTCGAAATCAGACCCCTTCGTTCGACGCATCTGCAGAACACCACCGCGAGAAGGAGACCCCAATGAGATTCGCAGTTCTGGTCAAGGCCAACAAGGAGAGCGAGGCGGGCGCCCTGCCGTCGAGCGAGATGCTGGAGAAGATGGGCAAGTTCAACGAGCAACTCGTGAAGGACGGCGTGATGCTCGCCGGAGAGGGGTTGCAGGCCTCCGCGAAGGGCGTGCGCCTGCGGTTCGATGGCGGGCGCACGACCGTCATCGACGGTCCGTTTGCGGAAACGAAGGAGCTGGTCGCCGGTTTCTGGATCGTACAGGGTAAGTCGAAGGAAGAGATCATCGAGCGCTTCACGCACGCGCCGTTCGATGGCGGCCAAGTCATCGAGATCCGGCAAGTCTTCGAGACGGAGGATTTCGTCGACAACCTTACGCCTGAGATCCGCGTCCGCGAAGCGCGCTTGCGGGAGCAGCTCAAATGAGATACATCTCGATCCTCACGTTCGACCGTAGCAAGGTCAATCCGCACGATCGTCCCGAGACGATGGAACGTATGGCACGGCTCGTCGAGAGCATGCGCAGGGAAGGCACGCTCGTCGACACGGGCGGACGCGACAGCGACATGAGCGAGTTCTCCGTCACACGTGCGAGTGGCCGCACTGCCGTTACCGACGGCCCGTTCGCGGAATCGAAGGAGGTCGTCGGCGGTTACGCGGTGCTCGAAGCCAAGGATCGCGACCACGCGGTCGCGCTCACGAACCGATTCCTCGAAACGCTCGGCTTCGATGCAACCTGCCATCTCCACGAGGTCTACCCGCCACCGGCGTGACCCAGCGTGTCGACGACGCCATCGCCGCGGTCTGGCGCATAGAGTCCCCGAAACTCATCGCGCGGCTCTCGCGAATGACGCGCGACGTCGGCAAGGCCGAAGACCTAGCGCAGGATGCCTTCGTGACGGCGCTCTCGCAGTGGCCTGACGAGGGCATCCCGCGCAATCCCGGGGCATGGCTGATGACGACCGCGAAACGCCGGGCCGTCGATCAGATTCGGCGCGATGAAACGCTCGCGCGCAAGGCGCAAGAGCTCGCGCACGAGCTCTCGGTCCAGGAGCCGGACACCGACGTTGCCGCCGCCTACGAAGAAATCGACGACGACCTGTTGCGCCTGATGTTCGTTGCCTGTCATCCGGCCGTATCGAAGGAAGCGCACGTCGCGCTGACGCTCAAGCTGCTCGGCGGCCTCACGACCGCGGAGATCGCGCGCGCGTTCCTCGCGTCGGAAACCACGATAGCGCAGCGCATCGTGCGCGCGAAGCGGACGCTTGCGAACGCGCGCGTCCCATTCGAGGTACCGGCGGCCGGCGAGCGGCGAGAGCGCCTCGCCTCGATCCTCGAAACGATCTATTTGATCTTCAACGAAGGCTACGCGGCAACGGCCGGCGACGACGTGCTGCGTCCCGAACTCGCCGAGGATGCGCTGCGTCTCGGACGCATGCTCGCCGCGCTCATGCCCGACGAGAGCGAGGTCCACGGCTTGGTGGCGCTGATGGAACTTCAGGCGTCGCGCCTGCGGGCACGCGTAGGGCAGTCGGGAGAACCGATCCTACTGCTCGATCAGGATCGGACGAGATGGAATCGCCTACTGATCCACCGCGGCCTCACCGCGCTGGCTCGCGCAGAACGGCTCTGTCAGCCTGCGCTCGTCGAAGGACAACCTGGGCAGTATACGCTCCAGGCGGCGATTGCCGCCTGCCACGCCCGCGCCGCGACCGCGGAAGAAACCGACTGGCGCCGGATCGCTGCGCTGTACGACGCGCTCGTGCGCGTAGCGCCGTCGCCCGTGATCCAGCTGAATCGCGCGGTCGCGGTCGGAATGGCGTACGGCCCGCAAGCCGGGCTCGATATCGTCAACGAACTGCGGGACGAACCGGTGCTCCAAGCGTACCACCTGCTCCCGAGCGTTCGCGCGGACCTATTGGCAAAACTCGGTCGCACCGACGAAGCGCGTGCTGAGTTCGAATGCGCCGCCTCCCTCGCGCGCAACACCCGCGACAAAGCACTCCTCCTCGCCCGCGCCGCGACTGTCGGACGTACGTCCTGAGTGCCGCCAGGCTCGTAAACGCACTTGTCAGCACATGTGTCTTCGTATCGTACGTCGCGGTGGTTGCGAAGATGCACGGGCCGGCAGTGGCGACGATCGTTCCCGCGAGCTTGCTCCCGCTAATCGTCCCTTTGATCCACTTGTCGGGATGCTCAAATGCTACTATAATCAGTGGCAAATGACCATAATCGAGACGATGCTAAGCCTGATGGGCGGCCATGATCTCTTCAAGGAGGAGCTGCAGCGCGACGCCGACCTGGAGAACATAGTCACCAGGGGCCTGCCTGCTCAGGTCGTCCGCCGCCTTGCGGATAGCACGGGGACGTCGCTTAAGGATTTGCAGGAAATCACTCACATCGATAGGTCGACGTTCAGCCGGCGAATCAAGCATCAGGCGCTCTTGAAGACCGACGAATCCGACCGAATCGCGCGCGTGGCGCGCGTCGCGGCGCTCGCGGTGGAGGCCCTGGGGCGCGCCGAAGGCTTGCAGTGGCTACAGCGGCCGAACGTCGCTCTGGGAGGCCGAGTCCCGTTATCGATGCTCGGCACCGACGCCGGCGTTCGCCAGGTAGAGCAGATCATCGGCCGCATCGAGCACGGCGTGTTCAGTTAGTTTGCGAGTCTACCGTGCATTCGAGCGCAAACACGAGGCAACGGCTTTTACCGGGGAAGGCGCGCGGATCTATGGCGGGCGCTGGAACTCGGCCGGAACGACCGTGGTCTACACGTCGAGCTCTTTCGCGCTGGCACTGCTCGAGATCATGACCAACGCTTCATCGCTGCGCATTCCCGTCGACATGGTCTATGCGCCGATAGAAATCCCCGACGAGCTTCCCCTCGACGTGCTCGACGTCGCGGCGCTTCCCCAAGATTGGTTCAAGTACCCGGCGCGCGAGTGCCAACTCGCGGGCGATGCATGGGCGCAACGCGCCGAAACCGTCGGCCTCGTGGTATCGAGCGGCGTCGCCCGGATCGAAACCAACGTGTTGCTCAACCCCGCGCACGCCGATTTTTCAAGAATTAGGGTCGGCGACATCGCCGCGATGGCCATCGACGATCGTTTGGTTCGCTAGTCCTAAGACCGCCGAAGCACACCGAACAAGTCGCGGACAGGATAGGTGAATCCCGGGAGCGCCGCATGCTCGATGTTACG
Organism: Candidatus Cybelea sp.; assembly: GCA_036522095.1. Taxonomy (GTDB): domain Bacteria; phylum Vulcanimicrobiota; class Vulcanimicrobiia; order Vulcanimicrobiales; family Vulcanimicrobiaceae; genus Cybelea. The sequence continues at coordinate 447 of DATDGN010000005.1, read as the reverse complement.
CGTTTCGTCCAGCCGTGCCGTGCCTGACGCATCGTGGAGCTCGACCACACGTTTTTGAGGATCGACGACGATGACGAGCGCCGATCCAGACCGCAGATACACCCCGATCTTGTCGTCGACATCTACGCGTCGATCGTCGGGCGAAAGGATCTCCACCGCGACGTTTGGAGCGAGCGGTGGAACCTCGAGCTCCTCGTCGCTGAGCGTTCGCAGGCGTTCGTTAGAGACGTAGGCGACATCCGGCACGAGCGGGCGGCGCACCTCCCCTGGCGGCGCGACGCGAAAACGCCACTCCGGCCCGACCTCGCCGCGGCCCGCGGCCCAGCGGTCGAGTTGCATGGCAAGGGCGCCCTGCAGCCGGGAATGCGTGCGCTTCGGGCTCGCTTTTTGCAGCGCTCGCCCGCGCACCCACTCGGTCTCGGGCTTCGTCTCCGGTAAAACGATCTC
>DATDGN010000004.1:0-16056 GCA_036522095.1 Candidatus Cybelea sp. | reverse complement strand
GCAATCGCCACAATCGCGAGGAGCGGAGCGTCCATCGCCGCGATCGTGATCACGACGCGACGCATAGCGGTCGCAAGTGCACTCCTGCCCTCGGGCGTACCGAGCGCGGGAGCCAGCATCGACTCGTACTCCCGGAGCATGAACGCGTAGGCGACCGCGCTGAGCGCGAGCAGCACGCAAAGGAAGATGGCCAGGTAGAACCCCGCCGCGCGGACGGTCAGCCTTGTAGGCGGTATCCGATACCCCACACGGTCTCTATCACGCCGTGCGCGCCCAGTCCCTTCAGCTTGCGGCGAAGCTGGCTGACGTAGACGTCGACGATGTTGCTAGAGCCGTCGAAATCGTAGTCCCAGATGCGCTCCACGATCTGGGCGCGCGAGAGCGCGATGCCCGCGTTGCGCGCGAGAAACTCAAGCAACCGGAACTCCGTCGCCCCCAGGACCACCGGGTTCCCGTCGTACGTGACGGTTCGCGCGGTGAGGTCGACGCGCAGCCCGCCCGCCTCGACGATGCCCAGGGTCGGGCGCTCGGCGCGCCGCAGGATCGCGGCGATCCGCGCGATGAGTTCTTCTTCGACGAAGGGCTTGACGAGATAGTCGTCGGCGCCGCAGTTGAGTCCGGCGACGCGGTCTTCCACGGCATCGCGTGCGGTGAGCATCAGGATCGGCGTCTGCACGCCCTCGGCGCGCGCCGCGCGTGCTACCGCGAAGCCGTCCATCCCGGGCAGGCCGACGTCGACTACCGCGGCGTCATAGCAGCGGCGCAGCAGGTGATCGAGCGCGGTCTCGCCGTCGCCCACGACGTTGGTGGCGAACTTGCGCGCCTCGAGCATCTTCCGTATCGACTCCGCCACGGCGGCATGATCCTCGACGACGAGTACGCGCATGTAAGCTCCTTTTAGTATTTCAAAGGTCCGGGGAAGGCGACCGTCAGCGCGCCGCTCAGGTACGGATGCTGTCCGGGCTGCTGTACCTCTTGCATCAGCACCCGGAACGGTGCGATTTGCACGGCACCGTAGTATACGAAATCGCGATTGATGAACGGGTTGGCGTATGCGTCGTAGCGGACGCCGAGATACGCGTGGGGGATCGGGTAGTACTTCAGGCGCACGTATCCGCCCGACGAATGTTGATCCGTCAAGAATCCATCCGCGTCGTGATCGACGCCGTACCACTGTTCGGCCTGCAGATCGAGATCGCCGTAACTGGCGTGGGCGAGCAGCCCGTAACGCTGGTAGAGGTCGGCGAAGGGGAGGCGGCCCCCCGGCAATACGCCGAGCGAACCTCCCAACGCCGCGGCGCCGATATCGGCCTCGGTGTGCTGGTTCTGGACGAGCGTCTGCCTCAGCCAGACGCCGAGCTCGGGCTGCGTGAGCCAGGTGGTCTCACCGGTGGCGATCGGCTTTCCGCCATACGCCGACCCCTGATAGGATCCAAACGCCACGGTGGCGTCAACCTTGAAATTCCCGAACGTTCGCTCGCCCATGATTCCCCAGCGCGGCGACGACAGCGGCAGGTTGTTCAAACCGACGTGCGCTCCGTAGTAGCCGTACTGCTGGAGGTCGTCGAGGCGCTGACCCGGTGACTGCGCGAGCGGCAGTTCGAAGAGGCCGCCGCGGATCAGCGTCTGCGTGTGGGCGTCGTATCCCGCCGCGAACATCAGGAAGGTTGCCGAAGGGCCGCCGGCGGCGCCGAGATTGTAGTGCAGGAACAGCGTGATCGGTCCGATGTTTCCGCTCCCGAGCACGATTCCGCCTCCCTGCCATTGGCGCGCGCCTGCCGCGGGATGTTCGTCGTATTCCATCTGATAGCGAATCGCGAAGATCGTCGTGCCGTGCTCGGGCAGCGGCAGGCGATAGCCGTGCGATCGGAAGTAGTTGCCGAACGCGTTCAGCTCCGGGAGCACGCTGTGACACTGGCCGCAGCGCAGGTGGTAGCGCTGCGCGAAGATCGGGATCGCCGACGCCGGTTTGGCCTGGAGGAGCACGAAGAGCGCGGCAAGCGCGGCGACGTAGAGCTTACTGCGCAACGATGACCCCTCTCATGTTCGAGGGCGCACTGTAATGGAAGAAGCAACCAAAGAAATATGTTCCGGCTTTATCGACGTTTATGGTCTGCGACCCCGTCCCGGCGAGCATCGCGCCGCTGCTGAAACCGCCCGAGAGGTTGTTTCCGCTCTGCTGCAGCGCCTTCGCGCTGAACGGCGATCCGCTGGGGAATTTCGTCGCGTTGGGGATCAGCGTGGCCGTGTGGGTGAAGCTGTCCGTGTTCATGAACCGGATCTGCGAGCCGACCGCCACCGTCGTGACGGGCGGCGCGTAGCCGGAGCTCACACCGTAGGGCGTAGGCTGCTGCTGGTTCAGCGTCAAGTTTACCGTGATGGTGAAGCCGCCGCTGCCGCCGGTCGAAACCGGAATGCCTCCGTTCGTGCACGACGTCAGGAACGCGAGCGCCAGCCCGGATGTGAGCCGTAATTTATTGCACAACGATTGCTGCCCTCATTGGAGCCCCGTAGTGGAAAAAGCACCCGAGGAGATAGGTTCCGGCTTTGTCGGCCGTAATCGTTTGAGAAGACGAACCCGGCTGGAGCGCGCCGCTGCTGAATCCGCCCGAGAGCGTCGTGCCGTGCTGCATCAACGCCGAGAGCCCGAACGGCGAACCCTTCGGGAAGCGCGTCGCGTTGGGGATGAGCGTGGCCGTATGCGTGAAGCTGTCCGTGTTCATGAAGTGAATCTGCGAGCCGACCGCGACCGTCATGACCGGCGGCCCATAGCCGCCGCTCTGGCCGTACGGCGTGTTTACCGGCGCGTTCAGGGTTAGGTTGACGTCGATGGTGACGCCGCCGCCGCCGGACGTGGGCATGCCTCCGCCCGTGCACGCCGCCAGCGTCCCGAGCGCGACGGTCGCTAAGGCTCGCCGGATCATCGCTGCGCGATCACGTTGCGGTCGCGAAACGCTTCGACGAGCGCGTCGGTGAGCGCGGTCGAGGCGAGCATCGTCTGGACGAGCTTTCCGTCCGAGTTGAAGAGGTAGACGAACGTCGTGTGCCGGTCGTGATCCCCGTGCCGTCCCTCGACCGAGATGACGCCGAACGTTCGCATGATGCGATGTACGTCCGGAGTCGAACCGCCGGCTAGCAGCCAGTAGCGCGGATCGGCGTCGAAGCGCTTGGCGAGCTCGCGCATCGTCGCCGGAGAGTCGTGTTCCGGGTCGAGCGTGATCGTGAGCAGGCGCGCCCGCAGGTGCTCGCGTGCGACCTCTTTCGCGGCAGCGGAGAATTGCGCGTTGATCAGCGGGCACGCCTCCATGCAGTGCGCGGCGATAAACGTGACCGCGAGCGGCCGCCCGCGCAGCGCCAGCAGCGTGAACGCTCGGCGCTGCTGATCGACGAGATGCGGCTGTGGCACCCGCGCCGCCGGTGCGGTCCGAGCGGCGCGCGTCCGCGGCGCTACGGAGTCGTAGCCGCCGGGGCCCGGCGATGCGGTGGGCCCGGGCGTCGCGCCGGCAATCACCTGGACGACGTCGCGCATTTGGAACTGGACGTAGTGGAACGCGCAGCCGATCAGGTAGATGCCGGGCTTCGAGAGCGTCAGCGTCACCGTACCCTGCGGATTGAGCGTCCCGCTGGCGTAGTTAGGGCCGAGCACGCCGTTGCCGCGTGGGGAAAAGGACAGGCTCGGGCTCGGTGGCCAGTGTGGCGGTGGAGCGCTGGCCACGGCGACGACGTTGAGAGTATGGGGCGTCGTCGTGGACAGGTTTTTCACCGTGATCTTCGAGCCGGGCGGGAACGCCATGACCTGCGACGTCGCATTCTGCGTGTACCCGCTCACGGTTCCCCAGGTGGGATCGTTTTCGACGCCGATCTTTCCGGTCGGTATGCCGATTCCGATCCCGCCCGAGGGGAACGGCGACGGACTGCCGCCGCCGCCCCCGATGTTTCCCAGACCGCCGCCGTTGGTGCATGCGGCGATGACGCAGGCGATCGGCACGACGAGCGCCGCGGCGACGGTTCTCAGTTGCATTACGCCGGCGGCTTGGTGGCCTGCGGCCCGGGCGTCGCGCCCGTGTGGACGACGAACACGTCCTGCATGCCCTGATGATAATGGAAAGCGCACCCGAAGAGGTACATTCCGGTCTTGCCGAGCGTCACGTTGACCGACGCGCCCCACCTGATGATGCCGCTGCGGTAGCCTTTCTGCAGCTTACCGCCGGACGGGGTCATTCCGAGAGTCGGGTGCGGCGGGAACTTCGCCGGCGGCCCCGAGATCTTCGCGACGACATTGAGCGTATGATCGTTGATGGGCGAGATGTTCTTGATCGTGAGTTTCGTGCCCGGCGCGAAGCCCAGCGCTTGCGAGAACTGCTGCTGCGTGAATCCGCCGAGGGTCGCCTTCCAGAACGGATCCTGGATCGTTCCGAGTCCTTCCGACGGGAGCTCTTCGCTGACGGTTCCGGTGGCGGCGTCGCGCAACACTTGCGCCGGAGATCCGTCCGGATTGGTCGCCGTCATCTGCAGGTCGGGCATGCCGGGTAAGGTCATGGTCGAGTTATTCGAAGCTACCCCGCTGCCGTAGCGGCCGCCGCAGGCCGCCAAGAGGGCGGCCGCGAGCGCCACGGAGAGGGCTGCGTATTTCCCAGACATAGAAAGCCTCCAAGAGAGTGGTTTGATTCGCCGATGCTACGGGCAGTGTGTGAAGAAAGTCTAAAGGCGCATCCGATCTCAGAGTAATTTTTAGGGGACTTTGATCGAATCGCGCATGGCGGCGGCGATGTTCATAAGGGCCGGATCGCCCGCTGCGTCGGTCATCGCGCGAGCGAACGCGTTGCGCGCCGCAGCGTGTTCGCCCTGGCGCAGCAGCACGACGCCGAGCGCGAAGCGCGCGCGCGCGTACCCGGGCGCGAGCGCGAGCGCGCTGTTCAGCTCGCGTTCCGCCGCGTCGAAGCGTCCGAGCCTTTCTTCAGCGAGCGCGAGATCGTAGTGCGCTACCGCGTAGGACGGGTTGGCGTGCAGCAGCTTGCCGAAATCCTCGCGTGCGGTCGTCGCGTCACCCGCCTGCAGCGCAACGATTCCGCGCGAATAGAGTGCTCGCGCCGAATCGGGGGCCAGCGCCACGTAACGGTCGGCGACCCGCCGAGCCTCCGGCAGGTCGCCGCGAGCCAAATCGACGGCGATCAAATTCGCCATCGCGGCCAAGAACTCGGGATCGCGCGCGATGGCGGCGCGCAGCGCACGCGCGGCGTCGTCGTTACGCCGCAGATTCGCATATGCGAACGCGAGATCGTACTGCGCAGTCGAGCCCTTCGGTTCGGGCGGATTCAGCACGACGATGCGATCGAACTCGGCGACCGCGCCTTTCCAGTCGCCGCGCGCCTCGGCGTCTAAGCCGATCTTGAAACGCTCTTCGACCTCACGCGCGTTGGCAAACGCGCGCAGCGCCGGAATGGACGTCGTTCGCGGCAGCGGCGTAGAGGGCGCGTACGTCTGCGCCGGTCCCGAGGTTGCCATGAGCTGTACGAGAAGGGCCGCGAGAAGCAGAACCCGCATCGCTCACGGAGTGCTGGGGTCGGCGGGAAGCTCGGAGTGCTGTGCGTCCTTGGCCGCTGCCGCACGCTCGGGCTTGCATTCCCAACCAATCCGCCCGGTCGATGTGATCGGGCCGAGCAGTGCCGGGGCAGACGAGGGCGCGAGCGCCCCATCGAGCATCTCTTGCAGAGACGCGGCGCCTGCCAAGGCGAAGCGCCCGCAAAACAAGATGCCTGCGAGGAGGGCGACCGCGAGCACGCGGGGGACCAGGGTTCTTGACACTGCCTCTATCATAGCCGAAAGTCTAAAGAATCCGTGAATCGCACGCTGGATTGCGCCGCCGCGCTGCTGATCGTGACGCTCGTGGCGGCGCCAGCGCGGGGCCAGGCCCCCCTCATCGTGGGATCCGTGCGCGATCAGCGGGGTGCACCGATCGAGGGAGCGCTCGTCAGGGGCCGGACCTCCGACGGACGGCCGCTCGAGGCCGCCACCGACGCCGCCGGCACTTTTGCGCTCCACGGGCAAGGCGCCGGTCAGCTGCTCGTGACCTGCCGCTTCTGCGAGCCGGCGCGCTTTACGCCGAGTGCGTCCGAGCCGGTCGTCGTCATCGTCCGCCGCTACCAGGCGCTCCTCGCCGACGCGCCGTCGAGCGCCGACCTCGAGAATCTGCCTTACTCCCACGTGGAGTCCGCCCTGGCGTTGCACCCGTTCGAGCTGCTCGCGCAGAGCACTACGCCGTATCCCGGGTCGACCCTGAGCGATCGCGGGCTCTCCCCCAGCGGCTCGCTGTCGATCGACGGCGGCGTGCCCAACTACGACATCGTCAACGGGCTGTCGCCGTACGCGTTCGTCCCTGCCAACTACGAGCGGAGCGCCTACTTCACGAACGCGACCGGGGCGTTTCGCTACGGCGATCAGGCCGGCGGAGGCGCCGTCGCGGTCACGCCGTTCGAGCCCGGCTCGACCGCCCAAGTCGCGACGCTCGGCAGCGACGCGATCGCGCGCTTGCAAGCGGGATCCGACGCCGCGGGAATCGTCGCCGGGTCGTTCACCAACAACGCGGAATCGCGTCAGCGCTCAGATCTCTTCGCGAACCTGCCCCTTCCGGCGGATCAGTCGTTCGGGGTCACGCTGGGCACCGAACAGGGGCACAACTATCAGTCTCCGGTCTCGTCGTTCGCTGGCAGCTTCTCGTTCGGCAACGCGACGTTCACCGTGCCGCGCGCCTTGAACTTGCAGGTCACGGCGATCGCGGATCGCGGCGACTACGCGATGGCCGAGAACGAGTATCCGATCTCCGCCGTCTGGTCGGATTCGGGCTTCTCCGCGGGAATTCACACGACGGGCCCCGTCGCGGGGTTTGCGGACGTCGCGACGCGCACGTCGGCCGGAGTCTACGACGCGCAGGCGCTGCCGGGTGCGCTGCCGCGCGTCGGCGCGATGCTCGCGCAGACGCGCGTCGACGCCGGCTTCACCGCGAGCGGCAACGACTATAACGTCGTCGCCGGCGTCGGCGCGTTCTGGGTGAACTACTCGGGTGGAACGACCGGCGTGTCGCAACCGGCCAAGACCGCGTTCGTCCTGCCGTCGGTGGACGCCCAAGTGTTTGCGAACGGAAAGCTGAGTCTCACGCTGCAGGGCAGCGGCTCGTTCACGCTGCCCACGTTCGTCGAGCAGTACCAATATGCGGGCGGCCTGCCGATGCCGGTGCAGGACCTGCGCAACACGCTCTTCGCGGAGGCGGTGAACTATACGGATGACTCTCGCGTGCGCGTTTCGTTCGAGCGGGCCTCCGAGAGCGTCAACGGCGCGTGGACCGGAACGGTGACGTCGACCGGATTTGCGGGAACCTGGCAGATCGCGCCGACGCTGTCGCTGCGGGCGTGGACGATGCACGTCACCAACAACGTGCCGCTCTACGGAGGCGGGCTGCCGTACGGCGGTGTCGCGCCGACGGTCAACGCGCTATGGCTGACCTACGATACCGGCGCCGGCGTGCGCGCCGACGTGATTTACCGGCGCGATCTGCTCGAAGGCGCGCCGTTCTACCACACGGACGGCTCGATCTCCGGGCCTATCGCGGGGCGGCTGCGTTGGTATGCCGGCGCCGAGGGTTGGCTGCATCGAACCTTCGTCGACGCCGGCGTTCGCTTTTAGAGCGGTTCCCTCGTTAGTCGTCGTGCCGGCCGTGCGGGCGGCGACGCCGCCGCATGGGCGGTGCGCCGGGTGCGGGAGCGGCGCTCTCGTCGCGCGGCTCGCGCGACGGCCGCGGGCCGCGCGACGCGTAGTCCCCGTTGGCCGAGACGCCGCCGAGCAGCGCCTTGCGCGACAGGTTGATGCGCCCCTGGGAGTCGATCTCGACGACCTTGACCATAATCTCGTCGCCGACTTTGACGACGTCTTCGACCTTCTCGACGCGCGTCGGCGCCAGCTGGCTGATGTGGACCAGCCCCTCCTTGCCGGGAAGGATCTGCACGAACGCGCCGATCGTGATGACCCGTGTGACCGTTCCGCGATAGGTTTCGCCGACGAGCACTTCTTTGGTGAGGTTCTCGACGATCTGTTTGGCCTTGTCGCCCGACGCGCCGTCGAGCGAGGTGATGAAGACGCTGCCGTCGTCCTCGATGTCGATCTTCTCGACGCCGGTGTCGGCGATGATCTTGTTGATGATCTTGCCGCCGGGGCCGATGACGTCCTTGATCTTCGCGGGATCGATCTTGATCACGATCATCCGCGGTGCGTATTGCGAGAGCTCCTCGCGCGGTTTCGCGATGGTCTCGGCGAGCTTGTCGATGATCGCGTGACGCGACTTGCGCGCCTGCTGCATCGCCTCGCGCATGATCTCGATCGTGATGCCCTGGACCTTGATGTCCATCTGGATCGCCGTGATGCCCTTGCGGGTGCCGGCGACCTTGAAGTCCATCTCTCCGAGCGCGTCCTCCAGTCCCTGAATGTCGGTCAGGATCGCGTACTTATCGCCCTTGAGGATGAGCCCCATCGCGACGCCGGCGACGTGGTCGCGAATCGGCACGCCGGCGTCCATCAACGCCAGCGTCGAACCGCATACCGAGGCCATCGAGGACGAACCGTTGGATTCGAGCACCTCGCTGATCAGGCGCAGCGTGTACGGAAACTCGTCCTTCGCAGGTAACACGGGCCCGAGGGCGCGCTCCGCGAGGCGGCCGTGGCCGATCTCGCGCCGTCCGGGACCGCGCATCGGCCGCGTCTCGCCGACCGAGTAAGGCGGAAAGTTATAGAAGTGCATGTAGCGCTTGTCTTCCAGCGCCACGATTCCGTCGAGCCGCTGCGCGTCGCTGGTCGAGCCCAGGGTCGCCGCGGTGAACACCTGCGTCTGGCCGCGGGTGAAGATGCCCGAGCCGTGCACGCGCGGGACGAAGTGCACCTTGCACCAGATCGGGCGAACCTCGTCCGGCTTGCGGCCGTCGGGCCGGACCTTCTCGTCCACGACCATCGTGCGAAGCTCGTCTTCCTCCATGGCCTTGATGACCTTGTAGAATTCCTTGGCCGTGTTGGGAGACTCGAACAACAATTTGACGGCGTCGTCTTTCTTTCCGCAGCGCGCCAGCGCCGCGTCGACGCTCAACTCCGCGAAGGCCTCCTCGCGCTTCTGCTTGTCGACTACGCGCATCGCCTTGGCGACGTCCTTCGCGAAGTTCTTGCGCACCCACCGCTCGAGGTCGCCGTCGACCTTCATGACGGGGTACTCGCGCTTCGGTTTGCGGGACTTTTTCGCCAACTCGTCGATCGCCGCGATGATCTTCCGGATCTCGGCGTGCGCGAACTCGGCGGCGCGCAGAAAATCTTCCTCGTCGATCTCGTTGCCGCCGCCCTCGACCATCATGACCGCGTCGGCCGTTCCGGCGATCACGATGTCCATGCCGCCGGTCTCGTACTGCGGCAGCGTCGGGTTGCAGACGTATTGACCGCTCTCGTCGCGGCCGACGCGCACCGCCGCAACGGTCTGATCGAACGGGATGTCGCTCAGCGCGAGTGCGGCGCCGGCGGCGCAGATGCCCAGCACGTCGGCGTCGAGCTCGGGATCGACCGAGAGCGTCGTCGCGACGATCTGAACGTCATTGCGAAAACCGTCGGGAAAGAGCGGACGAATCGGGCGATCGATCTGGCGCGAGCTGATCACGGCGTGTTCCGAGGGCCGGCCTTCGCGCTTGATGTAGCCGCCGGGAATCTTTCCTGCGGCATACATCTTCTCTTCGAAATCGCAAGTCAGCGGGAAAAAGTCGATACCTTCGCGGGGCTTCTCAGATGCGGTGACGGCGCACAGCACGACGTTTTGATCGCCATAACGAACCAAAGCGGAGCCGTTTGCTTGCTTCGCGAGTTCGCCGGTTTCGATGACCATCGTGCGCCCGCCGACCGTTAAACTTACGGATTCGGGCACATTAACTCCTAATTCAAACTTCTATTATTCTTGTTGACGCGCTCGACGTTCGGGAGGTTTCTTGGAGCGACCTGCCGGCTTCGCCCGCGCAGCTACAAACGTCGCACGTTGCTCGAGTCTAGGGAACCTCTGAAGAAGTCCACGTACCGATCGTTTGGGCCGCAAAGCCGTCGGATGCTAGGAGAAGGCGAGGGAGCATACCCAACGGGGACCCACGCAGTGGGGGCGCGGAGCACGCAGTGCGTAGCGCTTCAAACTCACTCGGGGGTCCCCACGAGCGGAACGCGAGTGGGGAAATGTGACCGAGTCTTCGACACCGCAGACGGCAGCTTTGCGGTCAAACCCTTCGGGCAGCGGCAGTTTCGCCGCAGATCTTTGTTGCGCCCGCGGTCACAGAGCGCGCGACTATGCTTCATCGGGCGCGTCTCGATCTGCGGCGAAACTGCTCGCTGCGATCGGTGCAGCGACTTCTTCAGAGGCTCCCTAGGTTCCGGAGCAATCCGGCGGTAATAACGGCTTCCATGCAGACGCTCACCCCGCGGACCCTTAAGGAGCTGCGGCTGAAGGCGAACGACGTGCGGCAGGGTATCATTCGTTCGCTGCTGGCCGCCGGCTCGGGACACTCCGCCGGACCTCTGGACATGTCGGACGTATTCACGGCGCTCTACGGCTACCTGATGCGCCACGACCCGGCCCGTCCCGACTGGCCCGACCGCGACCGGCTGCTGTTATCGTGCGGTCACATCGCGCCGGTTCGCTACTCGGCGATGGCGAACTTCGGATATTTCCCGATCGACGAGCTGCTGACTCTGCGCAAGTTCGGCACGCGGCTCCAGGGGCATCCCGAGCGCGTCAGCCTGCCCGCAGTCGAGACGACGTCCGGCCCGTTGGGCGAGGGCCTCGCTCAGGGTGTCGGCATGGCGCTGGGCGCGAAGATGGACGGCAACGACTTCCGGGTGTGGGTGGTTACCTCAGACGCGGAGCATCAATGCGGGCTGCATTGGGAAGCCGTGCTGACGGGAGCCAAGTTCAAGCTCGACAATCTCACCGCGATCGTCGACCGCAACTTCATTCAGATCGACGGCAGCACCGAAGACGTCATGCCGCTCGAGCCGCTGATCGACAAGTATCGCGCCTTCAACTGGGAGGTGCTCGAATGCGACGGTAACGACATCGCCGCGTTCATCGAGACCGCGCAGCGCGCGACGCAATGCGTGGGCCGGCCGCAGGTGATAGTCGCGCGGACCGTTCCCGGTAAGGGCGTATCGTTCATGGAAGGCGACTACACGTGGCACGGAAAGCCGCCGAACGCGCAGCAGGCCGACGAGGCGCTGCGCGAGCTCGCCGCCGAGCGGGAAAGCATCTTGGCATGCGCACCCTAGACGCCGCGGCTTTCTCGATGCACCTCGTCGACTATCGCGCCGGCGACATCAAACAGGTGCCGACGCGCAACGGCTTCGGCGAAGGTCTCATCGAGGCCGGATCGCGCAACCGCAACGTGCTGGGCATCTGCGCGGACCTCTCGGAGTCGACGCGTTTCGAGGGTTTCCGCAAGGCCCATCCGCAGCAGTACGTCGAGATCGGCGTGTCTGAGCAGATGCTCGTCGCGATGGCCGGCGGACTGGCCGCAGTCGGCAAGATTCCATGGATCGCGAGCTACGCCATGTTCAACCCCGGCCGCTCGTGGGAGCAAGTGCGTACGATCATGGCGCTCAACGAGACCAACGTGAAGATCGCGGGCGCGCACGCCGGCGTCTCCGTCGGTCCCGACGGCGCGACGCATCAGGCGATCGAAGACATCGCGATCATGCGCGTCATCCCGCACATGCTCGTGGTCGTCCCGTGCGACTCGGTGCAGACGAAGAAGGCGGCGCTCGCGCTCTCGGATGCGTGGGGACCGACCTACCTGCGCTTCGGACGAGAGAAGTCGGCGGTGATCACGACGGAGCAGACGCCGTTCGAGATCGGCAAGGCCCAGACGTTCCGCGAGGGCCGCGACGTCGCCATCGTCGCGTGCGGCATCCTCGTCTACAACGCGCTCGTTGCCGCGGACAAGCTCGCGCGCGAAGACGGCATCGAATGCCGCGTCGTGAACAATCACACGATCAAGCCGATGGACGAGCCCGCAATCTTAGACGCGGCGCGCGCGTGCGGCGCGATCGTGACCGTCGAGGAGCATCAGCAGCACGCCGGAATGGGCTCGCGCGTCGCGGAGATCCTAGCGCAGCACCACCCGACGCCGATCGAGTTCGTCGGCGTGAACGACCGTTTCGGGCAATCCGGCGATCCCGCCGAGCTCATCGAGCACTACGGCATGGGCGTCGCGGCGATCGAGCAGGCTGTTCGCCGCGCCCACCGCCGAAAAACCGTGATTTAGGGCCTCCTAACGGCGGAGGCCCAATTCTCCGATCAGACTGCGATAGCGTTCGAGGTTCTTGTCGTGCAGGTAGTTGAGCAGGCGGCGGCGCTGGCCGACCTGCAATAGCAGGCCGCGGCGGCTGTGATGATCCTTCTTGTGGATCTTGAGATGCTCCGTGAGTTGATTGATCGACGCGGTTAGCATCGCGATCTGCACGTCGGCCGAGCCGGTATCGTTCGATCCGCGGCCGTATTTTGCGCTGATCTCGGACTTCTGTTCTTTCGTGAGCGGCACGTTGATGGCTCCTTGTACAGGATGGTCTCGCTCGGGACAGACTGCTCGCGACCGTCCAGGCGACCGGCCTAGGATACCAAAGGCGCGCGACCGGCGCAAGGTGAGCGCGCGCGGCCGCACAATCAGCACGTCTACAATGGACCTCGGTTTGCGCGGCAGGGCGGCCATCGTCACGGGAGCGAGCGCCGGGCTGGGTGAGGCGGTCGCGCTCGGGCTCGCGCGCGAGGGCGTGGCGCTCGCGCTCGGAGCCCGCGACGTCGAGCGCCTCGACGCCGTCGCACAGCACGCGAAACGGCTCGGCGCCGAACGCGCGCGCGGCTTCGCGCTCGATCTCCAGGATCCGGCCTCGATCGCGTCGATGCTCGACGCCGCGCGTGGCTTCGTCGGCGACACCGACATCCTCGTGCTCAACGGCGGCGGCCCGAAGGCCGGCCGATTCAGCGACATCGATTCCGACGACTGGGACTCGGCGTATCGGCTGCTGCTGCGCAGCATGCTGCAGCTCGCGGGCGCGGTCGTTCCGCGCATGCGGAGCAGGGGCTGGGGACGCGTCGTCGCGCTGACGTCGAGCTCGGTGAAGCAGCCGATCGACACGCTCGTGCTGTCGAACGCGTTTCGCACCGCGCTCGTCGCCGCGCTGCGGACGCTCGCGGTCGAGGTCGCGCGCGACGGCGTCACCGTCAACTGCATCGCCACCGGTCGCATTGATACCGCGCGGCTGCGCGAGCTCTACGATAACGACGAGTCGAAGCTGCGCGCGGCTGGAAGTGAAGTGCCGATCGGTCGCGTCGCTACCCCGCAGGAGTTCGCTCCGCTGGCGGTCTTTCTGTGCGGCGAGCCGGCGAGTTATATCACGGGCCAAACGATCTCGGTCGACGGCGGCCTGACCCGCGGACTCTACGGGTAGGAGCGCAAGGGGGCGGCGCGAATCACCGGGCCGGTATGCAGGCAGTAGAAGGAAAGCGCGTCGCCGCGCTGATCGGCGATGGGTTCGAGGAGGTCGATCTCGTCGAGCCTCGCCGCGCCCTGGAGGAGGCGGGCGCGGTCGTTACGATCGTCGGAGTCGACGAGCGCGCGCGCCAGCGCATCCGCGGCAAGCGGGGCCTCGACGACGGTCAGAGTGCGCGGGCCGAAGAGCTCATCGCGGACTGCACGGCCGAGGATTTCGACGCGGTCTTGATCCCCGGTGGAACGTCGCCGGACCGGATTCGCACGGATCGCGAGGTCCATCGCTTCCTGCGCGAATTCGACGCGATCAAGAAGCCGATGTTTTCGATTGGCCACGGCGCGCAAGTGCTCATCTCCGCGCAGCTCGTGCGCGGACGTCAGATCACGGGCGTGCACTCGGTTGCCGACGACATCCGTAACGCCGGCGGCCTGTACCGCGACCAGCCGACCGTGACCGACTCCAACTGGGTCTCGACGCGCGGCGGCGAGGATATCGCGCAGTTCAACCGCGCGATGCTCGAGAAGCTCGCGATCGCCGTGCCGGTGCAGCCCGTACCCTAGCGGCTTCGTTTCTAAATCGGGTCGTAGCGCGCGAGCGCTTCGCCGTATTGGCGCAGCGCGAGGAATGATGCGATTGCGCAGAAACCCAGCTCGGCGAGCAGCGAGTGCGCCGCGACCGCCAGCGCGTAGGCGATCGCTCCGGCGAGCGCGGCGAGCAGCACGTAGAGCGCCCGGGAACTCCCGAGGCGCAGCGTCGCGGAGAGCGCGATGAGCGTCGTAGCGATGACCGCGGCGAGCGCGATCGCGAACGCGTAGGGTGCGTTCGGCGCTCCGCCCACGAACGCCGCCGCGGCGTAGGCCGTCGTCGCCAGCGCCGCGGCGATGCACGGGACGAGCGCCTTCGCACGTGCGAGCTCGCGGCCGAAGAGCGGCGCGCTCTGCTCGCAGCGATCCAGGTGCGGGTATCGGCCCGGGCTCTGCGCGAGCGCCATGAGAATCCCCAAGAACGAGCAGAACATGACCGGTCCGGCCGCTTCGCGC
Organism: Candidatus Cybelea sp.; assembly: GCA_036522095.1. Classification (GTDB taxonomy): domain Bacteria; phylum Vulcanimicrobiota; class Vulcanimicrobiia; order Vulcanimicrobiales; family Vulcanimicrobiaceae; genus Cybelea. Next base: position 1,471 of record DATDGN010000004.1, on the reverse strand, counting down.
GGCTGCAGCAACCCGACGAGGAGCGCCGCCGCACAGGCATAGATGACGACGCGCCGCTGCTCGTACAGCCGCGCCGCCACCAGCGCGGTCAGCGCTCGAAACGTCATGCCTGCGACGCCCGAAGCACGGCGCTGCGGCGAAAGGCGCGCGCGGCCGCGACGTTCGTGTGAGTCGAGAACACGGCGCGCCCCTCGGCGACGCGCAGGATGCGTTCCGCATAGGCGGGCACGGGGCGGTCGAGCACGATGAGTTCGGGCATAGCGATCAGCGCTCCGATGAGCGGAAGCGCGAATGCCTCGTGCATGTCGCCCAGCGCCGCACGCAGCTCGGCCGCCCGCGCGAACGCGAGGCGGGCGTCCACGTTCCACAGCGCCGCGCGGTAAGCGATGTAGGCTCCGAAGTCGCGCTCGTCGAGAGCGACGGGCTCATGGGGAATGAATCCGGCGATACGCTTGCACGCAACCGACTGCAGGCGTGGGTCGTAGTCGCCGATCAGCACGCACCCGCTCGACGCTTTTGCAATTCCGGCGGCCAGAAGCGCGACGACCGCCGCTTCGCGCGGCGACGCAAACGTTCGCGCAGCGAGCTCGCAGGGGCCCACGTCGAGCGTGACGGGAGCGACCGACCAACTGCCGAGGCGGAAGCACGCCTTCCGCATGCGCAAGAGCGGCATGGCAGCAGTATCGTTCGGCGCGCGTGCCCAACTCTCCCGAAGTGCCTTCCAACGCCGAAATCGCCCAGAGGCTGCTTGAAATCCGCACGCTGATGGAAATGGCGGGCGAGTCCTTTTACAAGTACATGGCGTACGAGAAGGCGGCCGCGTCCGTCGAAAACGCGCCGCCGCTCGCCGACCTAGTCGCCTCCGGCGAGCACCTCAAGCTTCCCGGCGTCGGCAAATCGATCGGCGCCGTAATCGAGCAGCTCTTGATCTCGGGAAGCGCGGAGCAGCTGGACCTGCTCTACCAGCGTTTTCCGCCCTCGCTCATGGAGGTGCTCGGCGTGAGCGGCATCGGGACGAAGACGGCCGCGATGCTCTTCACCGACTACGGCATCGCGTCGCTCGCGGATCTCGAAACCGCGATCGGGTCCGGCGCACTGGCCGGCGTGCCGCGTCTCGGAAGCAAGACGATCGAAAACTGGAAGCGCGGCATCCTCGCGTACAGAGGCCGGCAGCGGCGCACGCCGCTGCCGCAGGCGCTGGCAGTCGCGCACCAAGTCGTGGCGCATCTCGAGCAGGGACCGCCGCTCGCGCGCCTCGCGTTCGCCGGCAGCCTGCGGCGCCAAGAGGCCACCGTCGGCGACGTCGACGTCGTTTGCACGTCGCAGCACGCGGCCGACGTCGTCGCGCACTTCGCCGCGTGGCCGCGCGCGGAGGCGGTGCTGGCGGAGGGGCCGACCAAGGCGAGCATCTGGCTCCCGGGCGGCCTGCAGATCGACCTGCGCGTGCTTCCGGATCATCTCTACGGGAATC
>DATDGN010000003.1:0-10818 GCA_036522095.1 Candidatus Cybelea sp. | reverse complement strand
GGGCGGTCGACCCAGACGGTCTGCTCCTGACCGATTCCGAACGGCAGCCGGTGCAGCAGCTGCGACTGCGAGTCGGCCCACAGGTTGCGCTCGCCGAAGCGCGCGCGCAGCGCCGCCTCGCACGCCTCGAAGGCCGTTAGGTCGCGCTCTGCGTTGAACTCCGCCGCGAGCGCGTAGACGCGTACGCGGTTGCGCAGGGCGTTGGCCGCGGAGCTCTTCGCGTAGTCGAGCGAATCCATGACTCGAAAGTCGTCCCACCGCAGAAACTCGTCGATGGAATCCAGCGCTCGCGGATCCGGCCACAGCTCGCGCAGCACTTCGTGCAAGACGTGCTCGAACATCCGCGTCGTGTGGTGGAAGTAGACCGATGCGAACATCATGTAGCGCGCCATCACAAAGGACTCCAGCGCGACGATACCGCGCCGATCGATGCCGATCGCGACGGCGCCGTCGCGCTCGATGGCGCGCAGCGAGGCGATCAACTGCTCCGCATCGTAGCGTCCGCTCGCGACGCCTGTGAAGTAGGCGTCGCGCTGCAGATAGTCCATGCGGTCCGCGTCGAGGTTCGGTCCGCTCACGAGCTCGCGCAGCGTCGGATATCGACCGGCGCGATCTCCCACGATGAGCGCCAGCACGTCGGCCACGTCGACGTCGAGGGCCGCGACGCGGTCCGCGAGCTCCGGCAGCGCGAGCAGCTCAGCGGTTCGCGCTTCGTGGCGGATTCCGAGCACCGCCTCGCACGAGTGGCTGAACGGCCCGTGGCCGATGTCGTGCAGCAGAAGCGAAGCGCGGACGAGCCGGCGCTGGTATGCCGCGTCCGCGGCGTTTGCGAACAGGTCGGGAGCGTGGCGCGCGAGCTCGTCGTAGGCGCGCGTTCCGATGGCGAGCGCTCCCAGTGCGTGGCTGAAGCGCGAATGTTCGGCCGACGGAAACGCGAGATACGCGAGCCCGAGCTGGCGCAGGCGGCGCAGCCGCTGCATCGCCGGCACGTCGAGCAGTTCCGCTTCCGCTGTGGATAGCTCGATGAAGCGGTGCACCGGGTCGAAGATGCGTTTCACCAACCGTCGCTTTCGCGCGCAGCAAGCAAACTCCATCCGATTGCGGAAGGTAGCGGCGGGTGAGATACGACCAGGGCACGCTTCGCGAGATCCGCGACCGCGTGGACATCGCGAACTTCATCGGGCAGTACGTGCCGCTGCGCAAGCGCGGCAACGACCTCGTCGGGCTGTGCCCGTTTCACGCGGAGAAGACGCCGTCGTTTCACGTGCACCCGGATCGCGGGTTCTTCAAGTGTTTCGGTTGCGGGGCCGGCGGCGACGTCATTACGTTCGTGCAGAAGCTCGAGGGCGCCGGGTTCGGCGACGCCGTCCGCATGCTCGCGGCGAAGGCGGGCATCGAGCTGCAACCCGAGAGCCCGGGCGAAAGCCGGGCGCGCAACGAGCGCGAGGCGATCTACGAGGCGAACCGAGTCGCCGCCGCCTACTTCGCGCGGATGCTGGCGGGCGACGCCGGCGCGGAGGCGCGCGCGTACTGCGGCCGCCGCGGCTTCTCGGTGGAAACGATCGAGCGCTTCGGGCTGGGCTACGCGCCGGAATCGTGGGGCAGCCTCGCGGCCGAGCTGGAGCGCAACGGTTTCGATCTCGCCGTCGCCGCGCGGGCGGGATTGGTCAAGGCCGGGCAGCGCGGCTACTACGATTTCTATCGCAACCGCCTCATGATCCCGACGTACTCGACGACCGGCGAGGTGATCGCCTTCGGCGGACGCGCGCTCGGCGACGCCGAGCCGAAATATCTCAATACGTCGACGACGCCGGTCCACACCAAGGGGCGCCACCTGTTCGCGCTCAATCTCGCGCGCAAAGCGGCGCAGAGCGATCGCACGATCATCGTGGTCGAGGGCTACCTCGACTGCATCGCGCTGCATCAGGCCGGCTTCGAGAACGCGGTGGCCGCGCTCGGGACGTCTTTTACCCCGGAGCAAGCGGCCGAATTGCGCAAGTATGCCGACTACGTCTTCCTGTGCTTCGACGGCGACGCCGCCGGCAGCGCCGCTGCAACCAAAGCGGTCGATGTGGCGTCTAAAGCCATCGAGCACACCGGGTCGGCCGTTCGCATCGCGCTGCTGCCGCCCGGAGATGACCCCGACAGCTTCGTTCGGAGCCAAGGCGCGGAAGCGTTCCGGCGGGTCCTCGAGGGCGCCAAACCCGCGATCCAGTTCAAGATCGACGTCGAAATCGAGCGGCTGCGCGCCGGGTTCGATTCCCCGGCTAAGGTCGCGCCGAAGGCCGAGGCCCTGATTCGCGGATTAATGCCGCGTGAGGAATGGGACCGCTGGCGCGTCTACGTCGCCACCCGGCTGCAGGTGAACGTGGACGACCTTCGGAATAGCCGGTTCCTCGCCGACAGCGCAAACTTCGCGCCGCGCGCGCGGGGCCTGTCCGAAAGCCGCCATGCCACGACGTCGGTGGAACCGCTCTCCTTCGAGCGCGAGGTCCTGAGCATTTTGCTCGAAGAGCCCGCGCTGGTCGCCGAGTACGGCCATCGCATATCTCCGGCGCGCTTTCGCAATGAGGTCTACCGGCGGATCTACGAAGGGATCGTCGCGGCCTCCGGCTCGATGCCGACGACGGCCGACGTCTTCGGACTCTTCGCCGAGGATCAGGGCAGCCTCGACGTGCTGGCCGAGTTGAGCCGGCGCGATCGTAGCTCCGCGGTGCGGTACGGCGATTCGGAGGAGCGGCGGGCGCACCTCGAGCGGGTGGTCGAGCGTTTGCAACTCGAAGAGGAGCGGCGGCGTTACCGAGAGCTGTCCGACCTGATCGACGATCGGATCGCGGGCGGCCAGGAGGTCTCGCAAGAGTTGCGGGGAGAGTTCGAAGCGCTCGTCGCAAAGCTGAAGCGATAATTGTCGAAAACGGGAAACAGAGAAACTTCGTAGAGAGGAGGTGAAGACGAAAACGATGGCGCGGAAGAAAGGCGGGGCAACGGTCGCGGAACCGGCGCCTGTGGCGACGCTCGAGGAGCTGAAGAAGAAGCTCATCGCTCGCGGCAAGACGCAGGGCTCGCTGACGTACGAGGAGATCAACAGTACTTTCGACGTCCTGGACGAGGTCAGCCCCGAACAGCTCGACGAGTTCTTCGAGGAGATTACCAGCGCCGGCATCGAGATCGTCGACGAGCAGAAAGACGAGAAGCCGGAGGCCGAGCGCGAGGAAGAGGTCGAGACGATTCCGGACGGGCTGTCGCTGGACGACCCCGTTCGCATGTATCTCAAAGAGATCGGGCGCGTACCGCTGCTCTCCATGGAACAGGAGAAGTCGCTGGCGATGCGCATCGAGGCCGGCGAACTCGAGGCGCGCCGCGACGGCAACGCCGACGGGAAGGTGGTCGACGGCGGCGAGGAGGCTAAGCGCCAGCTCACGGAGGCAAATCTCCGGCTCGTCGTTTCGATCGCGAAGAAGTACGTCGGGCGCGGGATGCTCTTTCTCGACTTGATTCAAGAGGGCAACCTCGGCCTGATCCGCGCGGTCGAGAAGTTCGACTATCGCAAGGGCTATAAGTTTTCGACGTATGCCACCTGGTGGATTCGCCAGGCCATCACACGCGCGCTGGCCGATCAGGCTCGCACGATTCGCATCCCAGTGCATATGGTCGAGACGATCAATCGCCTGATCAAGGTGTCGCGTCAGCTCTTACAGGAGCTCGGCCGCGAGCCGTCCGTCGAGGAGATCGCCGAAGCGATGGCGCTCACTCCGGAAAAGGTGCGCGAGGTCATGAAGATCTCGCAGGAGCCGATCTCGCTCGAGACGCCGATCGGCGAGGAAGAGGACTCGCACCTCGGCGACTTCATAGAAGATCAAGAGGCCGTGGCGCCGGCCGAGGCGGCCTCGGTCATGCTGCTCAAAGAGAAGATGCAGGACGTGCTGCAAAACCTCACCGAGCGCGAGCGTAAGGTTCTCGTGCTGCGCTTCGGTCTCGAGGACGGGCACCAGCGCACGCTCGAGGAGGTCGGCCAAGAGTTCGGCGTGACGCGCGAGCGCATTCGTCAAATCGAGGCGAAGGCGCTGCGCAAGCTTCGGCACCCGTCGCGCGGCAAGGCGCTGAAGGACTACTGGACGAACGAGTAACTTCGGTTACTCGTTATGCTGATCTTCAATCTCTTTGCGGCGCTCGTCGCCGTCACGCTGCCTGCGCCGTCGCCGACCGCAGCGCCGCTCAAGACGATCATCACCGTCGTCTCGACACCGTACTGTAACTCGCTCGCCGATCACTTCAACGCGGCGCTCGTTCCCATGCTGGGCAACGACCGGACGCTGGACGGCGTGAGCGTCCAGCTCGACGACATTAACACGCTCTTCAACGAGCCTAACTACGAGCAGCGCTTTCTTCAAGTGCGCGACCGGCTGGGCAAGCAGGTAACGGCGCTGATGACCTCCCTCGACGAGATCCAGCGGGAGATCAACCAGCTACGTGACGGCTCGCGCCTGACCACCGATCCGAAGGCGGCCGCGCAGGTGCATCAGGCTGCCCAGGAGCTCCAAACCGCTTACGACAAGCAGCGCCAGCTCTCGATCGACCTTCAGGGCACGTACCAGGCGATGCTCTCGTATCCAATCACGCGCGTCCACCCCGCGCTCGGCGGCTTCAGTCAGGCGGAGATGCGGATGCCCGCCGACGCCAAGGATGTGAAGAGCTACCTGAAGTTCAACTCGCAGCGCGGCACGATCGCCTCCTCCGAAGACAAGGCGGTCGACATCGCCTACTCGGCGGCCCAAGCCAACTGCATGACCAAGGGCGGCGCGTCGCCCAGCCCTCACCCGTAGCCTCGCAGCGTCACCCTTCTTCGGGCTCGGGGTCACACTGGAAGCTACATGGAGTCTTTCGCGGCGTTGGCGCTCGGCGTGACATTCGGGTTCTTCTCCGCGAACGCGCCGAGCGGATTCGGTTTGATCCAGACGATGAGGTCCCAGAGCGATGGGAAGACGAAGACGCGCTTCACGTCGGCGACGCTCTTCGCGAGGCCCATCTTGACGATCGCGGCGGGCTGCGGGTCGTCGATGTTGCCGCCCGCGGCGGCGAACTTCTTGACGCTCGTTGCGCCGTAGGTCTCGGTGCCGTTCGGTCCGTTCAGGATGTAGTGTACGTGCGCGCGGAATGATACCCAGCGACGGTAGCTGACGCCCCACAGCGCAGGCGGCTCGGGTGACGAGCTCTGCAGCACGGAGAAATCGGCGCCCAGGAGGTTGCCGTGCACGTCGTACCAGAGCTGGCTCGGCCCTTTGGGGTTGCCGCTTTGCCAATGCAGGTTCGCGTAGCTGATGGCGCCGTCTTCATCCTCGTTGCCGTAGCGGAAGTACCCGGCGCGTATGGCGTCGGCCGGTGTGGGGAAACGGGCAATCAGATCCTTTTGAATCGACTGGACGAATGCGACCTCCGTGCCCTGCGGTATCGGTGAAAGAGTGGCCTTGGGGGACGGCGTCGCGGCGTAGCCCGCCACCGTCGTCAGCGCGACCATCGCAAACGCGCAGGTTAACCGAACGAACAAGATCGTTCCCTCGCTTTCTAGGCCGCTTCTTCGGGGAGCAAGTCCCCAAAGCATCGCGCTACGTCGTCGGGGTGGGCGAAGGCTTCGGCGAAGGCGCCGGAAGGCGGTTGGGCCGGGCCGTTCCGCCGATCGGCGTCGCCATCGGGATCACGGGAAACGCCGAGTTCGGTATCTCGTTGCCGGGCGGCAGCGGCCGCGGCGTCACGATCGCGATCGAGCCGTTGGCTTGGGCCGAGATCGTGGCCTCGGTGCGCGCCGGCAGCTCCGAGCCCGATAACAACGTGAAGTTCTTCCCATGGCGGAAGATCTGCCACAGCGGATAGTACGGCACGAAGACGTCCCCGACGGTGTCTTCGGCCGCGACGGTGGACTCGTGTCCCGCCGAAACGCGTGGCTCGAGGCGCGCGACGGGCGCACGCAGTGGGAGCATTCGGCCGTCCGGAAGCGGCAGCGGCTCGTAGTAGATGTCGACGAAGCCGTAGGTATCGGCGATGTCCGCCGGCGACGCGTCCACGATCCGGATCTGCTCCGGCGTTCCCTCCGGTGCGACGGTCAGCCCGCCGACGATCAGCGCGCTCCTTAGATGCGCGCGAACGATCTGTCCGGCCTTGGCGCCCTTTGATGAGATCGGATCGTCCAGCACGAACAGCAGCGTCGAGTCAAACGGCAGGACGTTTCCCGTCGGCTGTGGCGACGGCGTCGGAGTTGCTTTCGGCATGGGAGTTGGAGACATTGGATATGCCCCCGCACCGCCCACGCCGATGCTCACCGCCGCGAAGAGGAAAAGGCTCAGGCTCAGCCCAAGCCGCGCCGTTTTAGCTCGCCCGCTTTTTCTGTGCGATTGCGGCGCGCTTGCCCTCTTCAATGAGTTGCTTGACCTTTTGCCCACCTTTTTGTCCGATACGTTCGTAGAAGTCGGGGCCATAGCGATCGCGCGTTGCTTCGCCGCCCTTCTTACCACCCTTTTTGCCGATCTGCTCATAAAACTCATGGCCGTGGGCCTGTTTGGTCGCCAATCCTCCCTTGCGACCGATCTCCTCGTAGAACTGCGCGCCGTACTTGTGCTTTACGGTCTCGCCGCCTTTTTGGCCGGCCTCGCGGACGGACATGCCTCCGCTCCGTCGGTTCTGATCCGTTGTGCCTGGCATTATTCTGTTCACCTATTTCCTCGAGCCGCCGAAAGAATGGCGGCGGCATTGCTCTCCACCTACTACAACGCAGCTATGGGGTCGAAAGTTTGGGCGAAAAGTTGAGCCGGGATGAGAGCCTCCGTTTTTAAAGGCGAGCGGTTGCTTGGTAAGGACCTAGAACGTCCGCTTCGTGTCGAGGAGGATCGTCACCGGGCCCTCGTTGACCAGCTCGACGTCCATGCGGGCGCCGAACTCGCCATACGCAACCCTAACGCCCAGGGATTCCAAGGTGTGACCAGCGAGCTGGTACAGGGCGCGAGCCTCCGGTTCCTTTGCCGCGGCGACGAAGGACGGGCGCCGGCCGCGCCTCGCGTCGCCGTGCAGCGTGAACTGAGACACGAGCAAGACGGCCCCGCCGTGATCCTGGATCGAGCGGTTCATCAAGCCGTGCTCGTCGGGAAAGATACGCAAGCCCGCGATTTTCTCGGCCATCGCGCGGGCGTCGCCGGCCTCGTCATCGACGCCGACCCCGACGAGCACTGCCAGACCGCCAGAGATCTCGCCGACCGTGTTTTCGCCGACGCGAACGCACGCCCGCGAGACGCGCTGAACGACGGCCCGCACGTTACCCTTCGACTCCGCTCAGGACGAAAAAATGGACGACAGCGCGAAGAGCGCGTTCTCGCGCCGCTCGAGCACGCGACGATAAAAATAGCCCGCCCAATGCGTTCCGAACGGGACGTAGATGCGCATACGCCATCGGTCGGCCACGATGTCGCGTTGCACGCCGGGCCGGCATCCGTAGAGCATCTGGAACTCGAACCGCTCGCGCGATATCCCCGCACCGGTCACAAGCTCCTTGACCGCCGCGATCAAGCGCCGGTCGTGCGTGGCGATCCCGGGATACGTCCCTCGTTCGAGGAGTGCGCGCGCCTCCTCGTGATAGTGTGTCCGGATCTCGGACATGTTCTTGTAAGCGATCTCCGGCGGCTCGTTATACGCACCCTTGCAGAGCCGAACGCGCGCGCCGAGCCCGATTGCGCGCTCCACGTCGCCGGCGGTGCGCTTGAGATACGCCTGGAGCACGGGTCCCACGTTCCGGTGTCGGGCAAACGCGCGCTCGAAGATTCGCAGCGTCGCGTCGAGAACCGACGATCCCTCCATGTCGATGCGCACGAACGGGTCCGGGTTGCGCTGCGCGTGTTCGACGATCGCTAGGAGGTTCTCGAAGGCGAAGTCTTCGTCCACCGGCAGGCCGATCGCCGTCAGCTTTACCGAGACGTTCGAGTCGACACCGCTCTGTCGGATCGCGTCGAGCATCTCGAGATAGACGTCGCGCGTCCGTATGGCCGCTGCGCGCTCGGCGACGTCCTCGCCCAAGAAGTCCAGCGTCGCCGACATTCCACGGGCGTTGAGCTTGCGCACCGCCGCAACGGCGGAATCGATCGTCTCGCCCGCGACGAACCGCCGCGCGAGAAAATAGAAGTTCTTTTGCAGCAAAACGCTCCTAGTGTACGACGCCGCGCCGCAAAATCCAGGCAGCCGCGAGCACGATGGCAGCGAGTATCACGAATCCGTAGCAGAGCGCCAGCGCCTCGCGCACGCCCGAGGCCGAGAGCGCCACGTAGAGCGCAACCGGCAGCGAGGTCGGATGGAACGCTACGATGCTGGTGGCTCCGTATTCGCCGACCGCGCGCAGCCACGCGAACGCGATTCCGGCGCCGATGCTGCCGGCGGCGGCCGGCAAGGCGATGCGCGAGAAGATCCGCCACTCGCTCGCGCCGAGTGTGCGCGCCGCATCGGCGTGGATCGGGTCAATCGCGCCGAAGGCGGCCGTAGCGGCGATCGCTACGAACGAGCCCGAGACGAAAAACTCCGCGATGCCGACGCCGAGCAGCGAGTCGGGCACCGTCAGGCCGTGCCCGGAGAGCCATGCGCCCAGCGGCGAGTTCGTGCCGAGCAGGTAGATGAGCATCAGGCCGGATGCCACCGGCGGAAACGCGAGCGGCAAAGCCAGCAGAAACAGAGCCGCGGCGCGAACCCGCACCGGGGTGCGCGATAGATAGTAGCCGGCGGGCACCCCCAGCAGCGTCGCAACGAGCGTCGCGCCCGCCGACGCGATCAGCGACACGCGCAGCGCGCTCCCGCCCACTCTCGCGAAGGTCCGGATTGCCTCGGCGGGCGGCAAGGCGGCGACCACCGCGGCGACCGGAGCCGCGAGGCCCACGAGCAGCAGAACTGCCGCGAGGAAAAATATCGGGCCTAACGGCGCACGCCTCATGCAGGAAGCTTCACCAAGTCATCGCGCAAAGCGTGCTCATGGGCGGCGCCATCCTTAAGGTCTTCATCGTGGCGGTGGCCCTGGCATTGGACGTCTTCGCGGTCAGCGTCGGCGTCGGAGTGCGCGGCGTGCGCCAGCACCACAAGCTCCGTATCGGCGTCGCGTTCGCGTGCGCCGAAGTCTCGATGAACATCATCGGCGCCGGCCTGGGTCTGCTGGCCGGGAGGCTGATCGGCGATTACGCGGGCTACATCGGGTTCGCCGCCCTTTTCGGCCTGGGCATCTACATGGTGCGCGAGAGCCGCACGCAGCTCAGCGAATCGTCGCGTCTGGACCTCTCGCGCGGACAGGGTTTGCTCTTGGCGTCGCTCGCGATCAGCCTCGACTCGCTCGGAATCGGCTTCTCGATCCTCTACATCGGCGTCCCGATGCCGATCTCGCTCGTGATCATCGCGATCACGAGCGTCGCGTCCACCACGCTGGGCCTCACGCTGGGGCGATGGCTCGGACGTCGCGCGGAGCGCTATGCGGCGTGCTTCGGCGGCTTCCTGTTGGCGCTCACCGGCGTGCTTTTCGCTGCGCTCAAGGCCCTGCACGTCGGATAGCTGAAGCCAGGAGTCTGTGCGAGTCGGTGTCGAGATTTTGAACCTCGCGCGGTCGGTCGGTGCCCGCACGATCTTCGTCGTCGGGACCGGAAACGGCGTCGGGAAGACGACCACCGTTCGCGCGATCTACGCTGCGGCGCGGGATGCCGGCGCGCGTGTCGCGCTCGCGTCGCTCGGCCGCGACGCCCAGTCGCTGTGGCTTGCGCCGGGGACGCTCTTCGCGACGGCGCGCACTCTGCTGCCGTCGTCGCCGGCTGTGGAGATCCTCAACCTCTCGCCGCTGCGCAGCGCGGCCGGCGGCGTGATCTACGTGCGCGCGGCGGCCGGTGGATTCTTCGAGCTCGCCGGACCGCCGACGGCCGCGGGCGTGCGCGCGGTCGTCGACGAGCTGCAGTCGCGCAGCGACGTCGCGATCGTCGACGGCGCCGTCGATCGCGTCGCGGCTGTCTCCGGGAGCGCCGGCGCAATCGTCGTCGCAACCGGTGCGGAGGTCGCGCCGACCAAAGACGAAACCGTGGCCGAGACCGCTGCGCTCGTCGCGCGGCTGCGCATTCCGGCGTTCGACCCGGACGAAGCCCGGATTGACGTCGAGGGCGCGCTGACGCCGACGGATGCGGCGGCTTTCATCGCCCGCAAAGAGACGCGCCAGATCGTCGTGCGCGATCCGACGCAGGTCGCGCTGAGCGGGCGCGCCGCGCAACTAGCGCTCAAACAACTGAAGATACGCTGCCGCCGGCCGCTGAGCGTTATCGCGGCGACGGTCGCGTCGATCGGATCGGAGCGCGCCTTCGAACCGGCGCGCTTTGCCGGAGCGGTCGGCGCGGCGACGGGCCTCCCGGCGTTCGACGTCTATCGCGGCGCGCGCGCCGCGTGAAGCCGTCGCACCTGCTCGACGACGCGAGCGCGGACGTGCTCGCGTTCGGCTGGCTCGACGCAGCCGTCGCACCCGCCTCCGCATACGGCGATCGGCTCTTCTCCGAGCTGGCGCCGTTTCGTCCCGGCGAGGAGCACGCGGCGCAGACGCGTGCGGAGCGCATCGCTCGAGTCGCCGCCGCATTCGATGCGAGTGCCTTGCAGGCAATGCACTCCGAGCTCGCCGCGGTTCCCGATGCCGCGGGCGCGATCGCACGCGCCACGCTGGGCGAAGCGCTGTCCGATCCGGCGCTCTTCGAGCTGCGCGGCTTTTGTAGGACGATCGGACGGATCGAGAATCTACGCGGATCCGAGCCAGCCCTCGATCCGCTCTCGAACGACTCC
>DATDGN010000002.1:0-9548 GCA_036522095.1 Candidatus Cybelea sp. | reverse complement strand
GTGCTAGGAGATTCGCGCATCTACTCTGGGTTCGATCCGGCCGCGGCGACGGCGGCCGGGCGAGGGCTGCGCTTTCTCAACGGGGGAGTGCCCGGCACGACGCCGCGCTGCTGGCCGTTCTTCCTGCGCGCCGTCGATCCGTCATCGACCCGCTATCGCGCGGTCGTCATCGCCGTGGACACGTATGCCGACGACGACAGCGCGATCGGCAGCCTCGACGGCGACGATCGCCCGATGGACCTGCGTTATGTCGTCTTTCAGACCCGGCTGAGCGATCTCCCCAAGCTGGCCGGATCGTTCTCGGATCCGCGCGAGCGCGTCGAACACGGCATCGACCTCTTCCTTCGCGGCCCCGAGCTGCGCGACGATTTCCAGGCGTTCGCGGCCGATCCGCTCGCGCGTCTGCGCGCGATCGAAGAAGCCCGCGGACAAACGACGTACGATCCGCTGGCCGCGCATCCGCGCGAGGAGAACCTCGACGGCCTGCTCGTCAACTTCGCGACGGGCTCCATCACCTATCCGCCGCAGGTATCGGCCGACGAGCGCGCCGCGATCGCGACGCAGGTGCTGCACGTTCCTCAGCCGAGCCCGTCGTACGCGGTTTATCGCGAGCAATGGATCGCGCCGATCGTCGCGCGGTACGCGGCGGCGGGCGTGCCCACGATCTTCGTGCGCATCCCAACGCGGCCCGTGAACCGCGTGAGCTCGCAGCTGCCCAGCGGCTCGCTCGCGGACATCGCGCGCGAATACGATGCGCGGTTGCTTCCCGCGGAAAAGTATCTCGCGCTGGAGCGACCGGCGCTGTTTGCGGACGAGGACCATCTCAACCGCGCGGGGAGCCTCCGCTTCAGCCGATTGCTCGGCGGCGATGTCGCGCGCGCGCTCGCCGATCCGCCCGCTCCGGTCGCGAAAGCAACGCCACCTGCCCAAACAGCGCCCGGCGCGGCAACCGCGGTTTCGCCGCGGCGGCCGCATCACTCCCTGTCCTGGTTCGCGGCGGCCGTGGGCATCGGGATCCCGCTGCCGTTTCAGTCCTACGAGTTTTGGTTGTTCTTCGCGATCGTGGCCGCGCTGTTCTACGCCGCCCCGCGGCGCGCGCGCTGGTACGTCGTCCTGGTCGCGAGCTACTATTTCTACGCGCGCTGGAACGCGTGGTACGTCCTGTTCCTGTGGATCCTGACGGCCAGCGACTTCGCGATCGCGCTCGCATTGGAGCGTGCGCGCGACGCGGGCCGCAACGCACGCTTGTTGCTCGCGCTCGGGGTCGCCGCGAACCTCGCGTTCCTGGGCAGCTTCAAGTATACGAACTTCGCGAGCGGCACCGTCGCAACGCTGATCGGCATGCACCGCGATCCGTGGCTCGTGAACCTCTTCGTCCCGATCGGCATCAGCTTCCACACGTTTCAAAGCATCTCGTACCTGGTGGACGTCTACCGCGGGAAGATGACGGCGGTGCGCAAGCCGCTGGACTACGCGCTGTATCTCGCATTCTTCCCGCAGCTGCTGGCGGGGCCGATCGTGCGCGCGGGTCTGTTCTTCGGTGAATTCTTCGCGTGGCGCCCACCGGGTCCGGACGATATTAGTTACGGCCTCGCGCGCGCCGGTTTCGGCCTGGTGAAGAAGATGGCGGTCGCGGATCAATTCGCCTCGGTGGCCAACGGTTACTTCGACGCGATCGGGGCGCATCCGGGAGCGCCGGCCGCGTGGAGCGCGATGTTCGCGTTCGGGATGCAGATCTATTTCGATTTCTCCGGCTACAGCGACATCGCGATCGGCTGCGCGCGCCTGCTCGGCTTCGTCTTTCCGGAGAACTTCAACATGCCGTATCTGGCGACGAGCATCACGGACTTCTGGCACCGCTGGCACATCACGCTGTCGACGTGGCTGCGCGACTATCTCTACATTCCGCTGGGAGGCAGTCGCTACGGCACGCCGGCCACCCTGCGCAACCTCATGCTGACGATGCTGCTGGGCGGGCTCTGGCACGGCGCGCAGTGGACGTTCGTTGCGTGGGGCGTCTTCCACGGCGCGATGCTGTGCTTCGAGCGGCTCGTCGGGATCGGCCACGAGCGTACGCCGCCGCGCGGGATCGCGTTGGTCGCGCGCATCGCCGTCACGTTCACGCTCGTCACGCTCGCGTGGGTGCTGTTTCGCGCGCAGAGCTTCGATACGGCGCTCGAGGTGTATCGCGAGCTCTTTGCGGGGGGAGCCGGCGCGGCGCTATTGAGCGGTTGGCAGGCGGTTTTGGCCGCCGGCATCGTCGCCTTCGGCGCGCTCCGCCTGATCCTCGATCGCTGGAAGTTGGAGCCGGCGTGGCCGCAGCTGGTCCCGTTCGGGCAGGTCGCGACGCTCGCGGGCGTGCTGCTGGCGCTCATGCTGCTCACCTGGCCGGGGATCTCGCCGACGTTTATCTACTTCAAATTTTAGGCCTGAGCCCGCCGGCTACATTCATGCTACCCCGACGGCGTAGAGCGCCGCTCCGGCCGCCGGAACGCGGCGCGAATGCGCTCGATCGTCTCGATCACCGCGAGCGCGAACCTCCCCAGCGACGGGATGACGCGCGGGCGCAGCAGGCGCGGATCGAACGCCGCCATATAGCGATCGTTCTCCTCGACGCAGGCGCGCACAAAGCTCGCCGGCGTGAGATTTTTTAGCACGTCGTCAAACAGATCGAGTGCGTTGTCCTGCTCACCGTTGCCGCCGCCCTGCATCTGCGCGCCGCCCTTGATGCGGCGAACGATCGCGCTGCCGTAGCTCACCAGGGCCGGGAGAGCCTGCATCACCGCACCGCGCAGGCCGCGGCGGTAACGGTCCCACGCGACCCAGTTGACGAAGAAGACGATGTGGCGCGCCTCTTCTACGAGCACACGCACGAACAGCGAGGTGAGCGCCTCCGGGAGAATGCGCGCGTCGCGCGCAACACGGAAGATCCCGAAGCCCGCGACCGAGTCGACGCATTCGTTGTAGCCGAAGTCCATGAACGCCCCACGCGTTGGCTCCTGGTGCGGCACGTTTGGTTGCACCTTCAGGCCGTAGCGATCGATCAGGCACTGCAAGATGCGACCGTGGCGGTCTTCCTCGTAGCCCTGCAGCTCGAGCGCTTGGCGCACCAACGGATCGGCTTCGGTCTTGGCGAAGCCCGCGAGCATCACGCCTGCGCCGATCTCGACCTCGAGCGCCAGGGTCCAGATCGGTATCGCGCGCAAGCGTGCGAGCGAGATGTCGTCGAGCTCAGGCCAGGGCCAGTCCTGCGGATCGTACGGCTTATGCGACTCGACGAACGAGCGGCAAAAGAGCTCCTTGTGTTCGTTGGACCCGATCTGCACCCTCAAATCTCCTGCGTTGGCGATACTCTTCAACAGGGAAGGCAACCCTTTGGGGCGCGGTCAAAAAGCCCGCAATGGACTCGCGTCCCGGTGCGCTTCCCCTGGACGAACATCGCGCAAAGGTTGCATGGTACCTCCGTGGGCTCGATTTTTCGTTCGAGGCGGTCGCGGGGCGGATCATCGCCGAGCGGCTGCCGCTGCACAACGCGCGCGACCCGGTGAGACCGTCGCTCGTGTTGTGGGCCTGTGCCGCAAACGCCGCCGACGTAGCCGACGCGCTGCCGGTGGCGGCGGCGTTCGCCTTGTTCGACCGCTTTATGGTGCTGCACGGCGAGCTCGCCGACGGGTCGGCCCCAACCGTCGCGCGCTGGGGCCTGGGGCAGAGCCTTAACGCCGGCGATGCGCTCTTTGCCCTCGCGTTCCGCACGCTGGCCAGCGACGTGCGGCAGCCGCAGCGCCGCCTGCGGGCCGCCCGCCTCGTCGGTGAGGCCGTGCTGGCGGCGATCGAGCTGCCGGACGACGGTGTCGCCGCGCACTGCGTCCTGACCGGAGCGGCGCTGCGCGCGGGGGCGGTCGTCGGCGGCGCGGATGAGGAGGTCGCGCAAACGTTCGCTCGCGCCGGCAGGCTGATCGGGAAGTCCGCGGCGGCCGGCGACGCGCAGCTCGCGCAACGGTTCGGCCGGCGGGCCGTCGCGGCGCTCCGCAGTCACGCGGCGCCGGAGCACCTGCAGGCCTTCGAGGAAGTTGCCGTCTACGTTGCCCAACGCGCGGCCTGAAGACGCGACGCCTTCGCGCAAGGCGGAGCACCTGCGGATCAACCTCGAGCGCGACGTGGCCGCGAAAGGCGTCGGCAACGGCTTCGACGCATTCGCATTCGAGCATCGCGCGCTCCCGGAGATCGACTTCGACGAGGTCGATCCGGCATGCGAAATCTTCGGACGGCATCTGGCGGCGCCGCTGCTCGTCTCGTGCATGACCGGCGGCACGCCCGCCGCGCGCGCGATCAACGCAACGCTGGCGGCCGTCGCGCAGCGCCGCAGGCTCGCGATGGGGCTTGGCTCGGGACGCGCGCTGATCGAGTCGCCCGAGTCGCTCGCGACCTTCGACGTCCGCGCGTCGGCGCCGGACGTTCTGTTGTTCGCCAATCTTGGGGCCGTGCAGCTGAACAAGGGATATTCGGTCGCGCAATGCCGCCGTCTCGTGGAGTCTTTGAACGCCGACGCTCTGGTGTTGCACCTCAATCCGTTGCAGGAGGCGTTGCAGCCGGAGGGCGACACCTGCTTCCGCGGCTTGTTGCGCCGAGTCGGCGATCTGTGCGCCGAAGCGGAGTTTCCGATCGTGGTCAAGGAAGTCGGCTGGGGAATCGCGGCGGGCGACGTTCGCCGGCTGTTCGACGCGGGGGTCACCGCGGTCGATCTCGCGGGCGCGGGCGGCACGTCATGGAGCGAGGTCGAGCGCCATCGCATCGGCGAGCCGTGGCGCGCGCGGGTCGCCGCGGCCTTCGCCGGCTGGGGGATTCCAACCGCACGCTGCCTGATCGAAGCGCGGCGCGTCGCGCCGTCGGAGATGCTCTTCGCGAGCGGCGGAATTCGCACGGGTCTCGACGTCGCGAAGGCCGTCGCGCTCGGCGCCGACCTCGCCGGCATCGCCGCGCCGTTCTTGCGTGCCGCGGATCGCGGGCTCGACGAAGCGGACTCGCTGGCTAACGAGCTGATCGAGACGCTGCGCATCACGATGTTCTGCGTCGCCGCGCGCACCCTCACGGAATTGCGCACCACCCGCCTAGTCACCCTGAGCGGAGCGAGCGAAGTCGAAGGTCCAACTGGAGGAGTGGTTGACCAGGGGGACTTAGTCCGGTAGACTAATGGCATGAAAAGCGTGAACGTGCATGAGGCCAAGACGCACTTTTCCGCGCTTTTGAAGGAGGTCGAGGGCGGAGAAGAGGTCGTGATTGCGAAAGCGGGGCGCCCAGTCGCACGACTTGTGCCGGCTAACGATACCGCGGTGCGTCCCCTGGGTTTCGCGCGCGGCGTCGGGTCCTTCTGGATCGCGGACGATTTCGACAGCTATCTTCCAGAAGAGTTCAGTGAGTACGTTGAGTGAGGTACCTGCTCGATACGCGAGTCTGGATTTGGATGGGGCTGGAACCGGATCGGCTTGGCGAGCACACCCGCGCCGCGTTGAGCGACCCGCATACCTCCCTGTACCTTTCGATTGTCAGCATCTGGGAGATGGTGATCAAAATTGGACGCGGTAAGCTGAAGCTTCCGCTCGACGTGCAAACCTTCGTGCGACGATTTCTTCCGGTCAGCCGCACGACGCTGCTGCAACTATCGCTAGACCACGTTTTCGCGCTTACAAATCTTCCCGACCGCCACCGCGATCCGTTCGATCGAATTCTCGTCGCGCAGGCGTTGGTTGAGGGAGTGGGCTTGATGACCTGCGATCCCGGCCTCTTTTCGTATCCCGTTTCGACGCTCGACGCTCGTCAGTGAACCTCAACCTCGAGGCGGCAGATCTTTACTGCCGGTCCCTCACGCGCCGGCACTACGAGAATTTCAGCGTGGCGTCGCGCTTCGTGGATGCGCGCACTCGCCGCGATCTCGCGCGGATCTACGCGTTCTGCCGCACGACCGACGATCTCGGCGACGAGAGCCGCGACGGCGACGCGCTGCCCCGCCTCGAGCGCTGGCGCGGCGAGGTCGAGGCGCTGTTTGCCGGCACGCAGCCGGTGCATCCGGTGCTGTTCGCGCTCGCCGATACGATCGAGCGGCACGCGATGCGGGCGCAGCCGTTTGTCGATCTGATCGCCGCCAACGAGCAGGATCAGTTCGTCAAACGCTATCCGACTTGGGACGATCTCATCGGCTACTGCAAGCTCTCGGCGGCGCCGGTGGGTCGCATGGTGTTGAGCGTGTTCGGCGTGCGCGACGGCGAGGCGGAACGCCTCTCCGACGACGTGTGCATCGGGCTGCAGCTGGCCAACCACGCTCAGGACGTCAGCCGCGACGATGCGATCGGCCGGCGCTACCTCGTCGAAAGCGACGTTGCGGCGGGCGGGACGTCCGGGGCCGCCCGCGCGATGGTCGAGCGGGCTCGCGCTTTGCTGGCCTCGGGAGTGGCGCTCGAGCGGCGAGTGCCCCGCGCCCTGCGCCTGCAGCTGGCCTTATATAGGATGGGCGGATTGGCGATCTGCGACGCCATCGAGGCGCTGGGGTATAAGACGGAGCATGACAGGCCGAGCGTCTCGGCCTCCACGAAGGTATCTCTTGTGGTCCGCGCCGCATTACAGACCCTTGCTCCACGCCGGCTCGCTTAAATGATCAACCTGCAACGCGCCCTGCTCGCCAGGGCCATGCCGAGTTCGGACCGGCATCGCGCGGAACGCTTCAATCGCGACATGGCCAGGCGAGAGGCCGGAAACTTCTATTGGGGCTTCATCTCTCTCGGCCATCACGAGCGCATGGCGATCTACGCGCTCTATAACTTCGCGCGCCAGGTGGACGACGAAGCGGACTCGGTCGGCATCGAGAACCTCCCGGCGCGGTTGGCGGTCCATCGCGAGCGAATCTCGCGCTGCGTGCGCCGCGACTTCGGCGACGATCCGATCCTGCGGGTCCTTTCCGAGGCGGTTGACCGCTACGCGATCCCGGAGGCCGAGCTGCAGATGCTCGTCGACGGCGTCGAGATGGACTTCAGTCGTTCGCGCTACGAGACGTTCGAGGAGCTGCGCGCGTACTGCAATTTGGTCGCGTCGGTAGTGGGACGCATGTGCGTGCGGATATTCGGCTTCGACGATCCCGTCGCGCTCGAGCGCGCGGACGATCTCGGCCTCGCGCTTCAGCTCACCAATATCTTGCGCGACGTGCGCGAAGACGCGGTCGACATGAAGCGCGTCTATCTGCCGCAGGACGAGCTCGCGCGCTTCGGCATTCCCGAAGCGGCGCTGGCGGACGGCGAGACTCTTCCGGGCTGGGACGGCCTGGTCGCGCATCACGTGGCCCGCGCGCGCCGCTATTTCGCGACGGGCTACGAGGTGCTGCGGCACATTCCGCGCCGGCCGGCTGCGTGCGTCGCGACGATGGCGGGCATTTACGAGGAGCTCCTCAAGAAGATCGAGCGCGATCCGAGGCTGCCGCTGCGGGCGCGCGCGGCGCTCTCCAAAACGGAGAAATTGCGCGTCGTAGTGCGGTCGTGGCTCTCGAGCGCGTAGCCGTCGTCGGGGCGGGGCTCGCCGGACTGGCGGCGGCCCTGCGCCTGAAGGATGCCGGCGCGCACGTGGAGCTATTCGAGCGAAGCCGTCTGCTGGGCGGACGCGCCACGTCCTTCGAGATCGACGGGGTCGAAGTCGACAACGGACAGCACGTGTTTTTGGCGTGCTGCACCGAGTTCATCCGGTTCGCGCGATCCGTCGGAATGGAGGACAAGCTGCGATTGCAGGGGAGCTTCGACGCGCGCGTTCTGTCGCGCGACGGCAAGACCGGACACCTGCGCGCGGCGCCCTTACCGGCGCCGCTTCATCTGCTGCCCTCCTTCGCGACCTATCCGCACCTCACGCCCTGCGAAAAGCTCCGCATCGCCAACTCCCTTGTCAGCGTGAGTTTGTCGAAGGATAACGTTGCGAAAACGCCCGAGTCGTTCGACTGCTGGCTGCAGCGCAACAAACAAGGCGCCGGGGAACGGCGTGCCTTCTGGGATCCGTTCTTCATTCCGGCGCTGAACGCACCGTTCGACAAAGTCAGCGCGGGCGACGCGCTCTTCGTGCTGAAGACGGCGTTTCTGCACGACGCGTCGGCGGCGCGCTTTGGGTTTTCGACCGTGCCGCTCGCGCATCTCGCGCAGGCGGCGGCGCGGCGCCTCGACGCAGTCCATACGTCGGCGTCCGTGGCGTCCGTCGAGCCGGCCAACCACGGTGTCACCCTGAGCCTGTCGAAGGGCGGCACGGCACAATTCGACGCCGTCGTCCTGGCGGTGCCCCCGCGCCAGGTCCGCAGCCTGTTGGGCGAGCTGGAAGACCACGGGATCGCGGGCCTCGACGCGTACGATCCGTATCCGATCATCGACGTGCATCTGTGGCACGACGCGGGCAGCATCGAATTCGATTTCGCAGCGGCGCTCGACTCGCCGCTGCAGTGGATCTTCGAAAAGACGCCGGGCTACTGCTGCTGCAGCTTCAGCGCGGCGGAGGACTATCTGCGCGTTCCGACCGCGAACCTCGAGGCCCTCGCATGGCGCGAGGCGCAGGCGTTCGTTCCCGCGCTGGCACACGCGAAGCTGGTCCGGAGCGCGGTCACGCGCAACCCGGAGGCCACGTGGCTGCCGCGCATCGGCGCGCAGCGCACGCCGAACCGAACGTCGCATCCGGCGCTCGCGATCGCCGGCTCGTGGACCGACACGGGCTGGCCCGACACGATGGAGTCGGCCGTCCGCAGCGGAACTGCCGCCGCGGAGCACCTGCTTGCCGCTCAGAAGCGTCCGGCCCCAAACATGGAGCGACGAGCGGTCGCGCGGGAGAATCCCGGCGATCCGACGCGGGCTGCTTTAAAGCGCGCCGTCGAGTGGCTGTTGCAGACGCAGTCGACCGAAGGCTGGTGGTCCGGCGAGCTGGAGACGAACGTGACGATGACGGCGGAGCACGTGTTGCTCTGCCGGTTTCTCGGTTTGCCCCTCGGCGATCTGCGCTCGGGAGCGATCGCGCACATCCTGCGCAATCAGCGTGAGGACGGCTCGTGGGCGCTGTACTACGACGGACCGGCGGACCTGAGCACGACGATCGAGGCGTATGTGGCGCTGAAGGTGCTGGGCGTCGACGCAAGCGGCGATCCGATGCGCAAGACGCTCCAGGTAATCCACCGCCTGGGCGGCGCGACGAACGCGCGCGTTTTCACCAAGATCTGGCTGGCGTTGTTCGGCGCGTACCCGTGGTCGGGCGTGCCGTCGCTGCCGCCGGAGATCGTGGACTTCCCGCTGTGGATGCCGTTCAATCTGTATGACTTCGCGTGCTGGGCGCGCGGCACGGTGGCGCCGCTGACGATCGTGGTGTCGAAGCGGCCGGTGCGCGAGCTGGGCGTGGAGGTCGGCGAGATCTTCGTTCCCGGTACGGAAGGCGAAGCGACGCGCGTGACGGGTCGCCGGCATTGGCTGATGTACGTCGAGCGGTTGCAGAAGCTGTACGAGGGGCTTCCCCGTCAGCCCCGTCGGGAGCAGGCCCAGGAACGCGTC
>DATDGN010000001.1:0-1530 GCA_036522095.1 Candidatus Cybelea sp. | reverse complement strand
ATCGGTGTCGGGGGAGGCCTCAATCCTCATTTCGGCGCGCCGGAATGGCGGATCGTCGTTGCGATTGAGCTCCTAGCAGGCTACGGATAAATGCCAGTGCCGGGGGTGGAGGCAGGCCCATTGCCGTTGGCTAACCGGCGTTGACGGGTCGCCGCCGCGAAACTCGTTGTGTTGGGTGTGCTGATGGCAGTGGCGTTGCGCCAGCCCTCGGCGCGGTACTCGAGCTCCGTGCACCTCTACACCATGGCATTCGCGTCGGTCACGCGGGCTGCGCGGTCAGGCGTGCGACGCGCAGCAGGTTGTACGCCGCGCCGACCATGTACGCGGCGATCTGGTTGGCGCCGTAGCCGCGGAAGCGGGTCTTGCGGAAGTTGCCGACGGTCTTCATCCAGCCGAAGACCTCCTCGATCCGCTTGCGGAAACGCTGGCTGATCGCGTAGCCAGGCTGACGGGTGGTGCGTGCGTCGATGGCCGACCGGCGACGCGTATGGATGTTCTGCGCAACGTGCGGCGTGGCGTTTCGCTCGCGACAGGCTGCGACGAAGTCCCTTGTGTCGTAGCCCTTGTCGGCACCGAGCGTGATCGGCCACTTGCCCGGCAGATTCTCGTCGAGCATCGCGACTGCCGAGCGTCGCTCGGCGTGCCCATCTGCTTGGTCCATCTGTAAATCGATGAGCAGGCCGTTGCGGTTCTCGATGAGGGCGTGGGCCGAGTACGACAGCTTCGCAGTCGTACCCGCGGACTTGCGAGCAAGCCTCGCGTCCGGATCCGTCGTCGATTCATGGGTCTCGTTGCTGCGCTTCTCCCCGTGAAAGTCGACGCTTGGATTGCCGGGGTCGTCCGGCGGAGGCTCGTCCTTCCTCGACCCATCCTTCTTCTTGAAGCTCTTGAGGCTCGCCCACGCCTCAATCAGCGTGCCGTCCACGCTGAAGTGCTCGCGGCTCACCAGCCCCGCCGTCTTGGCCTGCATGACCACGGCTCGAAAAAACTCTCCCGCCGCGTCGCTCACCACCAGCCGGTCCCGGTTCTTGGTGAACACCGTGGGGTCGAAGCTCGGTTCCCCCATATCCATGTCCAGAAACCACCGAAACAACAGGTTGTAATCGAGCTGCTCGCAGAATTGCCGCTCGCTGCGCACCGTGTAGAGCGCGATCAGCAGCATCGACTTCAGTAGCCGCTCCGGCGGAATCGAGGGTCGGCCGTTCGCCGCGTACATCGCGTCGAACGTCGGCGACAACCGGGCCAGCCCCTCGTCCGCCAGCTTCTTGATCGACCGCAACGGGTGGGTCGCCGGGACCCGCGTCTCCGGCGACATCAGCATCAGCATTGACGACTGCTTTGTGTTCTCGCCTCGCATCGTGACCGCAACGTAACTTCCATCACGTCGTTGTCGATCCCACCAGAGGCGTTTTTCCGCAGCCTGCTAATCGCCGAATCACGGGAGGGCACCACCACTGCGCAGGAGTTGCTCGATCTCACGCGTCCGCGGCGCGGCCGCGCGGCGCTTGACGTGGTCGACAACGGTATCGG